>JBDSVW010000389.1:0-3849 GCA_039927015.1 Gemmatimonadaceae bacterium | reverse complement strand
GCGAGGCGCGCGAGGCGCCGGCCGCAGGAGAGATCTTCGTGCAGAAGGACCTCGCGATTACGCTACGCAAGCTCGTGTCCGCCGAGCGAGAGGCGCTCGCCGCTGGCAAGAATCGCAAGCAGGCCATCTACGCTGCCTACGACCGCTTCTACAAGGGTGACATCGCCGAGGAGATCGTGCGCGGCACGCGCGAACAGGGAGGGTTGTTCACGCGAGAGGATCTGGCCACGTGGAAGGTGAAGCTCGAGGAGCCGCTCACCACCAACTACAAGGGCGTGGACGTCTACAAGCTGCAGCAGTGGACGCAGGGGCCTGCCCTGCTACAGGCGCTGAAAATCGTGGAGAACGCTGATCTCAAGAGCATGGGCTTCAACAGCGTGCGTTACATCCACACGCTTTACCAGGCTATGTCGATGGCGTTCGCCGACCGCGATTTCTATTACGGGGATCCCGCGTTCGCAACCAACCAGCCCATGAAAGGGTTGTTGTCCAAGGAGTACGCGAAGGCTCGTTATGCACAGATGAAAGGGGACCGCAACGACGCCACCATCAAGCCCGGCGATCCGTATCCCTTCCAGGGAGAGAAGAACCCCTTCACCGCGCTGCTGGCGAAGTGGAGCGTGACCGGCGCCCCCGCCGACATGCCGAAGAGCGGGCAGCAGGACAAGGTGAGCGACGGCGGCAGCAACGACCAACTCTCGTTCGAGGAGGGGTTCTACTCCGGCACCACGTCCATCCAGGCCGCCGACACGTCGGGGTGGGTCATCTCCATCACGCCCAGCGGCGGCTGGATTCCCGCCGTCATTGCCGGCCGCACCGGTGTAGGGCTCAGCCAGCGTGCACAGAGCTTCGTGACGCACCCCGGCGACGGCCCGTTCAACGTGGTGGAACCCGGCAAGCGCCCGCGCGTGACGCTCACCCCCTCACTCGCGCTCAAGGACGGAGCGCCGATGATGGCGTTCAGCGTGCAGGGGGGCGACTCGCAGGACCAGAACCTGTTGCAGTTCCTGCTCAACACCGTGGAGTGGGGCATGACGCCGCAGGAGGCGGCGGAGGCGCCGAACATCAACTCGTACCAGATGCGCAGCTCGTTCGGCGCGCACGAGTCGCGGCCGGGGCGCGTGGTGCTGGCGGAATCGACGCCTGACTACACACGTGCAGCATTACGCCGTATGGGATATACGATGGAGTTCGAGCGCCTGACGTCGGGACCCATCACGGCGATCTGGATGGACCGGGTGCATCGCACGCTGTGGGGGGCGGCGTCGAATCATGGGGAGGATTATGGGATTGCGTGGTAATCGGTAGCATGCCATTTCGCGTCTTCGCCTTTGCGCGAGGCGCGCGTACTCCTCCTGCTTCCAGGGACGCCTGACTCCCTGAGCGGCGACGTGCGCTCGGCGACCGTGATCCCAATCGTCTCGTGGGCCGCGGGCTTGGACACGAGCGTCACTTTCACTGCACAGCCCCCTGTGCCGCCACCCGCTGTTGGAGCAGGACCGTGCGACGGACCCCACCGCGTGGCCGCGGGTCGCTTCACCCGTTCCGTCGCACAAGCGTCTGGCCTTGGCCCATCGAACCCGGGCGTGTACAGCGTTTTTGCATACACTTTACAATACACAACCCCGGGTGCATACATGGCGCGTCGCGCGCGATCACGCTCGTCGCCCCTCCGCCAGCCTCCCCCGAGCGTGACGGACTCGCGCTTCCCGCGACGGTCTCACTGACAGACCCTCGGAGGTCTCATGCCGAACGACGTCCACCGCGACGCAACACCTGGGGGCAGAGCCATCGCCCGCACGCTGCTGCTCCTCGCCACGCTCACGATCCTCCCGGTGCAACTCGCGCACGCGCAGAGCGGCATCCTGACGGGAACCGTGACCACCGCCCGCTCCGACGAACCGGTGGCCGGCGCCACGATCTCCATCGAGGGCACGCGACTCGGCGCGCTCTCCTCGCCCTCGGGCGCCTTTCGCGTCATCAACATCCCGCCGGGCACCTACACGGTCTCGGTGCGACGGCTCGGCTACAGCCGCATCACCCGCGAAATCACCCTGCGCGACTCGCTGCGCGTCGACTTCGCGCTCGAGAAGACGACGATGACGCTCGACCAGGTGGTCGTGACCGGCACACCGAACGCGACAGCGAAACGCGAACTCGGCAATGCGATGGGCATCGTCAATGCCGCCGAACTGGCCAAGGTGGCACCCAAGCCGAACGTGCAGCAGTTCCTCAACGTCGTTCCCGGTGTGCGCGTGGCGTCGGGGGGCGGCGACGTGGGATCGGGTGGGAACACCCGCATCCGCGGCGCGAGCAGCATGACGCTCTCCTCCGAACCGCTGCTCTACATCGATGGCGTGCGCGTGAACAACGCGGCCGCCGATGCGGGCGGCTTCCCGGGACAGGGCGGCGTGGACAGCCGCTATGCACCCTCGCGCATCAACGACCTCAATCCCGAGGAGATCGAGAGCATCGAGATCATTAAGGGTCCCTCGGCGGCCACGCTCTACGGCACGGAAGCCTCCAACGGGGTGATCAACATCATCACCAAGAAAGGCGCCCGCGGGCGGCCCACGGTGAACTACCAGGTGAAGGGTGGCGCCAACTGGCTGCCCGATCCGGAGAACCTCTTCCAGCATACGTACTACAAAAGCGCGGCCGGCGAGATTGTGGACGTCAACATCCTCAAGCGTGAACGGGAGATCGGCTTCCCGGTCGCCAGGTACGGTAGCTGCCCCAAGCCGTACAAGCAGGACGGCGACGCGTGCAAGGGCTCGCCGTTCTCGACGGGCAGGCCGCAGGGATATGACGTCTCCATCTCAGGGGGCGCCGAGACGCTCAACTACCTCTTCTTCGGCGGGTGGGATCGCGACGAGGGGCCGGTGGACTACAACTGGAAGAACCGGCTGAGCGGTCGCAGCAACCTCACCTTCACCCCCAGCGACAAGATCTTCCTCGACTTCGGCCTTGGCTACGAGCGGAGCCGCCTGCGTTCGGCTGGTGTGCAGCAGCCTGTCACCACCGCCATCACCTGGTCGTGCCCCTCGCCGGGATGTGAGCCCGGTCGCAACCTGCCGGGCGGGCTCGATGGCCCGATGCGCGGCTTCCTGGCCTACCTGCCTGAGGTGTACGAAGACGATATCCAGGGCTACGAGGACGTCGGCCGCACCACCATCACGACGACACTGCGTCACCTCCCCACGGGCTGGTTCAACCAGCGCCTAACGGTGGGCGGCGACTTCACCACGCAGCGCCTGTCGAGTCTCTGGAAGAAGATCTCGACCCCCGGCTCCCTCTTCCCGCTGGGTCGCCGCGACGTGCAGCAGTCGGATGCGTCGTACGTGAGCGCCGACTACGCGGGCACGGTCACCTGGCGTCCGTCGAGCAGCCTCAAACTCGAGACGGCATTCGGGGCCCAGTACTACCGCAAGCAGAACCAGGCCATTCTGGCCCGCG
Source organism: Gemmatimonadaceae bacterium (assembly GCA_039927015.1). GTDB lineage: Bacteria > Gemmatimonadota > Gemmatimonadetes > Gemmatimonadales > Gemmatimonadaceae > SCN-70-22. Next base: position 393 of record JBDSVW010000389.1, on the reverse strand, counting down.
CCGAGACATTTCCAGTGAAGGATCTCGAGACCGTCACCGCTGGCGCGACCAAGACGGCGCAGGAGACCTTCGTCGAGAACAAGACGGTGGGACTCTACGTGCAAGAGCAGCTGGGGTGGCGCGACCGCCTCTTCCTCACGGCCGCCGTGCGCGGCGATGACAACAGCGCCTTCGGAAAAAGCTACGCCGCGTCCTACTATCCCAAGTTCAGCGCCTCGTGGGTGATCGGCGAGGAGCCGTTCGCGCGGGACCTGCCCGGTGTCTCGTCGTTGCGCCTGCGGGCCGCGTGGGGACGCGCCGGCCAGCAGCCCGACGCCTTCGCGGCGCTGCGCTCGTACGCGCCCGAAGCAGGACAGGGCGGCACGCCGACGCTCACTCCGCAGAACCTCGGCA
>JBDSVW010000388.1:0-26223 GCA_039927015.1 Gemmatimonadaceae bacterium | reverse complement strand
CTCCCGTCAGCGCCGCCGCCCCACCGGTCAGCACCACGCCGGCGCTCAGCTTGCCGGCATACCCCGCCGCCTCGATGTCCCGCATTACCAGATCGTAGATCTCGTCGGTGCGCTGGTGAATGATGTGGGCGAGCAGCTCGCGCGGGATCTGCCGGTCGCCCTGTGCCACGGTGCTGGGCAGTGAGATGACCTCCGACGGGTCCACCATCGGCTCGTAGGCGCAACCGTAGCGCTCTTTCAGCCGCTCGGCGTCGGCCTGCGTCACACCCAGTCCGTGCACGATGTCATTCGTGACGTTGTTTCCGCCGAACGGTACGGTGCCAAGGTGCCGGATCTTCGCCTCGTGGAATACCGCGATGTCCGTCGTGCCCGCCCCCATCTCGATGAGCGCGACCCCCAGCTCCTTCTCGTCCTCGGTGAGCACCGCGAGGGCGCTGGCCAGGGGCTCGAGCACCAGTTGGTGCGCGCGGTAGCCCGCCTTCTCCACTGCCTTGCGCAGGTTGAGTGAGGGCGAGCTGCCGATGGTGACGAGATACATCTCGGTCTCGAGGCGCGTGCCTACCATGCCGATGGGATCGCGAATGCCCTCGGTCTTGTCGACCGTGTATTCCTGCGGAATGGCGTGCAGGAGTTCACGCTCGGGCGGAATGGCCTGCGCCCGCGCCACGGCGTTGGCGCGGTCCACATCCCCCCGCACGATCTCGTCGCCGCTCACGGCTACGATGCCCTTCGAAATCATCGCCTTCACGTGCTCGCCGGCGATGCCCACGTAGCAGGCGTCCACCTTGACCCCCGCCATCTGCTCGGCGTCGGTGACTGCCTTGCGGATGGACTGGGTGGTCTCCTCGATGTCGGCCACGATCCCGCGACGCAGTCCCGTCGTGCGCGCTTGTCCGACGCCCAGCACCCGGATTCCGGGATGCCGTGGCAGGTCTCCCACCACTTCCGCGATGATGGCGGTTGTCTTCGCGGACCCGATGTCGAGCCCTGCGACCAATCGTTCGACGTTCATGGGAGGCGTGCGATGACTTGGTCCTTGAAACGCAAATCGAGCTCAACGGGACGGAGGTGTCGCCGCTCGAGGTCGGCTTCGACGGAAGATAGCTCCAGTATTCGCTGACTGCTCACATCCAGCATGGCGCGAACGATAACGTCCACGAGCTGCAAATGGATCTCATCTCGCCCCGATCGGCGAATTTCGCTGATGCGGGCGTAGAACTCCGGCGTCTCCGCCTTGAGCTCGGCGAGCACGCGAAAGACCGCCGTATCAGAGCGGGGGGTGATCGGAAGGTCCACACCCCCCCGGCTGGGATCCATCGGCAGGCGGCGCCCCGCCTCGTCGTACGCACGGAAGCCACCCGCGGCGGGCACGAGCGCGATGGGAAGGTTTTCGTCAACAGTCACGATGAGCGTGCCTGGCAACCGCCGCGAAATCCGGGCGGAGCGCACCTGGGGGTGCTCCTCCACGCGCGTCCTGATCGAATCGAGTCCACTCCAGATCGACCGCGTCGTATCGATGTCCACGCGGGCCGCGATGTCCGAGGGGCGTGCGAAGCGGGTGCCGCGCACTTCCACCCGGCGGATGCGAAAGAAGGCGAGGTCATGGCCCCACCACGGGATCGAGAGTCCGATGCTGGCCATGACGACGGCGGCCGCCAGGTACCACCTCGCCGTCCGCCCCCGCGGCTTCGGCGGCGGCGGCTGCGGCGGCTGCGGCGGCTCGGCGGCGCCGGCTTCGTGGCGCTTGGCGCGACTCACGCGCGTGCTCCAGTCGTTAGGCGTTGCAACAGTTCCGGTCCCGACTTCGTGATGTCCCCCGCCCCGAGCGTCAGCACCACGTCACCCGAGCGCACCAGCGTGGCCAGCGCCTCACCCAGCTCCGCGCGCGTCCCGGTCCACGCGGGAGCGCGCCCGAGGGCGGCCATGCGATCGGTGATGAGCGCGGAAGAGACGCCGGGCAACGGTTGCTCGCGAGCCGGATAGATGTCCGACACCAGCGCGACATCGGCCGTCGCCAGCGACGCCGCGAAGCCGGCGGCGAAGTCACGGGTGCGCGAGTACAGGTGTGGCTGGAAGGCGACCACGAGGCGACGATCCGGGTATGCCGTCCGGGCGGCGGCCAGCGTCGCGCTCACTTCGGTGGGATGGTGGGCGTAGTCGTCCACGACGTCGATCCCGTTCACCTGTCCGAGCCGTTGGAAACGTCGTTCCACGCCGCGGAAGGCCTCCAGCCCGGCGCGCAGCCCCTCCATGGAGGCGCCTAACGATAATCCCGCGGCCATGGCTGCGAGTGCGTTGCGCACGTTGTGCAATCCCGGCACCTGCAGAACCACGTCGCCCAGGCACTCGCCATCGAAGGTGACCGCCACGACGGTCCTGCCGTCGTTCAGGGGGCTCGCCTCGCCCAGCAGACGTGCGTTCCGCGACATGGTGCTGTAGCGAATAACCTGTGCGCCGGTCGGAACGGACAGGGTGGAGGCGCCGGCATCATCCTCGCAGAGCACGATGGTGTGCGCCGGCTCGAGAAAGCGCTCGAATGTCCTCCGGATGTCGGCCAGGTCGGCGTAGACGTCCAGATGATCGGCTTCCACATTCGTCACGACGGCCACGGTGGGCCGCAGCGCAAGAAACGAGCGATCATACTCGTCCGCTTCCACCACATAGAGGCGCTCCCCCCCGAACCGGAGGTTGCCGCCCCACGCGCCCACCCGACCTCCCACGACCCCGGTGGGTGACATCTCCGCGGTCGCCAGGGCTTCGGTGGTCATCACGGTCGTGGTGGTCTTGCCGTGCGTGCCAGCCACGGCCACGACGGTCCCGTTGTTCACCGCGCCGCCTAACGCTTCGGCGCGTCGCACGATCGGCACGCCCGCGCCCCGCGCCGCATCGAGCTCCGGATGCTCGCGCGGCATGGCCGACGTGATTACCAGTGCCCGCGCACCGGCGACATGCGCCGCGTCATGTCCCTGAGTCATCGCCACGCCGAGACGCCGCAGGTCGTCCACCCCGGCCAGCACGACATCGCAGCCGGTGACCGAGATGCCGCGCCTGACGAACAACTCCGCGAGCGCACTCATCCCCGCGCCGGCGATACCGACGAAATGGATGGGACGCGGGTCGGACGTGTTGAAGAGACGTGAGGACATCGAATGCAGAATCTAACGGAGCGCGGCCGGATCGGCTCAGGCCAACCGCGCCGAGGTGTCGAGCAGCGCGATGATGCGCTGGGCAATCCGATGCGAGGCGTCGGGACGACCGCGCGCGAGCGCCGCGTCTCGCAGCCGCGCAAGAGACGCCGGAGCTGCGAGCAGCGCCCGCAACTGCTCGTCGAGCCGGGCGGCGCTCACCTCCCCCTGCGGCATCCACAGCGCGGCCCCCGCGTCGCCGAGGGCGCGGGCGTTCGCGGTTTGGTGGTCAGCGGCCGCGGTGGGGAGCGGAACGAGAAACATGGGCAGGCCCCACGCGCACAGCTCGGCGGTGGTCATCGCGCCCGCTCGCGCGATGGCGAAATCGGCGGCGGCGTACGCGTCGGCGATGGGCGCCAGGTACGGGCGCACGGCCACGCGGTCGCTTGCCAGCGTCGCAAAGCGGTCGAAGTGATCGCGCCCTGTGCCCCAAATGAGGCCCACGCCCGGGGGCAGTCCCCGTTCGAGCCAGCCCTCCACGAGCGCATTGAGCGCCGCGGATCCCTGGCTGCCGCCGAAGGCAAGCACCACGAAGTGCACGTCGTCGGCGAGATTCCAGACGGCCCGCATGCGCGCCTTGTCCGGACGCGCGTCGGGGGGAGGATCCACGGGATTGCCGGTGTCCACCGCGCGCGCGCGGGCCGGCGCGGGCAACCCAGCGGTTGCCTCGGGAAAGCCGAGGTACACTTCCCTCGCCCACCGCGCAAAGAGGGCGACGGTCTTGCCGGGAAATGAGTTCTGTTCCTGAATCACGAACGGCACGCGCCGCACCGTCGCGTACGCGAGCGCCGCGCTGGCCGCGTAGCCGCCGGTCGCGACCACGAGGCGCGGTCGTCCTGCAGCGGCCAGTTGGTCCACACGGCGCCAGCCCGACGTCAGGCTCGCCACGGTGCGCCAGTTGCGCCACGGCGCGCTGCGGTACAACGGATGCAGGTCCAGCAGCGTGTGCGGAAACTCGGTGGTGGGAAGGATCTCGCGTTCGATGCCGCGCCGGGCCCCGATGAAATGCGGCTGCACCCTGGGCTCGAGGCGCACCAGCGCGCGCGCAATCGCGAGTGCAGGATAGAGATGGCCGCCCGTACCGCCCCCCGAGAAGAAGACGCGCACTAGCCGGGAACGACGGATGGGTCGGTCGCGGTCTCACCGTACACCCGTTCCTTCTGGCTACCGATGTTGACGAGAATTCCGGTGAGCACGAAGCTCAGCACGAGGTTCGACCGTCCGTACGAGACGAACGGCAGGGTGAGGCCCGTGGTCGGCAGCATGCCGAGGACGACGCCGATGTGCAGGTAGGCGGTGATCGCAGTCACGGTGGTGAGACCAATGCCCACCAGTTCGAGGAAACGCGAACGTGCCTGGCGGGCGATGCGCAGCCCGAGGTAGGTGTAGAGCGCGAAGATCAGGACGATGAACATCATGCCGAGGAATCCCCATTCCTCGCCGATGTTGCTGCCGATGAAGTCGTTGTATCCGAACGGCACCCAGCCGTACTGCTGCTGCCCCTGTCCGAACCCCTTGCCGAGCACTCCGCCCGAACCGACGGCAATGAGCGACTGCCTGAGCTGGTAGTTGATCACTTCGGGAGCGTCGCCCGACCCCATGAAGGACAGCATGCGCGACATCGCGTACTGCCGCTTCACGATTTCATGCCAGAGCATGGGTGCCGCCAGCATGCCAAGCAGCACGAAGTGTCCCACGCGCACGCCGGCGGCAAAGAGGATGATGCCCATGAGCAGGGTGAACATCATCGCGACGGACAGGTCGGGCTGAAAGAAGGCGAGCACGTCGAGCACCCCGATTACGACCAGGAAGGGGAGCAGACCCTTGGTGAGGCGTCGCATCTGCTCACCCTTGCGCAGCACGAGCATCGCGGTCCAGACGACCACGGCAAGTTTTCCCAGCTCCGACGGTTGCACCGACGCGCCGAAGAGGAAACGGCGCGAGCCATTTACGGACGGGGCGATGCTCTTGGTGAAGGGCAGCACGGTCACCAGCATGAGCACCATGGTGAGCACGATGAGGGGCCACGCGAGGCGCTCCAGCTTGTCGGCATCGAACTTCGCCGCGATCGCAAAGCCGGCCATTCCCACCACCACGCCGATGAGCTGGCGCAGGAAGAAGTAGCTGAAGTCGTCGTGCTCCTGCATGGCGACGATCGCACTCGCGCTGTACAGCGTGGCCAGTCCGAAGGCGGTCAGCACCGCGATGACGAGCACGATGGCTCGCGCCTCTGATCCCATGACCCAGCGTTCGCGCACGCGCGACGGATTGTACATCAGCGCTCACCGCGCGCGACGGCCGCAAAGGCACGCCCGCGCTCTTCGTAGTTGTTGAACATATCGTAGCTGGAACAGGCGGGGCTGAGCAGGACCGCGTCACCGGGAAGAGCGTGCTCGCGCGCCTTCGCCATGACCTTGGCGAAGTCCCCGACCACGCGTTCCACGGGCACGGCCTCCGCCAAGTCCTGCTCGATCTCATCGGCAGCTTCGCCGTAGGCGAGCACGACACGGCAGTGCGCAGCGATGGCGGCGGTGAGTCCGGTGTAGGGTTCACCCTTGTGACGTCCGCCGAGCAGCAACACGGTCGGTCGCGTCATGCTCTCGAGCGCCGAGAGAGTGGACGACACGTTGGTGGCCTTGGAGTCGTTGATCCACAGCACCTCCCCGAATTCGCCGATCGGCTCGAGGCGATGTGGCAGCGGGGCAAAGGTGCGCAGCGCTGCGGCCAGGCGCGTACGGTGGTTGTGACTCTCGTGTGTCGCGCTGGCCGTCATCACCGCCAGCGCCGCCGCCAGCGCATTGGCGACGTTGTGATCGCCTAACAACTGCAGCTCGCTGCGCCGAAGCAGCGTCTCGTCCATCACGATGAGGTGCTGCTTCTCCCGCCCGCCAAGGAAGGCGTCGCACAGGCGGCCGGCGGAAGAGAAGCGGGCGCTGAATCCCGGCACACCACGGATAAGCGCCATGACGGCGGGATCATCGGCATTCACCACCCAGTGCGAGCCGCGGGACGCGTGCCGGAAGAGAAACGCCTTGTCTGCGTAATACGCCTCCACGCTGGTGTAGCGATCCAGGTGATCGGGGGCGAGGTTGGTCAGCACGCCCACGGTGGGATTCACCGAGGGCGTGTCGTGCAGTTGGAAGGACGACAACTCGAGGGCGATCCAGTCGGGCCGGGTGTCGCGAAGCGCGATCTCCGAGAGTGGCGTGCCGATGTTGCCCGCCGCCTCCGCGGAGTGGCCGATGCCTCGCAACAGGTGGGCGATGAGCGCGGTGACGGTGGTCTTGCCGTTGGTTCCGGTCACCGCGATATGGCGCTGCTGCGGCATGACCGAGAGCGCGAGTTCCACCTCACTGATGATCAGCACTCCCGCCTCTCGCGCAGTGGCGAGCGGCGGAGCGTCGGGCGGCACGCCGGGGCTCGCCACGACGAGGCTGGCGGCGGCAATCCGCGCCAGGTCGTGCGCGCCCACCTCCGCCGTGGCGCCGGCGACGCGAGCCGCCTCCCCGCCGCGGATAGCCTCGCGACCGGACGAGCCGTCGGAGGCATACACCTGCGCCCCCAGTCGGCGCAGCAGCGTCGTTGCCGACACCCCACTCCTCCCGAGTCCGACCACGGCAACCTCGCCGCTCCTCCAGTCGTAGGACACGATCATCGCAGCTTGAGTGTGGTCAGTGCCACGAACGCGCAGAGGATGCCGAGAATCCAGAACCGCACCACGACCTGCGTCTCCTGCCAGCCCTTCAGTTCGAAGTGGTGATGCAGTGGCGCTCGCAGGAAGACGCGATTCGCCTGGGCGTATTCGAGGCCGTGTCGTCGCCGCCGGATCTTGAACACGACACGCTGAATGATGACACTCATCGTTTCCGCCACGAAGACACCTCCGACGAAGAGGAGCAGGAACTCGCTCTTGAGCAGGATCGCAATAGCCCCGATGGCGCCGCCCAGCGCGAGCGCCCCGGTGTCGCCCATGAACACCTGCGCCGGATGCGTGTTGTACCAGAGAAACCCGATGCATGCCCCCGCCAAGGCAAGACAGTACACGGCCAACTCGCCCGAGCCCCGCAGGTAGAATAACTGCAGATACGTACTCGCATCCACTCGGCCCATCATGTAGGCGAAGAGGGCGAAGGTCACCAACGCGATGGCGGACAGGCCAGCCGCGAGTCCATCGAGTCCGTCGGTGAGGTTCACGGAGTTGCTGGTGCCGGCGAGGATGAAGGTCGTGAAGGGCACGTAGAGCCATGACAAACCCGCCGCTGCTGGCACGATCAGCACGTACTTGACGAACGGCAGCGTGGTGGAGGCGCCGGGCAGCGTGGACACGGGATACTTCCAGAGGATGTAGCCGAAGATCACGCCGATGGACACCTGTCCGGCCAGCTTGTACCGCTCCACGAGGCCCTCGTTCTTCCTTCCTTCTCGCTTCTGCTTGAGCTTGAGGTAATCATCCACGAATCCGATGCCCCCCATCCAGACCGTCACGAGGAGCGCCAACAGGACGTAGGCGTTGTCCAGCCGGGTCCACAGCAGCGTCGGCACGATCGATGACACCAGAATCACGAGGCCACCCATCGTGGGCGTCGTGCCCTTGGACTGGTGCGAGTCGGGCGTGCCCTCGCGCACCACCTGGCTCACGCGCATGGCCCGCAAACGTCGCACGATGGGCGGCCCGACGAGAAACGAGAGCAGCAGAGCCGTGACCGCGGCCGCCGCCGCCCGCACCGAGATGTAGCCGATGAGGCGGAGAATCGGGAAGTCGGGGATGAAGGGGCTGAGCAGGAAGTGGAGCAAGGGGCCTCAAACGAAGTCGAGAAGACGAGAGGACGGGAAGACGGGAAGACGGGAAGACGGGAAGACGGGAAGACGGGAAGACGGGAAGACGAGGGGCACTATTCCGTTTCGGGGAGTCCGGCGTGCTTCCTTAAATAGGGCATCAATCGTTCTAATCGCGCGCCGCGCGAGCCTTTCAGCAGAATAATCGCGTTCGGGGCAATCGAGGAGCGCAGGGTGGGCCAGAGCGCCTCGGCGTCGGCGGCGGTGAGCACCCGGGTGTCATTTGGCGCCACGGTCGCGAAGGCGCGCACAAACTCGCCGGTGCCGGCTATCACACTCGCCGAGGACGCGAGCGCGCGGCGGGCGATCTCCTCATGCATGGCATCGCTGTGCAGTCCGAGTTCCAGCATCGAGCCCAGCACGGCGACATGCGGCCGTGCGGGGTCCAGCGCATCCAGCATCGCCAGCGCTTCGCGGGCCGAGGCGGGGTTTGCGTTGTAGGCGTCATGCAGCACGAGCAAGTCGCCGACGGACATCAATGTACTGCGCATCGATAACTGGGCCATGTGGGCCATGCCCGCGGCGGACGCGGCATCGCTGACACCGCAGGTGCGGGCGACCGCCACGGCGAGCATCGCGTTGCGCACGTTGTGCGCCCCCAGCAACGGCAGCGTCACGCGCACGTCGCCCAGCGAGAACCAGCCGCGGCCATCGGGTCCCACTCCCCACCCGTCCGCATGCACATCTCCCGCGTCGGTGCCGGCTTCCACCACGTGCGCCATCGCCTCACGCGCCATGCGGCCCACCTCCGGCTGGCCAGCGGGCGTAATCGCGATGGGTACATCGGTGAATACCGCGCACTCCTCGCGCAGCACGCCGTCGAGAGTGCCGAGTCCTTCGAGGTGCTCCTCCCCGATGCTCGTGACCACGGCCACGTTCGGCTCGGCCAGGGCGCGCAGCGTCGCCACCTCGCCGGGATGATTGGTTCCGATCTCGACCACTGCGACCTGCGCTTCATCTGGAATCGCGAGCAGGGTCAGCGGAACACCCACCTGGTTGTTCAGGTTGCCGGTGGTCGCGTGCACCTCGAGCGTTGCGGAGAGTGCGGCCGTGATGAGCGCCTTGGTCGTGGTCTTTCCATTCGAGCCCGCGACGGCCACCACGGGACCGCCCCACGCCCGCCGCCGATAGCGCCCCAATGCGCCGAGCGCCGAGCGGGTGTCGGGCACCACAAACAGCGGCACCCCGAGCCGTGCTGCACGCGCGGCGTCGGACACGACGAGCGCCGACGCCCCTTCCTGCACAGCAGTCTCCAGGAAGTCGTGCGCGTCGAAGCGCTCGCCGATGAGAGCGACGAAGACGTCGCCAGGTGCAATCGCGCGGGTGTCGGTCACGACGCGCCCGAGTGGTGCCTCGGCAGTGGGTGCCGCGCCGACCAGCTCATCGGCGAGGGCGTGGGCCAGTCGGCCGAGCGTCCAGAAGCTCACGTTGGGGGCGCCAGGGAGGCAGCGAGTTCAGCCACGATCATCTTCTCGTCAAAGGGATACGAGGTGGTGCCTCGGATCTGGTACGTTTCGTGTCCCTTGCCCGCGAGCACCACCACGTCACCCGGCGATGCCAGCTCAAGCGCGCGCTGAATGGCGGCGCGACGGTCCTCGATGCGCTCGTGCGGACGCGACATGCCCGCCTCGATGTCGTCGAGAATGCGCTCGGCGTTCTCGGTCCTTGGATTGTCGCTGGTGAGGATGACCACATCGGCCTTCCGTTCCCCGATCTCGCCCATGATCGGACGCTTGCCCTTGTCGCGATCTCCGCCGCATCCGAACACCACGATGAGGCGACGAGACGTGAAGGGCCGGACCGCGTCGAGCGCGCGCTCCAGCGCGTCGGGCTTGTGCGCATAGTCCCGCAGCACCGTCGGCGATGTCAGGATACGCTCGAGGCGGCCCGGGACCTGTGGCAGGGACGACAGGCGCTCCGCGATGCGGGATACGGGCGTACTCATGGACCAGGCGGCGGCAGCAGCGGCCAGCGCATTGGACACGTTGAAATCTCCAATGAGCGGCAGCAGGACTGCCGCGTGCTCATCCCCGGCCACCAACGTCCAGGCGCTACCAGATGGCGAATACACTACGTCCTCGGCGCGCACCTCAACCGTCGCATCAAGGTGCGCGTCAGCGTCGTGGCCGGCACGCGAGCCACCCTCCGCTTGCCCAATTGCATGATGGCCTGCCGTGAGCCCAAACCGAATCGTGCGAGGTGCGTCGGGCAGCGCGCGCCATGTGGTCACGTCCGCGTTCACGACGGCGGTGCCAGCGGGCGCGAGATATTCGACGAGGCGAGCCTTCGCGGCGAAATACGCTTCCATGGACTGGTGGTAGTCCAGGTGATCGCGGGAGAGGTTGATGAACACCGCCGCCTGGAAATTCACGCCGTCGATGCGATGCTGGTCGAGCGCGTGCGACGACACCTCCATCGCCACGCGGCGCACCCCGGCGTCCACGAGATCCCGGAGCACGCGCTGCAACTCCACCGGCCCTGGGGTGGTAAGACCCGCGCCCCCCGGCAACGGTGTACCCGCACTGCCGAGCAGCACTCCGAGGGTGCCGAGTGACGCCGCCGGCGTTTCTGGCCCATCCAGCACGTACCGCAGCATCGAGACGACGGTCGTCTTGCCGCTCGTTCCCGTCACACCGACGAGCGCGAGGCGACGAACGGGCCAGTCGTAGGCGGCGGACGCGGCGAGGGCGGCGGCGCGCCGCCCGCTGCGCACGACGATGCGCGGCAAGGCAGTGCGCGTCGCGTCCTCGACAATCGCGACGGCCGCTCCCGCAGATTCTGCAGCGGGCAGATAGTCATGCCCGTCGTGCGCGGTGCCGCGCACGGCAAGAAAAAGCGCGCCTGCCACCACAGCGCGCGAATCGTCCGTCACCACCGTGGCGACTTCAGGCAGCACGCCTTCCACGCCCACGAGCTCTCCGGCCTCCCGCAGGGCGTCGAGCACCGTCCGCAGCACGAACGTGCGGCTCACGGACGCTCGAGCCGGACGAGCGATCCCGTGCGCACCCGCTCTCCGGCCGCCGGATGCGTGCTGCCATCACCACCCCCGCGCACCAGTCGCACCTGAAAGCCGGCGCGATGCAGCTCCCGGACGGCCACGCGCAACGGCAGGCCGCGCACGTCTGGCACTGCCACCACGCGGATTTCGACGGGTGGTTCCTTGAGCGGCTTCGTAAGGTCGAATCGCATCGGTGCACGCGCGGGCGGCTCCGGCGTCGAATCCACCAGCGGCACGGTAGCCGACGGCACCGCCGCGGTCTCCGTGCTGTCGTTCCCAGTAGCCTCGGCGGCCGTCACGGGAGCGAGGGGGTTGGACACCGCGATGACCGGCCCATTGGGCGATGCCGCGGCAGCCGTAGCCGGACCAACGCCTAACGCCGGCGGCAGGTACGACGCCCGTTGCGCGGGCAGGTTCCCCCAGTCGAGCGAGGCATCGCGTGCCGCGAGCGCCGCGGTAATGACCGACTTCGCCACGGGCGCCGCGGTCTTTCCACCGTAGTAGGTGCCGCGCGGGTTGTCGAGCTTGACCAGCACGACGTACTGCGGGTCCTTGGCGGGAAAGAGTCCGACAAACGACGACGTGTATCGCTGCGAGCCCTGCTTGCCGTAGCGTCCCGCCACCGTGCGTCGCGCGGTGCCGCTCTTGCCCGCCAGGTCGAAGGTCGCCAGTTCCGCGTCCGTCGCGGTGCCGCTGTCCACGACGCTCGCCAGCATGGCCATGACCGTCCGGGTGGTGTTCGTGTCGAAGACACGCCGTACCTCGCGAGGCTGGTGCCGGAAGATCACGTTGCCGTCGCCGTCGCGGATCTCCTTGATCAATCCCGGCGACATCAGCCGGCCGCCGTTGGCCAGCGAACCATAGGCGAGGGCCAGTTGCAGCGGCGTCATGCTCAGTTCGTAGCCGATGGCCAGCGAATGATGCGACTGCTTGGACCACTTGCTGGGGTGGTACAGCACCCCCGACGCCTCAACCGGATACGGAATGCCGGTCGGCGTCCCGAATCCGAGGTCCCGGTAGAGCGAATACAGCTCGCCATCCGACACCCGCTCGCTCAGGCGCGCGATGCCCACGTTGCTCGAATATCTAATGACATCGGCCACCGACATGCGCGCCGCCTTGTGCACGTCCGTGATGCGGCGGCCGAAGACCGCGTAGGCGCCATCGAACGTCTCGATGATCTCCCCCGGACGCGCGCGTCCCATCTCGAGCAGACGGCCCACGAGAAAAGGCTTGAGCGTGGAACCCGGCTCGAACGGCTCTACGATCGTAGACGCGCTCAGTCCACGCACGTTGCGGCGGTGGCTCGTCAGGCAGCGCAATTCACCGCTGTACGGATCGAGGATCACGATGTCGCCGCCGTCCGCGTCGAGACTGCGCGTCGCATCGAGCAGCGCCTGGTCGCAGATGTCCTGCAACACCTGATTGATGGTGAGCCGGACCGTGTGGCCGATGCGCGGGGGTTCCGACAGCATGTCGGGCGTCTCGAAGCGACGGCCGTCCCGCCCGCGCAGGGTGCGCGCGCGTCCCGGCTCGCCCTGCAGCAGCGAGTCGAGCAGCAGTTCGAGGCCGTCGACGCCCTTCCCTTCCGGGTTGATGCGGCCAAGGATCTCGCGCGCACCCATCGATTCCACCGACACGCGGTCGCCAGCGGGCGACGAGCGTACGCCCGTGAGCTTGCGCAGCGCCACGACCTGCGAGGGCTCGAAGTTCTGGCGCAGGTCGTACCACTTGCGCTCCGCGTCGAGCACGGGCCGCGCACGGGTCGCTGGCACGCGCGCCTTGAGCAGCATGCGGTACAGCCCGCGCCGGTCGGGCATCAGGTCGAGCGAGAAGCTGAGCGTCACGAGTTCGCGACTGTGGGCGAGCACTGCGCCCGTCGCGTCTTCGATGTCGCCCCGCGGCGCCGGAAGCGAGGCCTCCGCCACCTGCTGCCCGGTGGCGCGATTCGACCACAGCTCGTGCTCGACGATCTGCACGTACCCGGCGCGTGCCACCAGCGCCGCCGCGAAGAGTATCAGGACTCCCGAGATGATGGCGGGACGGCTGGGCGCCTGCATGGCGTCAGGATCCCCCGCGCCGCACGGGTCGCGGCAGCCGGATGAGCTGCGAATCGCTGGGCATCTTCATCCCCAGCCGCGCCGAGACGACGGGACGCAACTGTCGCAGGCTCATCGCGGTGCGAATCTCGTTCTGCAGGCGGGCTCGCTGCGCCTCGAGCTCGCGGCGCTCGTTGTCCAGCGCCTGCAGCTCGATTGACTTGGTATAGCCCACCGACTTCCGCCAGATGACTCCCGCCATGACCAGGACGAAGGCGCTGAGCGCGAAGGCGAGCTTCCAGCGCCCGCGGGCGGCTACTCGGCGCTTCGCCATGCGCGGAGCCTCGCGCTGCGAGCGCGTGGGTTGGTAGCGAGTTCGTCCGACGCCGCGGTGCGCGACCGACGGGTGAGCAGCGTGCCTAACGCGTGTCCGCGACAGGTGCAGACGGGATGCTTCGGAGGACAGATGCACTCGGCGCTCCACTCGCGGAACGCGTGCTTCACCAGCCGGTCCTCCCCCGAGTGGTAGGCAATGACGACGAGCGTGCCTCCCGGCACGAGATGGTCGCGCAGCATCGGCAGCGCGCGCTCCAAGCCCTTCAGCTCGTCGTTGATGGCGATACGCACTGCCTGGAAGAGCCGCGCGAATTCGGGGGCGCCTGAGGTCGGGCCGAGTGCTCCCCGGATGGCGCCGACGAAGTCGTCGCTGGTGACGAAGGGGCGCGTGGCGCGCCGGCGCGTCACCTCGCGCGCCAACCGGGGCGCCTTGCGCTCGTCGCCGTATTCACGAAATACCCAGGCGAGTTCGCTCTCCGGCGCGGTGTTGAGGAAGTCGGCGGCCGTGGAAACGGCGTCCTCGCCCATGCGCATGTCCAGCAGCGCGCCGGGCCGGAAGGTGAATCCGCGCGTTTCATCGTCCAGTTGGTGTGACGACACGCCGAGGTCGAGCAGGATGCCATCGAAGCGCGCGTCGCGCAGCGCCGCCACGGCGTCAAGGTCCCCGTAGTTGCACTGGTGCGCGGTGAAGCGGCCGTCGGCGCCAAAGGCGGCAAGCCGCTCGCGTGCCTCGCCGATAGCGCGCGGATCACGATCCACGCCGGTGACGCGCACGCCGCGTTCGAGCAGCGCCAGCGTGTGACCGCCGCCCCCGAGGGTGCCATCCAGGACGTCCTCTGCGGTGCCTAACAGCTCAGCAACCTCGCGCGCGAGTACCGGCGCATGATACCCGCTATCCCACGTCATGCCGCCGGTTGAAAGACGCGTCATAGTAGCCGTCCCCGGCTGAATGAGTCAAGTGCTTGTGCCTAACAGTGTTATGCACATCACGTACATTGCTTCCCCCCACAACCTGAGGCAACCCACCGTGCGAAGAAGCCCGCCACCGGGTGTCGGTAGCGGGCTTCTGGATTTAACGGCCTGCGGTTCCGAACACTACTTGCAGAGCGCCTTCTTCTGGCTGTCTGCGAACGGGGTGAACTGCTGGAGCGCCTGCATCAACTGGCCCGCCTGATCGGGGAAGGCCTTGGCCCCCTGCGGAATGAGCAGGTTCGCGTTGGTGAGCGCCTCGGAGGCCTGGTTGGCCACGTCACAGCTCTTGGTCTGCGCGTTGGACTGCAGCAGCGTCTGGCCGATGACGAGGTTGATCACGCCCGAGAGGAACTTCGCGGTCGGCGACGGGAAGATCTGATCCGAGTGTTCCAGGATATGGAGGATCGGCTTTGCGTCATCCACATTCTTCGGCGTCTGGGCGTTCCACTCACGGTACATCTTGTTGCCCTGCGTGAGTGCCATGCCACCGATGGTCTCCTTGCTGTCGCCCGCGGCCTCCGCGGCCTTGAGCGCCATGAGCATGCTGTCCGGCTGGTTCATATCGCCGAAGCTTTGCGCGATCATGAGGTTGGCGCCGGCCAGCTTGGGATCGATCGCCACCGCCTTGCGCAGTGCCACCAGCGACACCGAGGCCTGGCCGGCCTGGCGGGCCAGCTGTCCCTGCAGCATCCAGAGGTTCGCATTCAGTGGGTACTTGGCCGTGCCGCGCGCCGCGGCTTCCGCGCCCTTTGCCGTATCACCCGCCAGCAGGTACGCCGACGCGATACGCGTGAAAAAGCTCGTGTCCGCCGCCGCCGTGTCGGCCTTGACCATCTCTTCGCCGATCGAGGCCGCCACCGCGTATTCCTTCAGCGCGAGGTAGATGCGCCACTGGAGGCGAATGAGCGAAGGATCGCCGGGATTTTGCTTGACGGCTTCGTCGATGATGGGACGGGCAACTTCGGGCTTTCCGCTGGCGGCGATGATGTTCACCACCGTCTCGGTGAGGCGGGCGTTCGTCGGGTCGAGCGAGAGGAGCGTGGTGAGCGCGCGAATTTGCTGCTCGTCCATCTTCTTCTCGCCGTAGGCGTCGGCCACCAGGGCCAGCGCGCGACGGTTGTCCTTGTGCAGGCGAATCACGTCCTCGGAGTACTTGACGATGGAATCGGCACCCCACTTCTGCGAGTTCGCGATCTCCAGGATGCAGACGCGCGCCATCACCGAATTGGGATAAGTCTTGATGCCCTTGTGCGCCTCGTCCAACGCTTCGCCATACTTGCTCTGGCGGGCGGCCAGCGTGCACTTCTTGATCTCTTCCAGCGGCTTGCGGGCCGCTTCGACGGCGCTGGAGATGCCCTTGGAGAGGTCGCCCGGCTTCGCGGCCGTGACCTTCGGCAGGGGCTGCACCATGCCATCACCCCGCACGAGCATCAGGTAGCCATCGAAGTCGTAGCCGGCCGCCGTCTTGGAGACGGTGCCCTCGATGTACTCTTCCGCCCGAATGAGGTTCGCGAGCTGCTTCGCGTCGTTAGAATTGAGCGGCTCGGTCTTTGAATATCCCGACTGCTCAAGTGCGTTGTCGATATCGCTCTTGGGGATGATCCACAGCGTTCGCATCATGATATCGCCGCCCATGCGCTCACGCACGGCGTCCGCGACTTGCGCGCCGACTCCGCGTTCAGTGCTGCGCAACACGGGAACCATGAAGCGGGGACCAGGAGTCTGGCCACGCTGCAACGTCTGTTGCTGGGCACCGAGCTCCGAGACGGAGCCCTGGATGACCAGCCCTGCGATGAGAGCCGCAACGGTGCGACCATGGCGCTGCCAAGCCTTCACTCTTATGTCCTCCGACGGGTGGTTCATAAGCGTACCCCAACCGCATAGGCAGGGTCCGGGGTTCCAACAGGAATGGGCGAAGAGGGACTCGAACCCCCGACATCCTGCGTGTAAGGCAGGCGCTCTAACCAACTGAGCTATTCGCCCCGCGACTGCGTGCTACGAATCGAGAGGGGACGCTAATGCGAGCTACTTCAGGATGGCGATCGGAACCAACACGCAATACCCCACCACGAGCAGGATTGGCGCAAGCGTCTCGCCACCCCGCCACAAGTCGGCGAAACCTGCGAGAATCGCAATGAGCGCGAGTCCCCAAAATAAAAGCGGCCGCGAGCGCGGCGACGGGTTGGGCTGTGTCATAAGGTGCGAAGGATACCGGCCGTTGGCGGGACGTGTCAAGCAGCGACCGCTACGCGCTTTACGTGGATTCCTCCGGCGGCGTTGAAGGCTCGGGGTCACCGGGCGCCATACCCCGGAGCAAAAGCTCGATGATGCGCTCGCGCTCCCGTCGCTCCGCGGCAGCATCGGCGGCCAGTAACGCGGCCAGACGCGCCTTGTTTCGGCGGCGCCGGATCACGTAGAACGGTCCCACGATGAAGAGGATCACGAGCGATGCCACGGTGAAGTCGGCGAAGAGCGCCAGGCCACCGTACCGCCTGCGCGTCCGATCCCGGAAGCGCTGCTCGAACTGCGATTGAGTCATGCCGTACGCCCTCCGAATGCCCAGCTCGAAATCGCCATCCTCCTTCCAGTAGCGCAGGAAGAGCGCGAGGCCTCGCGCCTCGTCGAGGGCCGACAGTTCGGCCACCACCCGGTAGGCGAGCGCGTACGCGGCGTCGGCCTGCGTCGCCCCAGCGTGGAAGCCGGAATCGAGGGCATCGAGCGTGGGGACGCCACGCACGGCGAGCGCGAGGTTGGTGGCAATCACCTGGTCGCGCGCCCACTCCCCGGCCGCGAAGCTTGCGTAGCCCTCTTGAAACCACCGCGGTGGAAGGCCGCCGAGATACTCGTACAGTGCAAGGTGCGCCAGTTCGTGTCGCAACACGCGCACGGGATCTCCCGCATCCGATCCCGCCCTACTGCCCTGCATGATGATTCTGCGCTCGTCGGGGAAGGCGAAGGCGGCGCCCCACTCGGGCGCTGCGCTGCCCAACCACTCGCGGAAGCGCGGCCGGTCGGGGGCGATGGCAATGAGCACGCGGTCCGTGGACCGCGGCAGGCCGGGGAATGTGTCGGTGGCGAGCGACCGGGCGAGCAGCGTTCGCGCGAGCGGTTCGTCCCCCGGATACGCAATCACCGTGAAGCGACCTTCCTCGAACCGCCGTCCGTCCGCCTGCGCAGCGGCCGGCGACGCGACGAGGACGAGGGCCCCGACGAGGCTCAGGAGGAGCGCGGTGGCTCTCCCCCGCCTTCCACGTGCTCCAGCAGTTCGGCGCAGCGCTTCCCCCATGGACTGAACTTGTTCGCGCGCGCGCCGTCGCGCCACGCGATCAGGGCACCGTCGCGATCTCCGGAAAACCAGTTGGCACGCCCCAACGCATAGTGCGCCTCGATGAGATTGGGTCCCAGCACGATGGCCTTCCGCAGGAAGTTCTGCGAATCCTCGAACATCTCGCGCTCGAGATAGAGCAATCCGAGGTAGTAGTGCGCGTACAGTACGGCCTTGCGATCATTGTCCAGGCGAATCGCCTTCGACAGGTGCTCGATCGCCTCCCCGAAGATGCGCTTCTTGAGACAGATGTAGCCGACGTTGACGCGCGCCAGGGAGTTCTGGGGCTCGCGCATGAGCACGCGCTGGAAGGTGAGCAGCGCGTCATCGTAGCGCTCCTGGAGCATGAGCGCCCAGCCGAGCAACGCCTCGCTGTTCGGGTCGTTAGGCGACAGCTCCAGCGCATGCCGCAGTGCCGCCTCGGCCCCTACCGCATCGCCCAGCGACAGCAGGCTCCACCCCTTCTCGATGTACGTGGAGGCGTTGAGGTGATCGGAGCGCAACGGCATCGCGACCGGTTGCGCCGCCGGCTGCATCGCCGGCGGCATCGCGCTTGTGGATCCCGTGCCCGATTCCTCCAGGGACTTCCATTGTTGGACCAGTCCCTTCACGTCCTCCTTGAGCGCGGCGAGCTCCGCAATCTCTCCCTCCACGGCGCGATAGAGGCCGATGATGTCGGCCTTGATCGACTCCCGCTGCGCGAGGGCGTCTGGTTGCGCCAGCAACTGACGGAGGTCGACGAACTGCGCCTGCAGCGTCGCCATCACCTGCTCACGCATCGCGCGCAGCGCCCGCAGCGCCCGCAGCGCTTGCGGCGAGGGCGAGGGCGAGGGGCGCGTCGGACGCGGCAACCTCCGCGCAGCGTGCCGCGTCGGCGAGGGACTTCCGGTCGCTGGCGAGCAGGATGCGCTCGAAGTCGAGGATCAGCACGAGTTCGCCGTCGCGCGACGCCACCCCGCGCAGGAACTCCCCCGCCAGGCCGACGACCATCTCGGGGGGCGGCGCAATGTCGGCGGCGGCGATGGCGCGCACGTCGAGCACCTGGTCCACCGCGGCCGCCACCCACTGCGTCCCCATGGAAATCACGAGCAGTCGTCCCTGACCCGCACAGGAGGACGGCGGCGTGCCAAAACGAATGCGCAGATCCACGACGGGCAGGATGCGATCCTGATAGGCCAGCACCCCGTCCATCCACGGCGGCATGTCGGGCACCGGGCTGGTGGGCTCCTGGCGCAGCACGCGCTCGACGCGCGCGATATCGACGGCGTACAGGGCGCTGCCCACGCGGAAGGTGACGAAGCGGACTCCCTCGGCTGGCGGGCTCATAGTGTGCTCACAGGGTTCCCTCGGCCTCCGGTTGGCAGGCGGCGATGATGCCGCGGGCATCCATGATGGCCGTCAATTCATTGTCGCTCCATGCAACGCCCAGCAGGAGTTCATCGTCGCAGTCGAACGGCGGAGGCTGCACTCGCTCCAGGACGATCGAGCGTACTTCAATCACGTCATTGACCAGAAGCCCGACCCGCTGGCCCAGGGCGCGCATAACGAGTACGGTGCCTCCTGTCCCGCGGGGCATGCCCAACAGCTGCGAGAGGTCGAAGAGCGGGAGCGGGCGCTCCAGGTGCATGGTGATGCCGCACATCGCACTGTCCACGCGCGGCAGGTATTCCACCCGCGGCGCGTCGAGCACCTCGTCCAGCGAGCACACGTCGAACGCATAGCGCTCCTCCCCAACGCGCACGACGAGCAACTCGGCGACCCCGACGCGACTGCGCACTCGTTCGCGAAAACGAACACGGAGCAACGGCGCGGTCGGTCCGGCCGCATCGAGCGCGTCCACGGGGGGATCGGAGATCGTCAGGGTCATGGCTACAGTGATGACCGCTGGCCGGGTTCCCGAGTCACGGCGCCGGGGATTGGCGTGTGCATCGCCTCAGCCCCGCCGCAGTCCGCAGCCGCGTGCCCGGAGCCCAGCGATCACCTGCGTCGCGACCTCCGCCAGGGGCGCCACGACATCTGCGCCCGCCCCCGAGAGCGTGGCGTGGGGCATGCCGAACACGATGGACGTTGCACTGTCCTGCACGACGACGTATCCGCCGCCACGGCGGATCGCCGCCACGCCGTCCGCCCCGTCGTGTCCCATGCCCGTCAGCACAACCGCGACGGTGCGAGGCCCGAAGATGTCGGCGGCACTCTCGAACAGCGGATCCGCGGCCGGGGAGACTCCATGCACCGGCGGCCCCTCGTGCACGCTGAGTTCGACCTGGCCCCCCGCCCCGCGCCTAACGGTGGTATGGCGCCCTCCCGGCGCGACATACACATGACCGGCCAGGAGCGGCTCCCCGTCCCGGGCCTCCCGCACGTCCAACGCCGATAGCGCATCCAGCCGCCGCGCGAGCGATGCTGTGAACCCCGGCGGCATGTGCTGCGCCACCACCACGGCGGCGTCGAGGTTGGTGGGCAGCGCGGGCACGATCTCGGCCAGCGCGCGGGGGCCACCCGTGGAGGCGGCCACGACGACCACGTGGGTGGCGGCGCGCACTGCAGTGGCGCCGGTGGCGCGCGTGACCTGCGGACGGGCCAGCACCGGCACCGACCGAAACTGTGCCTGGCTCGCGCCCCGCAGCGCGCCCAGCAAGCGCTCGCGCAGTGTGAGGCGATCCAGGTCGTCCACACGGCCCGGCTTGCGCACGAAATCCACGGCGCCGAGTTCGAGGGCGCGCATGGTGGTGTCGCCTCCGTCGTCGAAGGCGGAGAGCATCACCACCGGACGCGGATTCTCGCTCATCAGGTAGCCTAACGTCTGGAGGCCGCCAAGCGATGGCATGTCCACGTCCAGCGTGACGAGGTCGGGGTCGAGCGCTAGCACCTGCTGGATCGCCTCGTAGCCGTCGGCGGCCTGCCCGGCGACCACAAAGTCGCTGGCCCCATCGATGACGTCGCACACGACGCGCCGAATGAAGGCCGAGTCGTCGACGACGAGCACGGAGCGAGGCCTAGACGACGCGTTCGCCATGCTGTATCGACACCACGCGCACGACGCCCGTGGCCACGTCGAAGTAGACGCTGCGTCCGTATTCGCCCCCCACGTCCTCGCCTGCGACGGCGATGCCCGCGCCGGCCAGCGCCTGGCGGGTCGCGGCAATGTTGCGCTCGCCCATGTTGATGCCGCCCGTGCGCAGGAGGCTGGCGAACATGCTCGCCCCACCGACGAGAGTTGCAACGGGCGCCTGCAGGTCGGCGAGCGTGGCCATCTGCTCCAGCAGGTGAGCGACCGCGGTGTTGGAGAACTTCGCGGGGCCTCCGGGCGAGCGACTGAGCGCTTCATGGGGCAGGAGGATGTGCGCCATGCCCGCCACCTGCGTGGCGCGGTCGTAGAGGATGAGCGCCACGCACGAGCCGAGGCCGACGGCGGACATTGTCCCAGCATGTCGCCGTATCGCCGACTCGGCCACATTCACATGGATGTCCGGAGGCGCCGGCACTTGCATCGAGTCGACCATGTGTCAGGCCAGCCGCTGCGCGGTCTCGATGTTGTTCCGCGCCATCGGATTGTCCGGTGCAAGGGCGGCCGATCGGTGCCAGCAGCGCATGGCTTCGTCGCGCTCGCGGCGACGGAAGCGGATGTTGCCCAGCTTGAGCCACACGTCGCCCCCGAGATCGGGCGCGAGACGCACAGCCCGGCGATAGTACTCGAGCGCCTCATCATAGCGTCCCGCGCGGTAGTGCAAGTCGCCCGCGTTCTTGTAGAGCTGCGGCAGCGTGGGATCCTCGATCTGCCCCCGCTCAGCGATCGCCGCTGCCTCGGCGTAACGACCGCGCCGCTCGAGCGCGGTGCTGAGATTGTTGAGCAGCACAGCGGCGTGCGGATGCGCGGTCGAGCCGGCCTGGAGGATGGCGATCGCACGATCGAGGTCGCTCGCGCATGCCGCAACCAATCCGGCGTAGTGATACCACGCCGCCGGCCGCGCGTGCGTCCCCCATCGATCCGCGGCCTCGCGCAGGAGCGCCTCAGCGCCCTCCAGGTCGTGGCGACGCAGTGCGAGCACCGCCCCCGCCAGCCGCACGAGTGGTTCCTTCGGCAGCCGGAGGTCGGCCTGCGCGAGACTGGCGCGCGCTTCCTCCAGGCGGCCGGCACGTTCCAGCGCGTACGAGAGGTTGAGGAAGGTGGCGCCCACGGCGTCGGGGCGTTCGGCTGCGGCCTTGAGCGTGCGCACCGCATCGTCCAGGCGCCCCTGCCGCAGCGCGAGCAATCCGGCGTAGAACTCGCTCAGCGGGTCCGACGGGCGCAACTCGGTCACGCGACGGAATTCGCGCACGGCTTCATCCAGCATGCCCGTCTTATAGAAGGCGACGCCGAGATTGCGGTGTTCACTCACGCGCGCATCGGTGCTCGGAGCTTCGGGTGCGCGCGTCTTGCCCACGCGATGGAGAAACCCCGCCACGAGCAACCCATACAGCGCCTTGCCCACGTCGAACTCGCCGAGCCCCGTCTCATCGATCATTGACGCGACGTCGCGCTGGCCGTCGATGAGGGGGAGCAGGCTCTCCTGATCTTCGGTAAGCGCCACGTCACTTCCCGTGAGGTGGGTGCGGTCCAGTGCGAACACCAGGTCGAAGCTCGGGATCTTCTTCTCGATGAGACTCCATTCGTCCACCCGGCGCGCGCCCTCCAGCAGCATCGACTCGGGATTGATGGACACGATGATGTCCTGCGCATCGGGCCGGACGTCCGGCTCGAACGAGAACGTCCCCTGCGTCCACGTGAACAGGAAGAAGACCGCCTCCTCAATCTGGTGCCTGATGTAGCGATGCAACTCCTCGCGTGCGAGGAACTGCTGCGCGACAAGGATTTCCCCCAACCGCCGCTCCGGCTGCTGCGACTGCAGCGCCACCGCTTCGTCCAGCTGCGTGCGCGTCACCAGACCGTGCTTCACCAGGATGTCGCCCAGTCGGTCGCGTCGATTGACGATGGACGCATACGAGATGCGTCCCTTGTCGAAGAAGATGTTCCCGAAGGACTGACGATGCGTCACGCTGAGGCAACCGGACTTCTGCCCCATCGCCAGCAGCTGCAACACGTCGGGAAACGACGCCTCCCGGAGTGATCCGCGAATGGCCATCAGCGCAGGTCCTCCAGCACACGTCCCTCGATGCCCGCCCAGTCGGCAATGACCTTCTCCTCGTCCAGAAAAAAGGAGTCGAGAGGCGGTGGCGCGCGCGTTGCCTGCTCGCACGCCGCGTCGGCCTCCGTGGTCGCGAGCGTCTCATCGAGAATGACGTCGATCGTCGGCGCGGCCGCCTCGGCGCCGTCGGGCACGGGCGTGCTGCGACCAAACCGGTCGATGCCGGGCGCGCGGTCGAGCGCGGCCACCAGCCCGCCCTCGAAGCGAGAGCGAAGGCGCGCCTGCAATCCGCCCAGGGTGCCGAGCGCACGGGCGGAGGTGAGCACCACCTGCCGGCCATCCTGCTGCAGCACGTTGAAGAGGTGGAAGAACTCGTCCTGCGAGCGCTCCTTGCCTTCCAGCTCGTGCACGTCGTCCACGATGAGCATGTCCACGGCGCGATATCGGGCGCGCCATCGGTCCACGGTGCCCGACTCGAGCGCCGCAATGAGTTCCTCCACGAACGACGCCGCGTTCACGCACGCCACGACGGGTGCGGGGTTCGCCCGCGCGCGAACCGCATTGCCGATGGCGTGCGCCAGGTGCGACTTGCCCGAGCCGGCCGGACCGTGGACAAACAACGGATTGTAGCGTGAGCCGGGCTCCGCCACGATGACGCCCGCGGCCTGCAGCGCGACCTCGTTCACCGCCGTCCGCACCAGGTTGTGCAGGCGAAACCCTGCGCGCGGCCCTGGAGGCGGATCACACAGCGCCACCGCCCGCACGAGAAATGCCTCCGCCTCCGCGGCACGCTCCGGGTCGCGGAAGATCGGCAACCCCGCGTGCGCTGGATCGAGCGTGACCGCTTCGGCCTCGAGCACACGCAAGCGCTCGGCGGCGGCGGCGAACGTGGCCTCCAACGCATGCAGGTCGGGAGGATCGCGCCGTTCGAGCTCGCGCTCGAGCATCGCCGTGCGGAATCCTTCGCCCGACCAGCGCGCGATGCGCTCGGCGAGCTTCACGCGCCATGCCTCCACCGACTCCGCGACGGTGACGGCGACGTCGCTCAGGAAGCACTCGAACTCGTCCGCGGCAGGCGCCTCCGGTTCGGCCACGCCTATGATATGCCGCACGTCCGACACGCCTAACGGTGTTTCCAGCAGCGCCTGGTGGGCGATGAGGCGGTTGAGCGCCCCGTGCAGCTCCCGCACGTTGCCCGTTGGCGTGCGGGCCAGTTCCTCCAGCACCCCGGCCGCGAGCCGAACGTCGCGCTCGGCGCACTTGTGCTGCAGGATAGCCACGCGCGTTTCATAGTCGGGGGCACCCACGTCGACGATCAGCCCCCCCGCGAGACGGGAGAGCAGCCGGTCGTCCACGTCGGCAATCTCGCTCGGCGGTCGGTCGCAGGTCATGACGATCTGGCGTCTCCCGCCCTGCAACGCGTTGAGGATGCGCAGCATCTCGCTCTGCGTCTCGACGCGGCCGGTGAGAAACTGCACGTCGTCGAGCAACAGCAGGTCGACGCCGAGGTAGCGCCGCTTGAAGAGCTCAGCCTGTCCGGTGGCGATGGCCTGGTGCAGCTGGTCGACGAAGTCGTCCAGGGTGAGGAACTCCACCGTCAGGTCGGGGCGCTGCTGGAGCGCGAGATGACCAATGGCGCCCAGCAGGTGCGTCTTGCCGAGGCCCGACGAGCTATAGATGAACAGCGGGTTGTACGCCGCACCCGGCGCTTCGGACACCGCCCGCGCGGCGGACGCCGCCAATCGGTTGGCGACCCCCACGACGAAGTTGTCGAAACGAAAACGTCCGTCCAGCACAGCTATCTCCCCGCCGTCGTACCAGCCGTGTCACCGAGGCGTCGAAGGATGAGCTCCGACGTCTGGCGCAGCGTCTCAAAGACTCCCGTGCCCCCAAGCGCGTCGGCGCCGAAACTCGGGACGCCTCGAAAGTTGAGGGCGTCATCGAGTTCCGCGGTCGAGAGAATCAGCTCGCGCGGCAGGTCCTGCTTGTTGTACTGGAGGACGACTGGGAGGGCCCGCGCGTCAACGCCCTGTTCCGCCAGCACCTCATGCATATCGCGCAGGCTCTCCACGTTCTCCTGCTCCTGGCGCCGCTGGGAATCCGCCACGAACACCACGCCGTCGGCTCCCTGCAGCACCAGCTTGCGAGTGGTGCGATAGTAGATCTGCCCTGGCACCGTGTAGAGCTGGAAGCGCGTCTTGAATCCCGAGATGGTGCCAAGGTCGAGCGGCAGGAAGTCGAAGAAGAGCGTACGCTCGGTCTGCGTGGCCAGCGACACCATCGCACCCCGCCGCGATTCAGGGACGCGATCGTAGATGTAATGCAGGTTGGTCGTCTTGCCCGAGCGTCCCGGCCCGTAGTAGACAATCTTGCACGTGATCTCGCGCGCGCTGTAGTTGATGATCGGCATACGGCGCGCGCCTCAGGTCGACCGCTGCGTGACGTCAGTCAGGGCGCGTTGCAGCGACAGGCGGAGCGGGCCTGGCTGCGTCTCGCGCTCCGCCAAGGCCACCACGAGCAGTCCCATCTGCCCTTCGACCGCAAGGCGGCCGTCGGACGCGTCGACCAGCAGGCGGTGCACGGCGCCGTGGCCGGCAGCGCGCGCCGCATGCACGGCCGCGCGGAAGAGCGAGGCCGCGAGCGCGGCCAGTTGGTCGACATCGACGTCCACATGCGACGCCGACTCGATAGGCAGCGCGTCCTCCACGGACGTGAGCAGCGCGCATCGCACGCCACGGAGTCGCGCCACCCGCTGCAGCGCCGGGTCCGTTCGCGTGCCCGTCATAGCGCGGCCAGCCAGCCCGCGGCCCGACGGCCCGCCCGATCGAGCAGCAGGCGCGCCAGTCCGGCCGGCATCTCCGCGGGCGTAGCCATCAGGACGACCGCGCCCTCGCCGGCGGGAGCCAGGGCAAGCCCCGCCTCGTCGCATTCCATGACGACCCGCTGCCACTCGCCCAATTGCAGCTGCCGGATGGTGCGCGTGGCTTCGCTGGCCACCACGCCCAGCTCCGCCGCCATGGCGTCGGCCACCCGATCATCACCCGGCACCCGCCCGCCGGTCACGAGCCCCGCGTCATCGGCCAGCACGACCCACTGCGCACCCGCGCGCTCGATATCGTGAAAGAGCGCGTGCGCCGAAGATCCACCGCCGTCGCGCGATACCGCGCTGGAGACCCTGCGGACCTCACGCGGCTCGTCCGTGGTCGTCGCCAGGCGTGCCATCGCGGCCACCACGCGCGCGTCGTCGGGCGCGCGCGCGTGTGCCTCGCGCAGATATCCCCGGGACTTGCGCACGTCCCCGCCGTGCAACGACAGCCAGGCAAGGCCGAGCAGGGTGGGCACGTGCGCCGCGTCGAGCGAGAGCGCCATGGCCCACTCGTCGCGCGCCCGCTCGACATCCCCGCGG
>JBDSVW010000387.1:0-3601 GCA_039927015.1 Gemmatimonadaceae bacterium | reverse complement strand
GCGGCGTACCGGCCTCCCGGAGTCGTGCCAGGAGTGGGATACGCTCCATCCGGCGATCGTTGCGGCGCTGCACGCTGCGCTCATGGATGATATCCTGTAGGTTCTCCCCGACTCTCTCCCTGGAATTTCTCATGCGCGTCCTGTCCGCGGTTGTTGCCCTTCTCCCCGTTCTTGCAGCGTGTGCCTCCAGCGGCGGCGTCACGTCGTCGCGCGGTGGTGTCGCCTCCGCCTACGACGTCGTGATCGAGAACGGGCGCGTGGTGGACGGGACCGGAGCCGCCTGGTACTACGGCGACGTGGCGCTGCAGGGCGATCGCATCGCGGCGATCGGGCCGCGTGGCGCCTTTCGCACGTCGCGCGCGGCGCAGCGGGTCGATGCGACCGGGCACGTTGTGGCCCCCGGCTTCATCGACATTCAGGCGCACTCCATCGGCCACTACATGACGGGGGATGGACGCGCGCTCTCGATGGTGACGCAGGGGATCACGACGGCGATCCACGGCGAGGGTTCGTCGTTAGGGCCGGTCAACGAAAAGATCCTGGCCAGCGAGACCGATACCACGGTGCGACGAGTGCTGGAGCGATTCAGCGGGGCGCATGGTTTCGGCGCCTGGCTGGAGTACATGGTCGCGCGCGGTGCGTCGCAGAACGTGGGCTCGTTCCTGGGCGACGGAACGGTGCGCGTGTATGCCAAGGGTGAGGAGGCCGGTGCACTGAGCGCGGCGGAGCGAGACACCATGCAGGCCATGGTGCGGCGTGCCATGGAGGACGGCGCCTTCGGGGTGGCCAGCGCCCTGATCTACCCACCGAATACGTATGCCTCGACCGAGGAACTTGTGCTCGCCGCGCAGGCCATGGCGCCCTACGGCGGCGTGTACATCACGCACATGCGCAGCGAGGGGGACAAGTTCCTCGAGGCGATTGATGAGGCGTTGCGTATCGGGCGTGAGGGAGGGGTTGCGGTCGAGATCTATCACCTCAAGGCGAGCGGGCCACGCAACTGGCCCAAGATGCCGCTGGCGATCGCCAAGATCGACTCGGCGCGCGCGGCGGGGCAGGACGTGCAGGCGAACATGTACTTGTATCCGGCCGGGGGGAACTCCTTCGCCAGCTGCGTCCCGCCGAAGTACGCCGCGGGGGGGCGGCTGCTGGAGAACCTGAAGAACCCGGCGCTGCGCGCGACGATGGTGGCCGAGATGCACGCGATGGACGCGGGCTACGAGAACCTGTGCGAGATCGCGACGCCGGCCAACGTGATGGTCGTGGGCTTCACGAAGCCCGAGCTGCAGCGGTTCGAGGGAAAGCGGCTCAGCGAGATTGCCTCAGCGTTAGGCAAGGACTGGGCGGAGGTGATCATCGACCTGAACGTCGAGGAGAACCTCGGCCTCGAGGAGATCCTCTTCCTGATGAGCGAGGAGAACATGAAGCTGCAACTGCGGCAGCCGTGGATGAAGTTCGGGACCGACGCCAGCTCGCAGGACCCGGCGACCGCGAAGGGCATGACCCACCCGCGTGCCTACGGCAACTTCCCGCGCATCTTCTCGAAGTACGTGCGCGGCGAGCCGGTCATCGCGCTCGAGGACGCGGTGCGCAAGGCATCGTCGGCCGTGGCGACACGCCTCCTGATGACCGATCGCGGGGTGCTGAAGGCGGGGCTCAAGGCCGACGTGATCATCTTCGACCCTGCGACGATCACGGACAACGCGACGTTTGAGCAGCCGCACCGGCTGTCGACCGGGGTGCGCGACGTGTACGTCAATGGCGTGGCGGTGGTGCGGAACAATGCGCACACGGGGGCCAAGCCCGGGGTGGTGGTGCGCGGGCCGGGGTGGCGCCGGTAGGGGCACGACGGTCCAACGCGGCCACTCTCGGGTGTAACTCACGGCACTTGCGATGTCGGCCGGCTCTATTTATTCTGGATTCACGGAGAAATAACATGGCCCTGGGTGACCTCGAACAACTCGTGATGCTCGCACTCCTGCGCCTGACCGACGACGGATTCGGCGCCGCCGTGCAGCGTGAGATCAGCGAGCACTCGGGACGAGACGTCACCCTGGGTGCGGTCTACACTGCGCTCGCGCGCCTCGAGGAGAAGGGCTTCGTGCGTTCCCGCGTCGGTGACCCGCTTCCGCAGCGTGGTGGGCGCCGTCGCCGGCACTACGAGGTGCTGCCCGCCGGCCGCACGGCAATTGCCGAGGCGTGGCAGGGCATGCAGGCCCTCTCGCGCGGGCTGCGCGCCCAGTTGGAATCGTGATGTCGTCTGAGCGCTCGCGCAGCGGGGGCGGGCGACACCCGCCGCGACTTGCGCTCTGGCTGCTCGAACTCCGCGTGCCGGACCACGAGCGCGAGTTCCTCGTTGGCGACCTGATCGAGGCCTTTCACCAAGCGTGTGAGTCCGACGGCGACCCGCGCCGGGCGCGCCGCCGCTTTTGGCGCGAGGCAGTGGCCGCGAGCCTGCGGCGAGAGCACGATCACCATTCCATCCTCTTCTCGCGCGGACTCATGACCGATCTCGGCCTCGACGTCTCCCTCGCCGTGCGTCGGTTGCGGCGCACCCCGGGCTTCACCCTCGCGGCCAGCCTGACGCTGGCGCTGGGGGTGGGCGCGGCGTGCGCGATCACGGCGGTGGCCCGACCGGCGCTCTGGGGGAAGCTCCCCTTCCGCGACGCGGAGCGCATTGTCACGCTGCGCGAGCGCTTCGGCGACGGCAGCACCGGGAATCTCGGCTACACGACTATTGCAGACCTGCGCCGGCTGAGCTCGACCCTGACGACGGTCGCGGCCGTGCGCAGCTGGGCCCCCACGCTCACCGACGACTCGGGGGCCGAGCGGCTGGCGGGACTCGCGGTGTCGTCCAGCTTTCTCGAGGTGATGGGAACGCGCGTGGCGATCGGGCGAAACTTCACGCCGGATGAGGACCGCCCGAACGCGACCGCGGTGGTGCTGCTCGACCACGGCTTCTGGCAACAGCGCTTTGGCGGCGACACCTCGATCGTCGGTCG
Organism: Gemmatimonadaceae bacterium; assembly: GCA_039927015.1. Taxonomy (GTDB): domain Bacteria; phylum Gemmatimonadota; class Gemmatimonadetes; order Gemmatimonadales; family Gemmatimonadaceae; genus SCN-70-22. The sequence goes on along the minus strand of JBDSVW010000387.1, from coordinate 599 downwards.
GACGATTCGTCTGGAGGACGTGGAGCACCGGGTGATCGGCGTTCTTCCGGCAGACTACGAGAGCGTGCTGAGTCCGGGCGCGGAGATCCTGCGGCCGCTCGGCTATGTCGAAACCGCTGGTTCCGCGTGCCGTGACTGCCGCCACCTGCGTGCGGTCGCGCGCACGCGGGATGGTGTGCCGATCGCCGCCGCGGCGCGTGACGTCGAGTCGGTGTTCGCACGGCTGCGCGACGAATACCCGGCGGCGTACGCCTCGCATGGCCTGCTGCTCACGCCACTGCGCGATGCCCTGGTGGAGACGACGCGCGGTCCGTTGCTCGCGGTGCTTGGGGCTGCCGCGCTCCTCCTGCTGATCGCACTGGCCAACGCCACCAACCTTTTCGTGGCACGCGCGATCCAGCGCGGCGGCGAAATGACGATCAGGGCGGCACTCGGCGCCAGCCGCTGGCGACTCGCGCGCAGCATGTTGATCGAGGCGCTGCTGGTGGCCGGACTCGGGGCGCTGTTCGGGCTGGCCCTCGCGCACGCCGCGCTGGGCGCCCTGCTCACCCTGGCTCCCGCGTCGATTCCGCGCATCGACCAGGTGCGGGCAGACCTCC
>JBDSVW010000386.1:0-28682 GCA_039927015.1 Gemmatimonadaceae bacterium | reverse complement strand
CGCGAGGAGTGATCGTGCCATGGGCGGGGATGCCGCCCATGGCCGACCGTGTCAGGCGGCGGATTCCAGCGCGTCGAGCGTCGGGTAGTCTGCGTACCCACTCTCGCCGCCGGTGTAGAACGTGGCGACGTCGGGGGCGTTCAGCGGCGCGCCCGTGCGCATGCGTTCCGGCAGGTCCGGGTTCGCAAGGTACTTCACCCCGAACGCGATGAGGTCGGCGCGACCCTCGGAGATGGCGGCGGCGGCGGACGCGGCGTCGTAGCCGCCGTTCAGGACGAGGGGTCCCGGGAAGACGGCGCGCAGCAAAGGGGCGGTGCGCAGCATCCCGTTCTCGTCAGGCATCGCCGCCTCGGCAACCGGCTCCATCACGTGCAGGTAGGCCAACCCCATCGGCGCGAGTTGAGCGGCCACGTAGCTGAACAAGGCTGCCGGATCGGAATCGGTCATGCTCTGGAACGGATTGGTGGGGGACAGGCGCACGGCCACACGGTCGGCACCGATCGCGTCGGCGATGGCCTGGGTGATCTCGAGCAGGAAGCGCGCGCGATTCTCGATGGAGCCGCCGTACGCATCCGTCCGCGAATTGCTGCCATCGCGCAGAAACTGGTCGATGAGGTATCCATTCGCGCCGTGGATCTCCACGCCATCGAAGCCGGCGGCCATCGCATTGCGGGCGCCCGTCACGTGGGCCTCGACGTACGCTGGGATCTCGTCGATGGAGAGCGCGCGCGGCGTGGCGTAGGGCACGCGTCCGGCCGGGGTGAAGACCATGCCATCGATCGGGATGGCCGACGCCGACACCACCTCCTCGCCTTCGGGCAAAAAGCTGGGGTGCGCCGCGCGACCCGTATGCCACAGCTGCAAGAAGATCCGTCCCCCGGCCCCGTGCACGCGATCCGTGACCTCCCGCCACGCCGTCACCTGGTCCTCGGAGTGGATGCCCGGCGTCCCCGTACCGCCCTTGCCGTTAAGCATCACCTGCGTGGCTTCCGTGATCAGCAAGCCGCCCGAGGCACGCTGCGCATAGTACTCGGCGGTCAGGGCGGACACGCGTCCCTCCACGTCGGCCCGCACACGTGTCATGGGAGCCATCGCGATCCGGTTGGGCAGGTCCAGCGCCCCGATGCGGGTGCGCGTGAAGAGTGGTGCAACGTTCGTCATAATGCCTCTTTAGGTGTTTGCGTGTTTGTGTGTTTATACAATCATCTAACAATCCTGCGCGAGCTCGCCCTTGCGCGATCACGAGGGTTGTCGAATGGTGCCTATGCGGGCTCAGTCGGCGTGGAAAACGCTCCGCCTATCGAAGTCGGCAGCTGGGGCGCCTGGCGGCGGCCGACGATCACCGGAACGACGAGAGCTCCCGGGACGCCCCCGTGTGCAGCCGGCGTCCAATCTCGGCGAGATACTCGTCCATGACGCCCTGACGCACGCGGAAGAAGCCCGCCTGTCCCTCGCGCCGGACTTCGATGAGACCGGCCGTGGTCAATTCCTTCAGATGGTGCGAAATGGTCGCCTGGGACACCGGGAACACCTCGACCATCGCCTTGCACGCGACTTCGGTATCCGACGCGATCATTTCGAGGAGCTCGAAACGCCGGGGATCGGCCAAAGCCTTGGCGATGCGGGTGAACTGTTCCTGATTCATCATGGCGGGAAGTGTAATGATGAATAGATGTTTAGACAAGTGTCTAATAAAATCATTTCCCGCGAGCTGCCAGGAAGGGCGGGATCACGGCATTCGCGAGCAACAGCTTCCGTTGTCCGGCTCGCATCGCACGCACGCCGTCTACGCACGCCGTCTACGCACGCCGTCTACGCTCGCACTCGCTCCTGTGCTCGCACACGCTCCCGTGCTCGCACACGCTCCTGTGCTCGCTTTCGACTTTTCTCCGGGCACGCTGCCTAACCACGCGCGTCCGGGTCAGCGCGTGTCGCGGGTGTCCTCACGGACACGACGCGTTGCGCCGCGTCGGCGCCGAATCACTCGTGCGAGCTATTGTGAGCACGCGCTCGCCACGACGTATTGTATGGAGTGAAGTGTGCAACCCGCGCGTCGCGCGCATTGGGGCGTCACGGAGTCGCGCCCCGTTCGTTCACGTCAACGGCGCTCGCGTTGACCGGGCGCTGGAGAGGTAATTGACGATGGACCACCACCCCAACGCTCGCGCTCGGCACGGCTTGCCAGGCCAGACGGACACGATGTGGCCACCTGTCAGGGCACCACGTGCTCCGTCGCGACCCGCTCGCGTGGGCTTCGCACGCGTGCGGCGCGTACTCAGCGGGTTGGCGTGCGCCGTGGCGTTCCTCTCGTGCGATGGGTCCACCGCCCCGAACGCCGGCGAGATCGCGCGCATCGTGGTAGATCCTGCCACGCTGTCCATGGTGGTGGGGAACGCGCAGCCCGTCACCGCGCACCTTTTCGATCCTTCGGGCGCGGAGGTCTCCGACTCGCGCCTCTTCTGGACCTCCGAAGATCCCGCCGTCGCCTCGGTCTCCCAGGCGGGTGTGATTGTCGCGGTCGGGGCTGGCACGACGCGCGTGGCCGCCAGTGCACGCGGCAAGTCCGCGCTCGTGACGATCACCGTTGCCCCGCGGCAGGTGTCCATCGTGCGCGTGGCGCCCTCCACCACGTCGCTGCGGGTGGGCGGAAGCGTGACGTTGCGCGCAGAGCCCGTGAACTCGGCCGGCGGCATCGTGACGGGTCGGCCGGAAACGTGGCAGTCGAGCGACGTCTCACTCGCCACCGTCTCCGCCTCGGGCGTCGTGCGCGGCATCGCACCAGGCATCGTCACCATCACCGCGTCGGTGGACGGCGTGTACGGCTCAGCGCTGGCGACAGTCGCTGCCGTTCCGGTCGCCTCGGTCACGGTGACGCCGGCGTCCTCGTCCCTGCTGGTGGGACAGACATTGCAGCTGTCGGCCACGCCGGCGGACTCGTCAGGCGCGCCGCTGCCGGGCCGCTCGATCGTGTGGAGTTCCAGCGCGCCGAGTGTGGCTAGCGTCTCGTCCACTGGCCTCGTGACCGCGCACCTCCCGGGTTCCGCGGCCATCTCCGCCACCAGTGAGGGCAACACGGGCACCTCACGCATCACGGTCTCCCTCGTTCCGGTCGGGCGCGTGACCATCACGCCCGACGCGACGACGCTGCAGGCCGGGAACTCCACGCAGCTGGCGGCCCGGGTATTTGACGCGAGCGGCATGGAGTTGGGCGGCCGCACCATCACGTGGACGAGCGATCGTGCGATCGTGGCCACGGTGCGCAGTGACGGTACCGTCACGGCCATCGCGCCCGGTCAAGCGCACATCACTGCCAGCGCCGATGGGGTCGAGGGCGTGGCGACCATCAACGTGATCCCGGTTCCCGTGGCGAGCATATCGCTGACGCCCGCCTCCCTGGCGCTCCACGTGGGAAGCTCGCAGAAGGTGACGGCAGTGCCACGCGACGCCGACGGCCAACCGCTGGCTGGGCGCGTCGTCACCTTCATTTCCGGCGCCCCCTCCATCGCCGCTGTGAGTTCGAGTGGTGTCGTGACCGCCCTGGCACCCGGATCCGCACTCATCATCGTCACCAGTGAGGCACAGCAGGTCACGGTACCCGTCACGGTCACGATCCCACCGGTCGCCCGCATCACGCTCACCCCGTCCTTCGGGATGCTCGCGCCGGGCCTCACATTGCAACTGACGGCGTCGCTCTTCGATTCGTCGGGTGCGCCGATCACGGGGCGCGTCCCGAGCTGGAGCAGCAGTGCGCCGGCGGTCGCGACCGTCTCCTCCAGCGGTCTGGTCACGGCAGTCAACGCCGGCATCACGACGATCACGGCCTCGAGTGGAGGCGTGAGCGCCACGCTCTCCGTCTCCGTCGTTCCTGTGGCGGTGGCGACTGTCACGATCGCCCCTGCATCGGTGACGCTGCTCCCTGACAGCACGGCGCGGCTCATCGTGACCGCGCGTGACGCGAGCGGCAACGCGCTCAGCGGCCGAACGACAACGTGGAGCTCCGCCAACAGCGCGATCGCCACGGTGAGCACGAGCGGAGTCGTCACCGGCGTGTCGCCGGGCTCGACGAGTATCTCCGCGCATGTGGATGGCGTCACCGGCACGGCCACTGTGAACGTGACAACCGTGCCGGCCGCGCGCATACAGATCGCGCCGCTCACGGGCACGCTACACGTCGGCACGCTGTATTCGCGCGTCGTGTCCGCGAACGTCCTGGACGCCAGCAACGGCGTGCTCACCGGACGGCAAGTCACGTGGACCACTAGTGACGCGAAGCGGCTCACGGTCACGCCAACCGCATCGAACAGCGGCATCGCCTCCGTGACGGCGGCCAATGCGCCTGGCAGCAGCTTGCTCATTATCGCCAGTACGCCGGGGGCGAACGGCTCGATCGTCGACACCATCAGCATCACCACTGATTTCGTGCGTGTGGCAAGCGTGACGGTATCGCCCCAATCGGCGACCCTCTCTCCGTCGCAAACGCGCAGCGTGGTAGCCAGCGCCAGCGACTCCGCAGGGAACACGATTGGTACGGGCGCAGGCGATCCGCTCGGCGGTCGCCTTGCCGCCTGGGTTTCCAGCAATCCGAGCGTTGGCACCGTCAACGGCTTCGGCCTGGTGACCGCCGTCGGCGCGGGCAGCGCGACAATTGATGCGACGATCGATGGTGTGGGTCCCGCCGCATTCTCGCTGACGGTCGTTCCCGCCCCGGTGTCCTCTGTTACCGTCAGCGCCCCCGTTTCAACCCTGACCGCCGGCAACAGCGTGCAGGCCACGGTCGCTGCATTCGACGCGGCGGGTAGCGCATTGTCCCTCAGCGGACGCACGGTGAACTGGACGACAAGCGCGCCCAGCGTCGCCACCGTGTCCTCTGCGGGACTCGTCACCGGCGTCTCCGCAGGCACCGTCACGATTGGCGTGACGGTGGATGGGGTGGGTCCCGCCACCCTTTCGCTCACCATCACCGCCCCGGTCGTCGTGCCGCCTCGCGTGGCCTCGGTCAGCGTGAGCGCCCCGTCAACCAACCTGACCGTCGGTGTGTCCGTGCAGGCCGCCGTGGTCGCACGCGATGCGTCGGGGAACGCCCTCTCGCTGAACGGCCGCACGGTGGCGTGGACGAGCAGCGCCCCGGCCATCGCCAGCGTCTCCGCCACTGGCCTTATCTCCGCGGCCGGGCCGGGCTCCGCCACCATCAGCGTGCTCGTGGATGGCATCGGGCCGGCGACGCTGGGAATCACCGTGTCGCAAGTCGCGGTCAGCCGCGTTGACATCACGCCGGTCGCCGCCTCACTCGCGGTGGGAAATACCTACAGCTTTACAGCGACTCCGCGCGATGCCGGGGGCAGCGCACTGGTCAATCGTATCATCGCGTGGAGTGTCAGCAGCGCAGCGAAGGCTTCCCTCAGCTCAGCCAGCGGTGCGAGCATCACGCTCACCGCGCTGGATTCAGGCACCGTGCTGGTCTCGGCCACGAGTGAGGGAAAAACCGGGGTCGCGGTCGTGCTGCTCTTCCAGGCGCCGGTGGATACCATCGAATCGATGCCGGCCAGGAGTGCGCCCAGCGTGAAGCTCTCTGCCGGCAATGGCAAAAGCGCGACGGAAAGTTTCCGCGTGCTGTCGGCCACGGGACAGAAACTTGCCGGACAGCTCTTCCTGGTGACGTCCAGTAACTCGCGGCTCGGCGTCGCGGTGCCGGTCGGCCTGCCGATCACCGACAAGTCGGGCAAGGGGGAGTTCGAGGTGACGCTCACCTCGAATGCGGTGTCCGGTGACACCTTCAACGTCACCGTCGCGGCGGGCGCGAAGCGCACGGTGTGGATCGTGACCGTGAAGTAGCGGTCGCCGCGAGCATCGCGAACGCCCTCACTGTCCCGCCGCCACACGTTCCAGCATGGCGTCCTCCTCGTGAAACAGGTCGCGCGGATTCGCATCGCGCGTGCCCGCCACCTCTCCCGCGCCCGCGTCCCACTGCAGGAAGGGAATGCCCCACGTACACTTCACATTCACGAGATGAATGTCGCGGGTGCCGTCGCTGTTCACGCCCCACGCCAGCATGCCCATCATCTCCTGCAGTTGGCCCATGTCCAGGGCGTACAGCAGACCCAGCGGAGCCCCGTGGCTTCGTTCTGCCTCGGAAAACGCCGGGTGCGCGAACGTTGCGGCCACCTCGGCGTCGAAGGTGAAGTCGACGAGCGAGCTGGGCGCGCCGAAGTGCCGCGCCACGGCGCGCGCCTGGAGGTCGTCCAGCAACGACGCCGCGCGAACCCGGTAGTGACTCTGGATGGCTGCGGCCCGCGCGCGCTCGTTCCTGATGCGCCGCTCGACCTCGGCCAGCGGATCAGTCACTCCCGCCAGCCGAAATCTCGTCGGTACGATCGAGTACGCGGGCGACGACTGGCCGCGAAAAAAGATCGTGGGGTTGGCGAGCTTGTCGCGATAGTGGGCATCGCGCCTCGCACTCGTGCCCGCGATCATCGCCCGAACGGGCCCGAGCACGGACTCCACGTGCGCCTCGACCGCAGCCAGCGCGTCGGACAGGCAGTCGAAGTACGGTACCAGCGTTGTCGCGGGCGCGCGCGACTCCCCGACGGGGAGATCGTCGTAGCGCATGGGGAAGAAGCGCTGGTTCTCGTACGAGATGATCTGGTAGCGGGGCACTGGGGAGAAAACCTACTCGACAGCTGGAGCAGATGGCCACACACGGGACCGTCTGGCGTCATCGTCTTCCCTTTAGCGTACTCCGAACCACCGGAAGCAGGCAAGAGGGAGAATGCCGCTGCCAGACAGGCGCCCCGCCCCTCCCCGGGGATACGTGAACTCCGGCCCAGGGATGAATGGTCGGCGCGTCGCGTGCGAGGTATGCTGTGCCCCACGGTCAGGCTTGCGGGTGACACAGAGGTATGCGCGCGCGATGCCGATGACCGCAACACGTATCAGGAGCTGACGAGTGGCCACGATGAAGACTCTCCACGACTTGTTCGTCGACGAATTGAAGGATATCCACAGTGCGGAACGTCAGTTGGTGCAGGCACTGCCGAAGATGATTCGTGGCGCGAACAGCGAGCAGCTGAGCCAGGCGCTCAGCGACCACCTGGAACAAACGAAGGAACAGATCTCCCGCCTCGACGAGATCTTCAAGACCCTGGAGAAGAGTCCGAAGGGGAAGAAGTGCCTCGGCATGGAGGGACTGATTGCGGAAGGGGCGGAGATTCTCGGGGAGGACGGCGATCCGGACGTGCTCGATGCCGGCATCATCGGCGCCGCGCAGCGCGTGGAGCACTACGAGATCGCCGCGTACGGCACCGCCATCGCGCACGCGAAAGCGATGGGTCACGAGGAGATCGCCGAGCGCCTGCGGGAAACGCTCGACGAAGAAGAAGCGGCCGACCGGCTGCTGACGGAAATCGCCGAAGGCGGCATCAACCGCCTTGCCGTCACCGCGTTCGGTGAGGGTGAGAGCGAAGAGGAGTAGGCGCCGCGAGCAGGGCGTCGTGCTGGACAGGACCATGTGAAGGCGCCTCGCCGGCGAGCGGCCGCGCGTTGAGCGGGAGTGTGCGCGATACGTCGCGTGCCCTCCCGTTTCGCGTGCAGCTGGCCCGTGCCCGCCACACGAGCTCTGGCGAGCATCTGGCGGCCCGCGCCCTTGGGCGCCATAGTTTTCGCAGCACTGCATTAGGGCTGCTGACGGCGCTTCCCAGGGAGATGCGTGGCGACGTCGCGGCACTTGACCATCACGAGTGGGCATGGATGCCGGCCGCGAGGGACGGTGGCGACCCGCACGATACACCGTGCGTGGCTACCGCTGCGGCGGTTGGGTTCAGCGCCCGCGACACGAGGGGAGCTCATGGCCGATCCCGAGACCACAGTCGCCGGGCGCGGGCCTGGTGAATCCGAAGTCGGGCGCGTCGCGATCGCGATCATCCTGGTCCTGCAGATCACGATGGCGTTCCTCATCATGTGGCAGCTGGGGGCCGAGCTGGAGTCGGCGACCATGGTGGCACGGGAGCGGGCCGACTCGGTCAGCGCGATTATGGCGCGCGCGGCCTCGCCACCCGTTGCCCGCGCCGCCGAGCCGGTACTCGCACGGGACTCACTGCAGACAGTGCAGTCGACCGTGCCTGGCGGGCCCGCCCCCAATAGCCCGCGGCAGGGGGCAGTCGATAGCGCCACTGGAGGGGGGCTCCTGGGTCCACTGCCCCGCCGCAGCCAGGACCTGGCACTCTTCGTCATCGTATTGCTGTCGGGCGCGTTAGGCGGCCTGCTCCATAGTCTCCGCTCGTTCGTCTGGTACGTGGGCAACCGGGATCTCCTGTGGAGCTGGATTCCCCGCTATCTCGCGCTGCCCGTGGAGGGGGCGCTGCTGTCCGCGGTGATGTACCTGTTGATCCGCGCCGGCTTCGTAGGCCTGCAAGGCACCACCGACGTGAGCCCATACGGCTTTGCCGGCGCGGGGGCGCTCATTGGCCTCTTCAGCCAGCCCGCGGTGCTCAAGCTGAAGCAGGTAGCCGAGACGCTCTTCACCTCACCGCCGAAGGGCGCCGATGCGCGGCCGCAGGGGGAGGGAGAGTCCGCTGGGCAGCCGGAGGGTTCGAATGCGGCGGCTCCTGCGGTGGACGCGTCCTCCCCCGTCATCACGCTCATCGACCAACCCGACCACGCCGCCCCCACGCCCGTGATCACCAGCGCGCGCGTGGAAACGAAGGGGGGCGCCTCCGTATTGCTCCTGACGGGCGCCGGCTTCCGCGAGCAGAGCATCCTCACCGTCGCGGACGTCGTTACGCCGTTCGAGCTCCGTTCCTCCCGCGAAATGTCGGCCTCGCTGTCACAGCCGCCGACCGACGCCACTCCCGTGCAGCTGGGGGTCACCACGCCCCCGCCGGGAGGCGGCAGCTGTTCCTTCATCTTGACCATCGCGGCGGTGACGCCGGGAGGTCGCCATGGCTGAGATCCTCATCATCGCGCACGGGATGGGACACTCGCGCCCCGGTGACGGCTACACGTGGGCATCACTGCTCTATCCGACCGCCGAGCAGTTCACGAAAGACACTCGGCGGTGGCTCCAGTTTCCCGACGGACGACAGAAGTACCTGCTCGAGGTGTTCTACGAGGACGTGAACGAGACGCTGCGCAACAAGTACTCGCAGCTTTGGGATGGGGTCACCGGCCAGCTGCCCGAGCAGTGCCGGTCAATGGTGGATACATGCATCACCGACGTCACGCAGAATGTGCTGCTCGATCACTCTATCGATCTCGTGCAGAGCCGTTTCGTTGCGAAGTACCTGGAGGCGCGTGAGCTCGCGCAGGCGCTCGCGGGCCCCGAGGTCGCGCCCACCGCCGTTCCCATCGGGGTGCTCGCGCACAGCCTCGGCACGCTCATCGCGTACGAGGGACTCTTTCGCGCCGCGGACGTGGCGAGTGCTTTCGCGCTCCATCCTGTGCGGCTGGTGGTATGTGCGCCCATGTGGAGTCCCATTTGCAAGGTGCAGGCGGCGCTCAAGCGCCGACGCTACCTGCCGCTGCAGGGCCTCGTGAAGCCCGGCCGCGTGAACCGGGCCACGCGCAAGTTCGAGCCCCTCATCTCGCGCTGCACCGCGATATACCACACGTCCGATCCCTTCCTGCTCATCCAGGATCGCGCGGAGTACATGCAGGGCTCCGCCAACAACGGCCTCATCGACGAGTTCGTGCTCGTGGAGTCGGGCAACCTGCCGCTGCCGGCGTCGCACGCCATGGGCAGCAGCTACCTCACGCATCCTGATTCGCGCGCCGCGGTGCTGCGGGGGCTGGGCGCATGAGACGCCTTCACATCTACGTCGTCGCGCTGGCGCTGGCGACAGTGCCAACTGTTCCGCACGCGCAGGACACGTCGCCATGCTCGGTTGCCATCCCCAGCTCCGGCGACGGCATGGCGTACTACGACCACCTGGAGCGGCTCTTCGTGCGACTCGACTCGGCGTTTCTCGCGCAGCTGCAATCCGGCGAGGCCACGCTGGACGACGCAACGCGCACCCGTTTCGACGAAGCGCGCATGCACGTGGTGGAGGCATTCGACCGCATCACGAACTCGCGCGCGCAGCGCTTCTCCGCGCTGGCGCTGTTTGATGAGCTGGGTGCCTATCCCGATTTCGTCGGCGCCGGCTACGGCGGTGGCACGCCTCCGGCAGCGCTGCAGGAGATGCTGTGCCCGATTTCCATCGCCTACCTGCGACTCCTGCGCGAGGAAGTGGACGAGCACGGGCGACGGCTCAGCATTCGTTACGGTGAGGATTCCGAGCGGCTCAACATCGTCGAGATGCTGCTGAACGAGTGGACGGCATCCCGTGCGCCGATGGGTAAGCTCCGCGACCCGTCGTCATGGGAGTGGATTCTCCGCATGCAGACATTGGGATACCAGTACCGTCGTGACACGCGCGCCCTGCAGCCCAGCTTTCCCGTCTTCCAGCTGGGCACGACGTATTACTTCTACGGCAAGGGCAGATTCGCCCGCACCGTGCACCACCTGGGCCTGGCCGCAGCCTACGAACGTGACGTCACCAACCAACGGCATCTCGTGGGCGCCATGCTGCACATCCAGCAGTTCGACATCGGCGTGCTGTGCGCCAGTGGTTGTCGTGATCATGTGGTGGTGGCCAGCCGGAACTTCTCGCTGGTGGGCGATGCGTGGGCGAACCTGCGTAAGGGCATGGGACGCTGACGCCTGCGCCGGATGGGTCGCGAGCCCCTCGGGCGTCCCGCGACGGCGAGACATCAGGTGACGCATCGGGACTGACTGACGGTCGTCCCACGCGTCGCGGTACCGCGAACTATTTGCGCATCCCCTCCTCCTCACGATTGCGGGAATACGGCGCACGCGATGCCCGGATCGCCTTGCCACGCGCACCTTTCGCACGCGCAACGCACGCGACAAGTTGGACATCGGCTCAGGGGGGGCGGAGCGATGCCCTTGAGTTTTCGTTCTTGAGGAGGAACGCCGTGCCGCAACTGAAGCGGACATTGCGAGCGTCGTGCTGCCGTCTCGCGGTGACGGACCCGAACTCCCTCACGGCACGGGCGAGGCTCGCGCGAGCGTCGCGCACGCGGTCCACATGACGTTCCGCCCGGACTCCGACGTGCGCACGCCTCCCGACGCGGCGGCAACGACGAGCGAGGAGCATGAGATCACCGCGGTGCTGGCGGCCCTCGGGAGGGGCGACCGCGCGGCGTTTGACGCGTTACTCCCGCTGGTGTACGAAATGCTGCGCCGCATGGCGCGACACCACATCGGCGGCAGCCCGGCGCACACCCTGGGCGCCACGGGACTCGTGCACGAAGCGTGGCTCAAGCTCGCGAAGTCGGCGAACGCCGAATGGAGCGATCGCAGCCATTTCCTGAAGGTGGCGTCCATCGCCATGCGGCAGGTGCTCATCGGGTACGCCCGCGCGCGCTGCCGCGAGAAGCGCGGGGGCGAGTTGCGGCGCGTCACCCTCGACGACAACCTCTCGAGCGCCGAAGACCGGGCCACTGCCCTGGTGGAGCTCGATGAAGCCCTCGTCCATCTCGCCACCTTGGACGAGCGGCTCGTTCACGTCGTGGAATGCCGCTTCTTCGCGGGCTTGTCGGAGGACGAAACAGCCGTGGCGCTCGGGGTGACCGCACGCACCGTGCGCCGCGACTGGGTGAAGGCGCGCGCCCTGCTGTACGAGCTGCTCGCGGAGTGACGTGAGGCGCTGTCCTCCGCGTCTGGTTGCGGACTCTTAGCTGCATCAACACATTGAATGCCTGACGCCGTTGTCTCCGCCATCAGGTATCTCCCATGGCGCGACTTTCTGGACCGGAATGGCAAGTGCTCGAACCGCACCTCGACGCCGTGCTCGAACTGACGCCGTCGGAGCGGATCACGTACATGGCGTCGTCATTCCCGGATGACCCCGGGCTCCATGCTCGACTCGAGCAACTCCTCGTCGCGTGCCGACGTGGGGAGCGTCTCCTGCTGGCACCGGCGGATTCCTTCGCCCCGCTGCTGCGCGTGCCGGAGGTTTTGGGCGGGCGTTACCACATCCTGCGTGAACTCGGGCATGGTGGCATGGCCACCGTCTTTCTCGCGGACGACCCGAAGAACCGCCGTCAGGTGGCAGTCAAAGTCCTCGATGTGGCGATCTCCCAGACCCTGGGCGATGAGCGGTTTGTGCAGGAGATCGAGGTGGTGGCGCGTCTGCAGCATCCGCACATCCTCCCGCTCTTCGACTCCGGCGACGCACAGGGCCTTCGCTACTATGTGATGCCGTATGTGCAGGGAGAATCGCTGCGGCAGCGGCTTCGCCGCGAGCGACAGCTCCCCGTCGATGATGCACTGCGCATCGCCGGCGAGGTGGCGGACGCGCTCGACTTCGCGCACCGGCACGGCGTGATTCATCGCGACATCAAACCAGAGAACATTCTCCTCCACGAAGGACGGTCCATGGTGGCCGACTTCGGCATCGCGCTCGCCAGGACCAGCGGCAGTGGAGGAGGCGCAGGCGGCGACCGTCTGCCGGAGTCCGCGACGATCATCGGCACGCCGCACTATATGAGTCCGGAGCAGATGCGGGGCGCGGCGAACGTCACGGGGAGCTCCGACATTTATTCACTGGGCGTCGTGCTGTTCGAGATGCTCGCGGGTGCGCTGCCGCATGCGGGTGACTCCGACCCGGAACTGGTGGAGGAGATCAGCGCCCGTCCGTTGCCCGATATCGCGTCGCTTCGCCGGACCGTTCCGCCTCACGTGCGCTCCGCACTGGCGCGAGCGACGGAGCGACTGCCGGCGGACCGATTCCGCACGGCCAACGACTTTGCGCTGGCACTTGCGAATCCGGCATTTCGACACGGAGCGCTGGCGTCCGCCACCCCATCCGGGTGGAACGGACTGACGATGATGTTCGCCAGCGTGGCAGCGGTTGCCATCACGATCGCCGCGATCACGAACCTCCGGCCTCCGGCCCCGCTGCCGGTCGCCCGTTTCGACCTCACGCCGGGTCGGGGAAACGGGATGGTGCAGGGCCTCGCCGGTCTGGAATTCACGATCTCTCGTGACGGCTCGCAGATCGTGTACGTGGGTGAGTCCCCAAGCGGTGGTACGCAGCTGTGGCAGCGCGCACTGAACGACATCGAGGCGCTCCCGATCCCGGGAAGTGAGGGGGCGCTCAATCCCGTCCTGTCGTTTGACGGCCGCACGCTCGCGTTCAACGATGGCCCCGCGATCAGGACGCTCACCCTGCCCGGCGGCTCCGCACTTCGCGTGGTGACCACTGGAGGAACCCCAGCGTGGGGGCCAGACGGATCGCTCTACTACGCCTTCGAGGGCATCATTCGTCGTCTCGCGCCCACCGGCGGCCCGCCGCAACCTTTCACCGAGGCGAGCGAGGGCTACCAGGCCTTCCCGGAGGTGCTGCCTGACGGACGAGGGCTGGTCTTCTCCGTGATGAAGGGTCCTCCCGATCGCACCCGCATCGCGGTGGTAGGGCCCGAGGGTGGCGAGGTGAAGGAACTGCTCACCGGTACCATGGCGCGCTACGCCTCGTCGGGTCATCTCGTCTGGACCAGCGCGCGCGGCACGCTCATGGCCACACCCTTCGACCTGAAGCGTCTGGCGCTGGTCGGTCCCTCGGTGCCGTTGCTCGAAGGCGTGCGGGTGAAGATCGGGTCCGCCTCGCAGTTCGCCCTCTCGCAGAGCGGGGCGCTGCTCTACCAGACCGTCGACCCGCGACGGAAGGAGTTGGTGTGGGTGAGTCGCACCGGTGGTACGGAGCCTTTCGATTCCTCGTGGAGCGGCGACTTCAGCGCGCCGGCGCTTTCACCTGACGGCGGCCGGCTGGCAGTGATGATGCGCGGCGCGCAGTCGTCGGACCTCTGGATCGCCCCGGTTGCGCGGGGTCCTCGCAGCAAGCTGGCACTCGCGGGTCAATACAACATTTCACCGTCGTGGACCCCCGATGGTCTATCGGTATCCTACGGTTCAGACTCGGCCGGCACCAACTCGTGGACGATTCGAACACGCCGGGTGGACGGAGGATCACCCGAATCGGTGGGCATACGCCTGGTGCCCGCGGGCACCGATCCGCGCTGGTCGCCGGACGGCAAGTGGATGGTGTATCGGCTCGGCTTTCTCAACGCGGATATCATGGGCATCCGCCCGGGAATCGACAGCGCGCCCGTCCCCGTCGTCGCATCCGAGCACGGCGAGCGAAACCCCGCCATCTCGCCCGACAGCCGGTGGATCGCGTACACCTCGTCCGAGTCGGGGCGCGACGAGGTGTACGTGCGCCCGTTCCCGAATACCGGCAGCGCCAAGTGGGTCGTGTCGATCACCGGCGGCATCGAGCCTGTGTGGTCGCACAGTGGGCGTGAACTCTTCTACCGGAATGGACAGCATGAGATGGTGGCGGCCGCCATCGAAACGAAGCCCACCTTCTCGGTGACCTCGCGCGTGGTGCTCTTCTCCGATGCCGGGCTGCTTAGCTCCGTGCTGCACCCCGAGTATGATGTCGCGTCGGATGACCAGCGCTTCATCATGGTCCGCCAGCGGCGGGGTAGCGCGACGGGCACACTGATCCTCATGCTGAACCTGTTCGACGAATTGCGGCGCACGCCGCGCGCGCCCAGTCGTTGAGCGCCGTGCGCCGGGATCCGGCCCCCCCCTCCCCTCCCCTCCTTGCCACCCCCATTCCGCCGAGGCTACTTCATCCAGCCACCATTCTCCCCACGTCCTCGGTACATGCCGCGCCTGACATCGTTCATTCTGCTCCTGTGCCTCGCGGTATGCGGTCCCCGCCTGCAGGCGCAACAGCGAGAACTCCACTGGCGTACCATCGCCTCCGACGCCCGGCTGGACTCCACGGGTCGTCTCCATGTGCGCGAACGGCAGTCGATGGTGTTCACAGGAGACTGGAACGGCGGGGAGCGTCGCTTCGACGTACGACTGGGCCAGGAGTTCCGCTTCGAGCGCATCGTCCGGCTCGATCTCGAAACGGGAGCGGAGCACGAACTGCGCGAAGGGGATCTCTCCGGGGTGGACGAGTATGCGATGCAGGCGACCAACACGCTGCGCTGGCGCAGCCGGCTTCCCTCCGACCCGCCGTTCAACGACACGGAGCTGACGTACGTGCTCGAGTACTCGTACTCGAACATCGTCATCCCCGACGGGAGCGACTACTACATCGACCACGACTTCGCCTTCAGCGATCGCGACGGGGTCATCGAGCAGTTTCTCCTGACCCTCGCCTTCGACAAGGCGTGGGAACCGCCCTCCACGTTCGATGGACGATACACCCGGCGTAACCTGCAGCCGGGTGACGGATTCACGGTCACGGTTCCGCTGCACTACCTGCCGCTGGGCCGGCCCTCCGGCATCCAGTTCGGCGCCCCGGAACCCGTTCGATTCTCGCTGGTGGCCATCCTGGTCGGAGGAGTGCTGGTCTTGATCGGATTGCTCCTCCGGCGCGAGCGCGCGCTGGGCCGGTTCGTGCCGCTCGTGCCGGCGAGTGCGATCGACGAATCGTGGTTGCGCGAACAGGTGCTGCACATGCTACCCGAAGTCGTTGGCGCCACGTGGGACGATACCACGGGGGCGCCTGAGGTGGCCGCAGTGTTGGCGCGCCTCGTGTCGGAGAAGAAGCTGGAGAGTTCCGTGACGCCCAAGTCGGGCTTCTTCGGCAGTCACGTGCTCCACCTCACGCTGCTCGTCGATCGCAGCGCGTTCGCCCCCCACGAGCGGGCGCTCATCGACGCCCTCTTCACGGCCAACGCCCGCACCACCGACACAGAGGCGGTACAGCAGCGCTACGCGAGCAAGGGATTCGATCCCGCATCGAAGATCCGGCCGGCCATCGACCGCGCACTCAACCGCTCGCGCAACGCGGGACAAAAGCCGCAGAAACCGTCGCGCCGAGTGACGCTCGCCTTGCTCCTGGCGGGCGTGGCACTCATCGCCGCGACTGCCGTGCAGCGACCCACCGACCTGGTGCGCGTCATCCTGCCGAGCATCGTCGCACTCCTGATCTACGCGTTTGCCCTCTCGCAGGCCTCGCGCTGGCAGAAGCGCATGTCCCGCACGTCCGTGCATTTCCTGCGCGTACTCGTGCCCGTGGCGCTGCTCATGTGGTGGATCGTGTTTAACCGGTTGCTCGACCCGGATGACCGGTCGGGGATTTTGTTGCTGCTGGGCATGGTCGTGACATGCCTGGGCCTCTGCAGCAGCATCTTCAACATGGCCAAGTCACGCGATTCGGCGGCGCACATCGCCCTGCGCAAGCACCTGGCCTCGGCGCGGGAGTACTTTCGCGCCGAGCTGCGGAAGGAGCGCCCGCAGCTGCACGACCGCTGGTTCCCCTACTTCCTCGCCTTCGGGCTGGGACAACAAATGGATAAGTGGTTCCGCGCCTTCGGGGGAGCACAAGCGGCGACGATCGGCAGCGCGCGTGCGTCATCTCCGGACGTGACCTCCTCCGCCGGAGGGCCCTCCTGGTCGGGATTCGGTGGCGGAGGCGCCTTCTCGGGAGGAGGATCGAGTGGGGTATGGGCGGCAGCGGCGGGGTCCATGGCGGCGGGCGTGTCGGCGCCGAGCTCGAGCAGTTCGGGCGGTGGGGGTGGCGGCAGCTCGGGCGGCGGAAGTTCGGGAGGAGGAGGGGGTGGGGGCTGGTAAGCTGCAACGCGACCACATCCGCGTTTCGGACGTAGCCCGCTAGCTTCCGGCGAGTGGAAACCTTCACGCCTTCGGACCCCGTCGCCGTCCGCCTCGCCGCAGCGCTGGACGGCACGTTTGTGCTCCGGCGCGAACTCGGCGGCGGCGGCATGAGCCGTGTCTTCGAAGCGCACGAGGTCTCCCTCGGCAGAACGGTCGTGGTCAAGCTGCTGGCACCCGACATCGCGCCGGGCGTGAACGCGGAGCGATTCAAGAAGGAAATCCTCCTCTCCGCCAATTTGCGCCACCCGCACATCGTGCCATTGCTGAGCGCGGGCACCGCGGACGGCATGCTGTACTACACCATGCCGTATATCAGCGGCGATTCGGTAGCCTCCCGCCTCGCGCATTCGCCGCGCTTCGCCGTCGCCGAGGCCGTGGAGATCGCGGAGGAGGTGGCCGACGCGCTTGAGTACGCGCACTCCCGCGGCGTCGTGCATCGCGACATCAAGCCCGGCAATGTGTTGTTGGAGGGTGGCCATGCGGTGGTCACCGACTTCGGCATTGCGCGCGCAGTGGAGCATCTCGCGGGGCCATCGGGAAACAACGCGCTCACGCAGACGGGCTTCGTGCTCGGCACGCCGACGTACATGAGTCCCGAGCAAGGCAGCGGCGACGACACCGACGGCCGGAGCGACCTGTACGCACTGGGCTGCGTGCTGCACGAAATGCTGGCCGGCGAGCCGCCGTTCACCGGCAACACGATGCAGTCGATCTTCGTGCAGCATCTCGTGCATCCGCCTCCAGTCATCACGCGACCCGATGTGCCCGACGCGTTGCGCCACATCCTGCGCACCGCACTATCGAAGTCCCCCGACGAGCGGTTTGCCTCGGCCGCGCACTTTCGCGATGCGCTGCGGGCGCTGGACGTGCGCTCGCTCTCGCGCGAAGTGCCGTCGAACCTGGGCTCGTCCGTGGCCACGGCGCCCTTTCCGGTGCTCACCTCCGGCCCCATCGATTCGCTCGCCGTGCTCCCGTTCGAGGGTGCGAAGCCCGGCTCCGACGACGAGTACCTCGCCGACGGCATCACGGAGAGCATCATCAACAAGCTGGCGCGCATCTCCGGCCTGCGCGTGGTGCCGCGCTCCACGGTGTTCCGCCACAAGGGAAGCGAGGAAGGCCCGGCGGACATCGCGCGCCAGCTGCGCGTTCGGGCGCTGGTCACCGTGCGGGTGATGCAGCGTGGCTCGCAACTGCTGGTGAGCGCAGAACTCACCGATGTCGGGACCGATGCGCAGTTGTGGGGCGATCGCCTCACGATGTCGGCCACCGACATCTTCGCCGTGCAGGAAGAAGTAGCCGCCGAGATCGTGAAGTCGCTCCGGCTCAGACTGTCCACGGAGGAGGCCGCGGAGATGGTACGCCGCCAGACCGAGGACTCGGAGGCGTATCACGCCTACCTTCGCGGCCGTCACCAGTGGAACAAGCGCACGCGCGATGGCTTCATGCAGGCCATCGAGCATTTCAACGGCGCCATAGACCGCGACCCGGCGTACGCGCTGGCCTACACCGGCCTTGCCGACACGTACAACGTGCTCGGCTACTACAACTTCCTCCCGCCGCGCGCGGCGTATCCGCGCGCGAAGGCGGCCGCCATGCGCGCGCTGGAGCTACAGCCCGATCTTGCCGAGGCGCACGCCTCCCTGGGCTACACGCGCCTCTTCTTCGACTGGGAGTGGAGCGGCGCGGCGGAGTCGTTTGAGCGCGCTATCGCGCACGATGCGCGCTACGCCAGCGCACATCAGTGGTATGCGTGGTACCTCATGGTGGCTGGGCGCATCGAGGAGATGATCACCGCCATGCAGACCGCCCTGCAGCTCGATCCGCTGTCCCTCATCATCAACGCGCACATGGGTTACGCCCTCTTCTGGGCGGGTCGGCACGATGAGGCGCTGTCGCGACTGCGCAAGACCGTGGCGCTCGATCCGGAGTTTGCGCTGGCCTACTGGCCGTTGGGGGCGCTGCAGGTGCACAAAGGCAACGGCGATGAGGCGATTGCGGCGTTCCGCTCGCTGGTCACGCTGAGTGGCGGTGCGTTAGGCCTGGGATACCTCGGCATGACCGCCGGGCGCTTCCAGCGCCCGGACATTGCCCGCGAGGCGCTGGACGCGCTGGAGTCCGCGGCCGCCACGAAGTACGTGTCGCCACTGGATCGTGCCATCTGTCACGCGGGCCTCGACGAGTTCGAGGCTGCGTTCGCGTGGCTCGATCGCGCCTTCGACGATCGGGTGAGTGACCTCGTGCGCATCAACGTGCTGCCCTGGCCGCCCGACATGCGCAATGACGCCCGCTTTGGCGCGGCGGTGGCGCGACTGCAGCTGCCGAAGTAGTCAGCGGCTGCACCCGTACGCCACCTTCATGAGGAAGGTGTTGTCGGGGTGCAGCAGGGGCGAGCAGCTCGATCTGGTCCGACGGTCCCGCGCCGCGAGCGCGCGTGCATGTTGCTGTCGGGGTGCGGATCGAACATGCGGATGAAAGCGTAGTGTTTTCGGGCGTCATGGGCGACCTGACACTGCGTCCGGAACGTCGGATCGAGGTCCACGTTGGGGTCGAACTGACGGACGTCGGAGAACCTCGGGGCACGCGCCCAGGCGTCGTTATCGCCTCGGCCATCGATGGCGGGCGGTCGCTCGGCCCGCACGGCCGCGGCCACCGACGCGGAGCCTCGCGGTTGCGGGGATGCGAGCGCCTGCCGCGCTTGACCTGTCACATACGGCGGACTGAGCAGAGCCAGTGCAGCGAGCGCGAGCAGTGTAATGGGCATGGTCAGCTCAGGCCTGGCGATGTCCAATGGGACAACTACGAGGCCGAAAGGGTTGCGATACCCTAATGAGAAGCGCGCAGCGGATCGCGCCTTGGACCGCCCCCATCACCTCGCTCTTGACGCGAGGTCGACGGCTTCCGTATAGAGAAGAGTCTTCACGCCCGCCGCGAGCATTCCCGTGCGCATGACTCGCGGCCCCCCTTTCAACCGAGACTTCACATGTCCCTATCCGTGAGACGAGCGATCCGCCTAACGCCGATCGTGAGCATCGCGACCTTGGCATGGGCGACAGTCGTGGCCGCGCCGGCTATGGCCCAGAACACCGGCACCATCCGCGGCACCGTCACCGCCGCCAACACCGGCCGTCCCCTCGAGGAGGCCCAGATTTCGGTGGTCGGGAGCCTTCGCGGTGCGCGCAGTTCATCGTCCGGCGCGTACATCATTCCGGCCGTCGAGGCGGGCACCGTGCAACTACGCGTCCAGCGACTCGGCTTCGCGGTGACCACGCGCACCGTGACGCTGGCCGCCAACCAGACCGTCACGGTGGATTTCGCGCTCACCGATGCAGCCGTCTCGCTCGAGGCAGTGGTAGTGACGGGCACGGCCGCACAGGCGCGCAAGAAGGAGATTGGCAACGCGATGGTGGCCATCAGTGCGCAGGACCTGGAAGTCGCGCCGGTGCAGAACACGCAGGACATCCTGAGCGCGCGCGCGACGGGCGTCACCGTGATGGCCAATGGCGGGCAGCCCGGCACGGGCGGCACGATCCGCCTGCGCGGCAACAACTCCGTGAGCCAAGGCAACAACCCCATCATCTACGTGGACGGCATCCGCATCTTCTCCGAGAACGGGCCCGTCGGTCTCTCCTCGCGCCAGAACTCCCTCACGCTCAACGACGTGAAGGCCGACGACATCGAGCGCATCGAAGTCGTGAAGGGCGCCGCGGCCACCACGCTGTACGGCACCGAAGCGTCGGGCGGCGTGATCCAGATCTTCACCAAGAAAGGCACCTCCGGCCGCCCGCAGTGGTCGTTCGAGACCACGCAGGGATACAACGAACTCTCCGACATCGGCTCGGAGGATGACCCGACGGGCTACTTCCTCAAGGAGTGTCGCGGTCCGCGCCTGGTGGATGTCACCGGCGCGAAGTTCGTGGACCCGACGTGTCCCTCGTCCGGCTCGTGGGTCGAGAAGGGCATCGTCCAGCGCTACAGCGGTGCCGTGCGCGGCGGCGGGGAAGCGCTCACCTACGCGCTCTCGGGCAACTTCTCCAACGACAAGGGCGTCATCAGCCCGGGCGGCTACAAGGACGGCGGCTATCGCGCCAACTTCGTGTTCAATCCCGCCAGCTCGCTGCTGCTCACGCTCTCCAACTCGTACCAGAAGAACTACACACGCTGGATTCCCGATGGCAACAACGCATCGGGCTTCCTGCTGAACGTTGGACGCGGTCCCTTCAACAACTTCAAGGGCGGTCGCGGGGAGTGCGCCAACATCACCGAGACGTGCGTGACCAATGGGTACATCCTCGAACTCACGCCCGTGCGCCGCGGCGACCACTTCATCACCGGCCTTACCGCCAACTGGTCGCCGAACGCCAACTTCACGCATCGCCTGGCGCTCGGCTACGACTACAATAGCAACGACAACTCCGACAT
The DNA here is from genome assembly GCA_039927015.1 of Gemmatimonadaceae bacterium. Classification (GTDB taxonomy): domain Bacteria; phylum Gemmatimonadota; class Gemmatimonadetes; order Gemmatimonadales; family Gemmatimonadaceae; genus SCN-70-22. The sequence continues at coordinate 7,570 of JBDSVW010000386.1, read as the reverse complement.
CTATCCGTTCGCGTACCTCAACGTGCCGCGCGGACAGATCTGGAAGCAGGACTGGAATCACACGAAGCTCTCGGTCGACTACACAGGCTCGCTGGTCAGCACGCTGCCCATCGGCGGACTCGCCTCCACCTTCTCGTGGGGCGGACAGCTGTTCGAGGATCGCGAGTACTACACGCGCGTGGACGGCCTCGACTTCGCCGGCCCGGGCGACGTGACGCTGGGTTCGGCGGCGCGCACCTCGGTTGGCGGGCAAGACCGCCTGCGCGTCATCACGGCCGGCACCTTCCTGCAGGAGATGATCGGCTGGCGCGATCGCCTCTTCATCACGGCGGGGTTGCGCATCGACGGCAACTCGGCGTTCGGACAGAACTTCGGCCTGCAGCAGTACCCGAAGATCTCCGCCGCTTACGTGATGTCCGACCACGACTGGTTCCCGAAGGGCGTGGTGCAGGACTTCAAGCTGCGCGCCGCGGTTGGCGTGAGCGGAAAGGCGCCCGGCGCCTTCGACGCCGTGCGCACCTGGGATCCGGTGGCCGGCGACGACGGCATCCCGGGTTTCACGCCCGCACAGCGCGGTAACCCCGACCTGGGGCCCGAGCGCACGCGCGAGACGGAGTTCGGGTTCGACCTTGGCGCGCTCGATGGCCGGCTCGGACTCGAAGTCACCTACTTCGATGCACGCACGAGCGACGCGCTCATTCCGGTCACGTATGCCCCGTCGGAAGGCTTCACCCGCACGCAGCTCGAGAACGTCGGGGAGATCGGAAACAAGGGCCTCGAGCTCTCGCTCAACGCGGGACTCATCCGCAACGCCACGATCGAGTGGAGCGGCCGCTTCAACCTGACGCGCACCAAGAGCAACACATACGACATCGGAGACGCGCCCAGCATCTCGACCGGACTCGCGACGCGAATTCGCCCCGGCCGACCGGTGCCCGCTTACTACGGCATCAAGATCCTCAACGCTGACAAGTTCGAGGCGCCGCAACTGAGCACGACGGAAGAGTTCCTTGGCCTCGTGTATCCGAACAAGCTGTACTCGGTGGGCACGTCGTTCTCGTACAAGCGTGCACTCACGCTTGACGTACTTGGTGAGTATCAGGGCGGGCATACGCTGGCCAACTGGATTGGCTATCAGAATGCGCGCCGTGGCATCTTTCCGCTCTGCTATCCCATCGAGGCGAAGCTGCGGGCTGCGGCGGCCGGCGACGCGTCGGCGCTAAGCGACGTGACTGCGTTGCAGCGCGGTCGCTGTGCCATCAATCGCGCGAACATGAACGATCGCTACTACATCGAGGACGCGTCGTTCTTCAAGCTGCGCAACGTCTCGCTCTCCTGGTCGGTGCCCACGCGCTGGGTGCCGGGCTCGCGCTCGGCGTCCCTCACGCTGGCGGGGCGCAACCTGCTGCGCATCACGGACTATCTCGGCACGGATCCCGAGTCGGCGGACGCACGCGACGCCGGGGCGAATATCGGCCGGCGCGACTACTACAACTTGCCGCCCACGCGTTCGTTCCTTGCCTCCATCCGCATGGCCTTCTAACCCACCGGGACAACTACCATGACCACGAACATAAAGCAGCACACAGTGGCGAGGCGGTGGTGGGTGGCGAGCGCCATCGCGACCATCTCCCTTTCGGGATGCGAGGGGTTCCTCGACGTCGTGAACCCGGGTCCGCTGTCCGATGCGGAACTGAACGTGCCAGCCGCGGTGCAGGGCGTCGTGACCGGCATGTCGGCGGATTTCTCGGTGATGTTCGACTACATCGTGCCGGTGTCCGGCATTGCAGCCGACGAGATCAACCACGGCGGCAGCTACACCAACGAAGGTCTCTGGGTGCGCGGCATTTTCCGCCCGGAGGACGTGAACACGCAGTGGGCCAACATGCAGCGGGCCCGCTGGGTCGCCGAGCAGGGCATCGTGCGCATGAAGGGGGTGGCAGGCTACACCTTCGATTCCAACGTGCTCTCGGCGCGCGCCTACCTCTGGGCGGGCCTGGCCAACCGCACACTGGGCGAGGTGGCGTGCCAGGCGGTGATCGACAACGGCCCCGCGGAGCCGGTATCGGTGCACTTCACGCGCGCCGAGGGGCACTTCACGGAGGCGATTCGCATTGGGACGGCAGTGGGTGGCGCCGCGGGTACCGCGGTGGTGAACGCCGCCTACGGCGGGCGGGCCGCGGCGCGCGCCGCGTTAGGCAAGTGGGCCGAGGCGGTGACCGACGCGCAGCGCGTCCCGACGAACTTCGTCTGGAACGCGACATACTCCACCAACTCCTCGCGCGAGAACAATGAGTTCGTGAGCGAGACGTGGGTACGGCGCGAGTTCTCGGTGTGGGGAACGCGCTGGGCCACGGTGTTCGGTGATCCGCGCGTCCCGTGGGACACCGTGAAGACGACGTCCGGAGCCGTCCAGAAGGGCCAGGACGGCAAGACGAATTACTTCCGCCAGCGGAAGTTCACCGACCTGGGCGCCGAGATACCGCTGGTGAAGGGCACGGAGATGCTGATGATCCGCGCGGAGGAGCGGTTGCGGGCCAGCGACATTGCCGGTGCGTACGGACACATGAACGCGGCGCGCGCGTTCTACGGCATGGCGCCGCTCACCGCGGCCACGAGCCTCGTGGATGCGTGGAAGGTCTTCAAGGCCGAGCGCGGTGCGACCCTCTGGCTCGAGGGACGCCGGTGGTTCGACCTGCGTCGGTGGGCGGCGGAATCGGGCCCCATGAACGACACGTTCCTCACCGGTCGGGCGACGTGCCTGCCGATCTCGCAGAACGAGCGGGACGCCAATCCCAACCTGCGCCCGTAGGCGCAGCGAGTCATCGTGAAGCTGAAGAGGTTTCGCCGTCGAGCCGCTGCAGGGATGCCCAGGATTGCTGGCATCCTTGCAGCGGTGCTGTGCACTGCCTGTGGTGCAGCTGACGGAGGCGCAAGCGGAGGCACCTCGCCTCCGCCCGGCGCCACCCTTACCGCCTCCTTTCCTTCCCTCCCCGCCCTCGACCCGGCGCGCGAGGGCCGGTACACCCTCTGGGTCGTCCCCCGCAGCGGCGCCGCCGTGAGCGTGGCGTCCTTCGCGGGGGGAAATGGCACGTCCATTTCCGGGCCGCTGCCCGCCGGAAGCTTCGAGCGCGTGGAGGTGACCGTGGAACCGCCGGGCGACTCCGACCCGCTGCCCTCTCCGCAACGGTTGCTCACGGGCGCATTGTCCGACGGCGCGGGCACGCTCAGCGTGGTCAGCGCGCTCACGGTGGGAAGCGCGGAGCTGCGTGAGAAACCGGGCCAATTCACCATGTTCTCCCCCAGCGACAATGGCCTGTATGGCTATCCATCGCATGAGGAGTCGGGCATCTGGCTGTTCAACATGGCGCCGCGTGACACCGAGCAGCGGGACATGTGGGTGCGCCTGACGCCGCTGCGCGAGGGGTGGATCTACGAAGGGTGGATGGTGCGCGACGTGGATGCGCCGCAAGCCATCTGGCTTTCCTATGGCAAGTTCCAGCCTGACCCGACCGGCGCGGTGAACCAGCGCGATGACACCGGATGGGGGCCGTTCTCCGGTGTGCCGGACTATCGCCTGGGCGAGGAGGAGTTCCCGGGGGACGACTGGATCGACAACATTCTTGGCTTGCCGTTCCCAGCCGGCCTCTCGCTTCCCCTCGACCTGCGGGAGAAGACGATGGCCGGCGTCTCGCGCTGGACGCACGTGATCACGATCGAGCCCTTCTGGAACCGGGGGGAGCCCATGACCACCGAACGTCCGTTCGTACTGCGGCCGTATCGCGATGCCTTTGGCGACGGCGCGCCCGGCACTCCGCGCACGATCACCTTCCACGCGTCGCAGCTGCCACAGGGCACGGCGCGGGTGCGATGAGAGCTGGCGCGCGTGCGCTGTTGTCGCTGACGGCGTTGCTGCAGGCCACGTGCGCCGGGGAACCGACCAGTCCGCTCGCCTTCGATGCGGGGGCGGCATCGTGGAAGGCATGGGTGGCGCCGCTCTCGGCACTCGACGTATCCACGCTGCCGCCAGCTGCAGTCGTTTCTGCGCAGGAACTGAATGACATCGTGGAGCGACAGCGGCTCCTCACCGCCGGCGACCGCTCCGCCATTGCGCACTGGAGCGGGCTGCCCACCACGCCGTGGACTCGCTATGCCCTCGACCGTCTGAACTTCTACTGGCCCCTGCTTCCCGACGTGCGTGTGGCCACCCCGGCGCGCGCCGCGCGGGTGATGGCGCTGCTCCACACGGCGATGTACGACGCGCTGCGCGCGACGTGGGAGCTCAAGTACCGCACGCGACGCGGGCAGCCGTGGGCTGACCACGCTACCATCGCGAACCTTGCCCGCGAAGATCGCGTGCCCGGCTATCCCGATGGTCACGTCGCGGTGGCTGCCGCCGCGGTCGAGGTGCTGCGACTCGTGCTGCCCGCAGCAGATACGGTGGCGCTGCGCATCATGCAGCGAGAAGTCGAGCGAGCGCGAAGCGATGCCGGCGCCGCATACGCCTCCGACATCGCCGCGGCGCAGCGTCTCGGCGCTCTGGTGGGGCAGCTGGCCATGGTGCGCGCCACCGGCGATGGCTCAGGTGCCGTGTGGAGCGGCAGCGTTCCCGCCGGGGAGCTGAAGTGGCGGCCGACCCCTCCCCGTCAGGTGCAAGTCCCGTTCGATGTGCTCGCCGGCACGTGGAAGCCGTGGGTGCTCGCGCGTGGCGACGCCTACCGGCTGCCCGCCCCGCCATCGCGCACCGAGGCCCGTTTCACCGCCGCCTTGGCGGAGCTGCAGTCGCTGAGCCGTGGATCGCGCACTACGCAGCAGGCGGATCTTGCGCGGCGATGGGCGACCGACGCGCCCTCCACGGCGTGGGAGGAGATCATGCTCGAGGAGATCGCGCAGCGCGAGACGACGCCCCTGGCCGCCATTCGCGCGCAGGCGCTCGTGTCCGTCGCGATGTACGACGCCTTTGTCGCCGGCTGGGACAGCAAGTTCGCCTGGTGGCTCGCCCGCCCCATTTCCGTGGACCCATCGCTCACAACCGTGTATTCCACCCCTCCCTTTCCGTCGTACCCTTCCGGACACTCCACCATCTCCACCGCGGCGGCCGAGGTGATGTCGTATCTCTTCTCCGACCGGGCATCGCACTTCGCAACACTGGCCCGTGAAGCATCGCTCTCCCGGGTATGGGGCGGCGTGCACTACCGCTTCGACATCGAGGACGGCGAAGCGCTGGGCCAGCGGGTGGGGCGCGACGTGGTGACGTGGGCGCGCGCCGACGGATCGACGCGCGCCGCCCGGTAGACCCCGCGCCTAGCGCGTGCGCAGCGGCACCTGCGGTTTGGACAGGTCGAGATAGGGCCGCAGGTTCCAGTCGAAGAACGTCCAGGTGCGGTTCCACGAGTCGATCTGCTCCGGCGAGTCTACGCGTTCCAGCGTCTCCGAATCGACGCGCCGGTTGAAGGCGTGTCCTACCGACGAGCCCCATGGCGTGGGATCCACGTAGACCTTCGTCTCCGCGAGGTCTGGCTTGAGGGCGCGCAGCTTCCACACTATCTGCTGGTCTTCCACGTAATTCACGTCCTCGTCATTCGTGGCCACATGCACCAGCAGCGGCACCCGTAGGTTCTCCACGCCATAGAGCGGGGAACGCTTGATGTACTCCTCCTGCTTCTCGTGCGGCAATCCGCCGATGCCAGCCTGCGTGGCGAAGCTGCGCTGGTAGCCGGGCCCCTTGTAGCCGAGCCGGAAGACCAGGTTGGTGACCGGCACCATCGCGGCACCCGCCTTGAACGGAGTTTCGCCCCGGAACAGGAGGTGCGCGGTGATGAAGCCGCCATGGCTCCATCCCATGATGCCAAGGCGCTCGCTGTCCACCTGCGGCAGTGTCTTGAGGAAGGCCACCGCGCCGGACACGTCATCCAGCTCCTTGCCGCCGTAATCGATAGCGTTGTAGTGCTCCGCGCCGTATCCCGTGCTGCCGCGATAGTCGGGTGCGATGATGACGTAGCCGCGCTCCACGGCCTCCTGTACGAAGGGGAAGAGCGAGGTGCCCCCATTGCTGTGCACCCCGCCGTGCACCCAGATCATGGCGGCGTGCCCGCGAGGCCCGCGCGGTGTGAGCGGTTCGTACAGGTACGCCGGCACATCGCGGTCGCCCGCTGCACTTCGGTAGGTCACCTTCGAGAACTTCATCACGCCCGCGCTTCTGGCGACGGTGATGCTGTCCGCCCGCGCCTTGGCCTTCATGTCCGCCGCATGATCGCGCTGCGGGTGGTCCGCCGGACTAGCGCTGACAAACAGGGACTCGGCGCGGGTGGTGGGCGTCGCGCGGCGCACCTGCGCCTCCAGCGAGGGCGCCGCCAACAGGGCGAGTACCGCCATCGCCGACAGCGAGGGGGCGCCGGGACTGCGGAAATCCTTGGGGGAGAGCGACATGCGCGTATACAGGATCGAGGGAGACCGGAAGGCCGCGCGGGCCAGTGCACGACGCGGGCGATTTGCCAATGTCCATGATGCGCGTCAATACGCAAGCGAAGTTGTCCCTTTCCCGCGACGGGATAAGCGTTCAAACGCCGGGGACCGCTCGTGCGTATTACCCTTTATGCCCGCGACTTGTCGCGGCGGCTTTCCATCTCCGTTTTTCCCTCTCGCGTGCCGTTTCGCTTCATAGCAGCCGCACTCGCGGCGTTTTTTGTCTTTGCGCCCCGCGCATCGTTTGCGCAGGACTCCAGCAGCGCGCTCGCGGCCCAGAGCGCAGACAGCACCCGGGGCGCCGCGTCCGTTGCCTCGCGTCCCTCGGTGGCCGCCGGTCGTCTTGTGGGCGAGATCGCGCTCGACGGACGGCTCGATGAAGCGGCGTGGCAGCAGGCGCCCGTGGCGAGCAACTTCGTGCAGCGCCGCCCCGTGGAGGGCGCGCCCGCGAAGGAGCGCACGTTCGTGCGCATCCTGGTCGACGAATCGGCGGTGTACATCGGCGCGCGCATGTACGACAGCGAACCGCAGAAGATCGCCCGGCAGCTCGTGCGCCGCGACGACGATGGACAGGCCGACTACTTCGAGGTCGCCTTCGATCCCAACCTCGACCGGCGAACCGGCTTCCTCTTCCGGGTAAGCGCGGCCAACGTGCAGCGCGACGAGTACATCTTTGACGACAACGAGCGCGACCGGACGTGGGACGCGGTGTGGAGCTCCGCCGTGACGATCGACTCGGTGGGCTGGATCGCGGAGATCCGCATACCGCTCTCGCAGCTTCGCTTCCGCGCATCGGACACGGTCCAGGTGTGGGGGGTGAACTTCGCCCGCCGGGTGCTCCGGACCAATGAGGAAGCGCACTTTGCCCTCGTCTCGCAGCTGCAACGCGGCTTGGTGTCCCAGTTCGGCCGGCTGGAGGGTGTACAGGCCCAGAGTGCCCGGCGGATCGAACTGCGACCGTACGTGCTGGGATCGCTGTTCCGCGGAACCGCGCAGGAGGGGAACCCCTTCCGCACGGGGCGCGACCACGGGTCGCGCGTCGGGACCGACCTGCGCCTGGGGCTGGGCCCGCAGTTCACCCTCGACGCCACGATCAACCCTGATT
>JBDSVW010000385.1:0-11743 GCA_039927015.1 Gemmatimonadaceae bacterium | reverse complement strand
GGCAGCCGAAGCCGCTGGGCATGACGCAGGGGCTCGACTCCACATTCGACGCCGCCGTGTACATCGGTTACCACGCCCCCGGCTCCACCGCCGACGCGGTGCATGGGCACACCTTCTCGAGCGCGCTCAAGGTGGTGAAGCTCAACGGTCGCGAAGTGGGCGAGTACGGACTCAACTCGATGGTGGCCGGCTATTGGGGGGTGCCCGTCGTGTTCATCTCGGGTGACCGCGCCGCGGTCGAGATGGCACGCGCCTTCATGCCCGGTTCCGACGGACTGGCCGTCAAGGAAGGCATTGGCTACTTCGCCGCCAAGTCGATGCATCCCCTCGAAGCGCGGGAGCAGATCACCGCCGGCGTACGCGCGGCCCTGGAAAAGCGCGGGGCCCGGCAGCCAGTACGGCTCACGAGCCCCATCACGCTGGAAATCGAGCTCGACGCGCTCGCTCACGCCGATCAGGTGGCCCTGATTCCTGGCATGCGGCGCAACGGACGGACCGTCAGCTACACGGCGGGCGACCCGCTTACGATCTACAAAGTTGCTCGACTGGTGATGGCGCTCTCGCGGGACTGAGCGGGATGGCGGCGTATGACGTGATCGTGCTGGGTGTGGGCGGCATGGGAAGCGCCGCGGCGTATCACCTCGCACGCCGCGGGCAGCGGGTGCTGGCGCTGGAACGCTTCGCGCTGCTCCACGAGATGGGCTCGTCGCACGGCTTCACCCGTATCATTCGCCTGGCGTACTTCGAGCATCCGTCGTACGTGCCGCTGCTGCGCCGGGCGTACGAACTGTGGGAATCCCTGGAGCGGGACAGCGGCGAACCGCTGCTTCACATCACGGGATCGGTCGACGCCGGGCTACCGGACTCCCGCACGTTTATTGGATCGCTCCAAACGTGCGAGCAACACCAGCTACCGCACACTGTGCTCACGAGCGCGGAACTCTCCCGGCGATTTCCCGGCTACCGCCTGCCCGCCGAGTACATGGCGCTGCTGCAGGAGCGCGGGGGCTTTTTGGTGCCGGAGCGCTGCATCTCGGCGCACACGGCGCTGGCGCGCAAACATGGCGCCGACGTACGTGAGCACACCCGGGTCCTGGAGTGGACGCCCACTACCGATGGCGTCACGGTGCGCACGGACAAGGGGACCTTTCATGCAGGACGCCTGGTCATCACCGCCGGCAGCTGGAGCGGAGCACTCGTTCCGTCGCTCGCTCCCCTGCTCTCCCCCGAGCGCCAGGTGCTCGGCTGGTTCGACATCGAGGACAGGGACGACTTCGCGCCCGCCCGTTTCCCGGTGTTCAACCTCGATCACGAGGGCGAGCACTGGTATGGCTTTCCCGAGTTTGGCACTCCGGGGTTCAAGCTGGGGTGCTATCATCACTTCCGGGAAGTCGTGGACCCCGACCACCTCGACCGGACCCGCGTGACCGATCGTGATCTCACGCTGCTGCGGGAGATGGCCCGCCAGTGCTTCCCCGGCGCCGCGGGCGAGCCGCTGCTCGCGAAGACCTGCCAGTTCACGAACACCCCGGATGAGCACTTCATCCTCGACCAGCTGCCCGATGCGCCGCAAGTGACCGTCGTGTCGGCGTGTTCGGGCCACGGTTTCAAGTTCTGCTCGGTCGTGGGCGAGATCGCGGCCGATCTCGCCATCGACTCCGGCACGCGTCACGACATCGCGCTGCACCGCCTGTCGCGATTCGCGACGCCGTCCTGACCCGTCTCACGTATCACCCTGGAGTTCCACCCATGAAGTTTCGACCGTTAGGCGTCCGGCTGTTCGCCGTCGTGACGTGTACCCTGCTCGCCACGCATCCGGTCGCGGCCCAGCATCCGCGGCCGGCCGGCGCCACCGCCGCCCGCGCGTCCAACGACAGCTCGCTGTTCGGGGCGCTGACTTACCGAATGATCGGCCCCTTCCGCGGCGGCCGGTCCACGGCCGTCACCGGCATTGCCGAGTTGCCGCACACGTTTGTCATGGGTAGCACCGGCGGCGGTGTCTGGAAGACCGACGACGCGGGCACGAACTGGACGAACATCTCCGACGGCTTCTTCGGCGGCTCGATCGGCGCCGTCGACATTGCCGATTCCGACCCCAACGTCATCTACGTGGGCACAGGGTCGGCCGACATCCGCGGCAACTCCAGCCAGGGGCGCGGTGTGTGGAAGTCCATGGACGCCGGCAAGAGCTGGCAGTTCATCGGCCTCCCCGAATCGGGCGCCATTCGTCGGCTCGTGGTTCACCCCTCCAACCCCGACCTCGTCTACCTCGCTGCGTTAGGCCACCCGTTCGGGAAGAACGCGGAGCGCGGCATCTTCCGCACGAAGGATGGCGGGCGCACCTGGGAGAAGGTGCTCTTCCTCAACGATTCCACGGGCGCGTCGGACATCGTCATGAACGCGAAGAACCCCCGCATTCTTTACGCGGGCATGTGGCGCGCCGAGCGCAAGCCGTGGTCGATGATCTCCGGTGGTCCGGAGAGCGGGGTGTACAAGAGCACCGATGGCGGCGACACGTGGAACAAGCTCGCCGGCGGATTGCCGGCCGGCATCGTCGGCAAGGTGGGCGTGGCCGTGTCTCCCGCCACCCCCGACCGCGTGTGGGCCATTCTCGAGGCGGAGCCCGAGGGCGGCGTGTATCGCTCCGACGACGCGGGCAAGACGTGGACGCGCATCAACAGCGACAACAAGCTCCGGCAGCGGGCGTGGTACTACACCCGGCTCGAGGCAGATCCGCAGGATGCCAACACGGTGTACGCACTCAACACCTCGCTCTATCGCTCCATCGACGGCGGCAAGACGTTTGACGTGATCAACGTGCCGCACGGCGACACGCACGACCTCTGGATCAACCCGCGCGATCCGAAGATCATGACCCTCGGCGACGACGGCGGCGCGGTGGTGTCGCTCACTGCTGGGCGCACGTGGACATCCATGAACTCTCAGCCCACGGCCGAGTTCTACGATGTGGCGGTCGACAACCAGTTTCCGTATCGCGTGTACTCGTCGCAGCAGGACAACACCAGCATCTCCGTGCCCGCATGGTCCGGCCCCAACGTGCTGCATCCGATGAACGAATGGCGCTACGCCTCCGGATGCGAGACGGGTCCGGTGGCCCTGCACCCCGACCACCCCGATGTGCTGTGGGGCGGCTGCTACGGCGGCGCTATCAATCGCCTCGATGTCCGCTCCGACCAACGCCGCAACGTCGTCATCTATCCGCAGCTGCAACTGGGCCAGGCGGCGAAGGACATGCGCTATCGTTTCCAGTGGGTGGCCCCCATCGTGGTGTCGCGGCACGACCCCAACGTGGTCTATCACGGCTCCCAGTTCGTGCACCGCACGCGTGACGGGGGCGTAAGCTGGGAGACCATCTCGCCCGACCTCACCACCAACAACAAGGCGCAGCAGGACTTCGCGGGCGGCCCCATCAACCACGATGTCACGGGCGTGGAGATCTTCAACACGATCTTCACCATCGCCGAGGATCCCAAGGCCGCCTCCACCCTCTGGACCGGCAGCGATGACGGGAAGGTGTTCATCACGCGTGACGGGGGTGGCAGCTGGCAGGACATCACGCCGCCGGGCATGCCCGCCAACGCAACCGTCGAGAGCATCGACCTCTCGGCGCACAAGCCGGGGCGCGCCTACGTAGGCGTGCAGAAGTATCGCATGGACGACTTCAAGCCCTACATCTTCCGCACCGACGACTACGGCAGGAGCTGGACCTCCCTCGCCGATGGACGGAACGGCATTCCCGCGGGTTACCCTGTGCGCGTCGTGCGCGAGGACCCCAGGCGCGAAGGGCTGCTGTACGCCGGCACGGAGTATGGCATGTTTGTTTCCTTCGACGCGGGCGCGCGCTGGCAGTCGTTGCAGCTAAACCTGCCCATCACCCCGGTGTCCGACCTGCAGGTGCACCGCAATGACCTCGTGCTCGCCACCCAGGGCCGATCGCTCTACATCCTCGACGACATCACCCCGCTCCATCAGCTCTCCGAGGTGCCGCAGGGTGCCGCGGCGCACCTCTACAAGCCGCGCGACAGCTATCGGGTCCAGATCGGCGGCGGTGGCGCCGGCGGAGTGGAGCACGCTCCTGACCCCGCTCCCGCGGGCGCGCTCATTTCGTTCTATCTCGCCGCTGCCCCCGATTCCGCGACGCGGCTGGAAATCGTGGATGCGCGCGGCGTGGTGGTGCGGTCGTTCTCCACAGACACCGCGCGCGCCCGTCAGCTCGGCCAGGGTGCCCTCGCCGCCAAGTCAGGAATGCAGCGCAGCGTTTGGGACCACACCTATCAGGGGCCCCGCATGGTGAAAGGCCAGACCATCTGGGGCTACACCGGCGGCGTGAAGGCGCCGCCCGGCCAGTACACTGCCCGCCTCACGACGCGAGGCGCCACGCAGTCGAAGTCCTTCCAGCTCATGGCCGATCCCCGCTTGCCGCAGGTGGCACAGGCCGACTACGACGAGCAGTTCCGAGTTTCGCTCGCCGTCCGTGACTCCCTGAACGCCATGAACCAGGCATTCGAGACCATTCGCGCGGTGAAGGAACAGGCCACGCGGGCGCTCGAGCAGGCCGGGCGCATCAATCGTGGGTCCGAAGTGAAGCCCGCATCGGACGCGCTCAACGCGAAGCTCAGCGGCGTGGAGAACGAGATCAACCAGACCAAGAGCGAAAGCGGCCAGGACCCGATTCGGCACGCCGGCCAATTGGACAACCAGCTCTTTGAGCTCTACACCAACCTCACGGGAACCGACAGTTACATCTACGGCGGGCCCGAGGGACGCCCGACGCGCGGCGCATTGGAGCGCGTCAATGATGTGCTGAAGGACTGGGCCCCGGTCAGCAACCGGTTCCGGACCATTCTCGAACAGGATGTCCCCGCGTTCAACGAGCTGCTGCGCCGCCTCGGACTCGGCGCCATTGTGCTGCCGCCGAAAACCGTCATGTAAACGCTGGCGCAAAGCCGCGCGTAATCCCAATCTCCACACGGCGAGCACCGCTCGCCGCTCGCGAGCGCTTTCCACCCCCGGAGGGCGCTTTGCGTGTACAGATGCTCCCCGTCTCCTTGCGACCCTCGTGAAGCGTCTCTGGAAGAACCTCACCGTTCGCGTCCTCGTCGCCGTAGCCCTCGGCGTCGTCCTCGGCATCGTCTCGCCCGAATGGGGCAAGGCCATGCGACCGCTGGGCGACACGTTCGTGAATCTCGTGAAGATGGTCATCGCGCCCATCATCTTCCTCACCATCGTCTCCGGCATCGCCACCATCGGTGACATCAAGAAGGTCGGCCGCGTGGGAGGAAAGGCGCTGCTGTACTTCGAGGTCGTCACGACCTTCGCATTGGCCATCGGCATGATCGTGGTCAACGTCACGAAGCCGGGCGCGGGTCTCGACGTGAGCGCGATGGCCAAGGGGGACATCTCCAAATACACGCAGGCGGGCGAGCAGCTGAAGTTCGTCGACTACCTCGTGCACATCGTCCCCTCGAGCGTCGTGGATGCCTTCGCCAAGGGTGAGATTCTTCAGGTCGTCTTCTTCGCGGTGCTGTTCGGCGTGGCGCTCACCATGTCGGGGGAGATCGGGCGCAACATCTCCGACGGCTGCGATCGCCTGGCCCAGGTGTTCTTCCGGGTTGTGGAGCTCGTGATGTACACCGCGCCCCTCGGCGCATTCGGCGCGATGGCGTACACGGTGGGCTCGTTCGGGCTGGGCACGCTGCTCCCGCTCGGGCGCCTGATGCTCGACGTGTACCTCACGATGTTCCTGTTCGTCTTCGTGGTGCTCAACATCATCTGCCGGCTCGCCGGCTTCTCCCTGTGGGAATTCCTCAAGTACATCCGCGAGGAAATCCTGCTGGTGCTCGGCACCTCGTCCTCCGAAGCGGCGCTACCGCTCATGCTGGAGAAGCTGGAACGCTACGGCTGCAACCGGACGGTCGTGCGCCTCGTGATTCCCACGGGCTATTCCTTCAATCTCGACGGCACATCGATCTACCTGTCGATGGCGTTCATCTTCATCGCGCAGGTGTTTAAAGTCGATCTCACGGTCACCCAGCAGCTCGGGGTGCTCGCGGTGCTGATGCTGACGTCCAAGGGCGCGGCGGGGGTCACGGGCAGTGGCTTCATCGTGCTGGCCTCAACGCTCGCGGCCATGCGCATCGTGCCGCTCGAGGGTCTCGCGTTGCTGCTGGGTGTGGACCGCTTCATGTCCGAGGCGCGCGCGATCGTGAACCTCATCGGCAACGGCGTCGCGACACTCGTCATCTCACGCAGCGAGCGCGCGTTCTCCGAGGAGAAGCGTGTCGCGGCCCTGGAGCAGCAGCACCTCATTCGGCTGGGGCTCGCGCCTCTGCCGGTGCCCTCGTCAGTGCCCGCGCCGGCGGCCGTGGGCTAACGCTGGCAAGCACGCGGGGCATTCATGCAAGGCACCGGGGCATCGCGCGTGACCAACCTCGTGGCACGAGAGTCTTGCCTTGTGAGAAGCATGATCGTACGATGCCTGCCGCCGGAAATACGCCGGCGGAAACACTCGAGCCCCAATCAACCAGTGCCGCTGTCGTCGCTCCGACTTATCAGCCGTTCGCTTATTACCGCGCTTCGTAGCGCGGTAGTAGTACGCGTACGGAGGTCGGGCCTCTTGCCAGCGACGATGTAACATCGCGCACGGATCATCGCCTCACACGGCGATCGAATGCAACGAGAGGCCCCTCCCACACCGGAAGGGGCCCTTTTGATGCACCCGGACGCCGGCGCCACGCCCTCGCGATTCCCCGCAGCTCACCGATCCATCCACAGGAGATCCGACCATGCATTGCACCATCACGGCTGCCCTGCACGACCGACCCGGCGTCCTGAACCGCGCCGTCGCGCTCTTCCACTCGCGCGGCGTCGCGATCGATGCACTCTCGGTGCGCGCGGCGGAACGCGCGGGTGAGTTGCGCATGTCGGTCGTGGTCCGGAGCGACGCGGTGGATGCGCTCACGCGCATCCTGACCCGTGCGCCGGACGTAATCTCGGTCGAGGTCCCCACCGTCGCCGAGCTGTCGCCGGCCCCGGCCTCGCGCGCCCCCAGCCGCACGGCGGCGATGGCGGAGACGAGCGGCGCCTACCCGAGCCGGTGGCAGGCCGATGGCTTCGTGGACGAGGACGCCGCCTAACGCGGACTGAGCACGGCGAAGCGCGTCACGTTGTCACCCCGATCGGCGATGTCCTGCATCATGATCTCGAGCCCATACCGCTCGGCGCATGACGCGTGGGCAATCGCCGCCTCGGTGCGCTGGCGGCGATCCGACACCGCGCGAGCGGCGCCCGCAGTGTCATAGGCCTCGCACGCCTGCAGCCATGGTCGCGCCGCGAAGAACCCAGCACACTGCGCGAGTGCCGCGGGGTGGCTGAACACCTGCCGCAACTCGTCCAGCTGTGCTCCCCGGCGCGCCAGCAGGCAATGACGCACCTCGACGCTGAGGTGATGCGTCACGTCCACCAGCGCGCCCGCGATGAGCGCGGCCACGCCTGGAATCTCCCCGATGATGGAGTTCTGCACCGGCAGCACGCCGAACGCGGCCGCGCCGCGAAGCACCGCGGTTAACACGTCTTCGAATCGCGGGCATGGCAGCGCCACCGTGCGCTGCCCCCATTCCTGTTCGACCGCCACTGATCCGTACGCCCCCGGTTCTCCCTGAAAGGCGACGACGACCTGTCCCGCGAACGCACTCACCTTCCTGTCCGGCGCTGCATCCATTCAGTCTTGTCGTCAGGCAGAGGTTAACCCGCGCTCCCGATGCGTTCCGCGCGCATCCCAGCGAGCGCTTCCGAGTTCGATCGGAAGCACCTGCCGGCGCGGCACGGCGGGCATCATGGTGCGCTGCATGGCCGAGGCGATGGCCGACAGCGCGTGCATCATGGCACCGAACTCGGTGAACGACAACGACTGGTCGCCGTCAGACTGCGCCGTAGCGGGTGCCGGATGGACTTCCACAATCAGCCCGTCCGCGCCGGCGGCCAGCGCGGCGCAGGCCAGCGGCAGCACGAACTCCGCGCGCCCCGCCGCGTGACTCGGATCGACGAAGACGGGAAGGTGCGTTTCCTTCTTCAACACCGGAATGGCACCCACGTCCAGCGTATTACGCGTCGACGTCTCGAAGGTGCGGATGCCCCGCTCGCAGAAGATGATGTTCGTGTTGCCCCGCACCGCGATGTGCTCGGCGGCGGAGATCAACTCACTGATCGTGGCGGCGAACGATCGCTTGAGCAGCACGGGCAGGCGAGTCTCCCCCACGGCAGCCAGCAGTGGCGTGTTGTACATGTTGCGGGCGCCGATCTGCAGGACGTCTGCGTGACGCGCGACCAAGTCGAGTTGCCGCACGTCCAGGACCTCCGTCACGACCGGAAGACCCGTCGCAGTCCGCGCTTCGGACAGCAGCTCCAGCGCCTCTTCACCGAGCCCCTGGAAGACGTAGGGCGAGGTGCGGGGCTTGAAGGCTCCTCCCCGCAGCATTCCCGCCCCGAGGCGCGAGACGCTATGCGCGGTGTCCATCAGCATCTCTCGGCCTTCCACCGAGCAGGGGCCGGCGGCCACCACGAAGCCTCCGTCACCAACGACGACTCCCGGCGCGAGGTCGGGTCGCGAACCGACGGTGATCTTGGTGGAAGCGGACTCCGTTCTCCCAGCGCGAGCGACGAGAGGCGTGTTGGACATGGTTCTCCGGCTGGTGCGTGTAGGAACAAAAAAAGGCCCCCGAGTTCTCGGGGGCCGCTGAATCGACGCTGCAGTGAGACCGCTACTGCTTGTTTACACGCGCGACGCTCGCCCCCCGGGGTTCCGGAAGCCGAAATACCAAAAGCTATAAAGCGACGGGGCGTGGGCGGCGGTCATGGGATGGCAAGGTGCGCTCGACACGGACTTCGCGCAAGGGGGGAGCACACAGTCGGCTCGAGTGACTGGCGCGATTGCGTACCGGCGACGCAGCATACGAATCCCTTGTCTCCTTCAGCCGGATGCCCGTCCATGCGCCTGCCCGCAAAGCTTCTGCTCCTGTCCCTGGTCCTCTCGCCCCTCGCCTCGGGTGCCCTCCTGGCGCAGGCGCCGGCGGCACTTACTGTCGTGCGATTCGGCAAGCTGCTCGACATGAAGGGACGCGCGGTGGACGACGCCGTGGTGGTCATCCGCGGTGAGCGCGTGGAGCGGGTGTCGAGTGGTGACGCCGCGGTGCCAGCCGGCGCCCGCGTCATCGACCTGCGACCCATGATTGGGCTCCCGGGCCTGCTCGACATGCATACACACATGACCTACTGGTGTGATCGTGCGCCCGGCACGCGACCCTTTGCGAGACTGTCGGCATTCTCCACGCCGGTGCTGGTGTATCTCGCGCAGGAGAACGTACGCCGTACGCTGGCATCGGGCGTCACCACGGTGCGGGACCTCGGCGCCGGCGATTACGGCGACATTGCGATGCGCACGCTGATAAACCGTGGCTCGATGGTGGGCCCACGCATGTTCGTGGCGGGACGGGGACTGCACGTGTCGAGCGGATTCATACCCACCGGCGTCGTGCGTCCCGATGGCGGACGCGCGGACGGCGTGGCGGAGGTGATGTTCGCCGCGCGGCAGCAACTCGCCGCCGGAGCCGACTGGATCAAGATGTACGGCTCAACGGGCAGCGATCAGGATGTCTCCGGCTTCCAGACCTTCACGTACGAGGAGATGAAGGCGGCGGCCGATGTCGCGCACCAGGCGGGCAAGCGCATCGCCATTCACTCGTACGGACCCGATGGCGCACGCGATGCCGTGCGCGCCGGCACGAACTCGGTGGAGCACGCCACGGACATGGACGATGCCACGCTGGCCGAGATGGCCCGGCGCGGCACGTACTACGTGCCCACGGTGGATCACAACCGCTACTACGTCGACCACCGGGAGGAGTACGGCTACGACGACGCCGTGGTCGCGCGGCTGAACGAGTACCGGGCCCGCAACTTCGCGACGCTGGCGAAGGCGGTGAAGGCCGGCGTGAAGATCGCGATGGGCAGCGATGCGGTCTTCACGGGGTTCGGGGAGAACACCCGGGAGTTGGAGTGGTTCGTGAAGGCGGGCATGACACCCATGCAGGCGATCGCCACTGCCACCACCAACGCGGCGGAGCTGCTGGGCATGTCAGACCGGTTGGGGGCCGTGGCTCCCGGCTACTTCGCCGATCTCATTGCCGTGGAGCGCGATCCCACCACCGACATCTCCGCCATCACCTCCGGCGTGCGGTGGGTGATGAAGGGCGGCGAGGTGGTGGTGGATCGCACGGGCCCCCCGGGCGCCGCTCGTTAGGCCCCGCGTTGGAGCGAGGCGGGCAGGCCAACCGTTGGTACGCCTCCCCGCCCGCTCCGACTACTTCATCGACGCCCCGGCCAGGTGACCCAGCGCACCCAGCGTCGTCTGCGCGGCATTCAGGCCCAGCAGGAAGTCCTTGTCCGAGAAGGTGGAGAACATGTCGGTCGGCTGGTGCCAGTGCGGATCCCAGCCGTTGCCGATCTGCACGCCTCGCTCGTTTTCGCGCAGGCTCACCGCAGCCACCAGATCCTGGAACGGGCCCGAGTCGGTGTTGGTCATCCGCTTTCCCACCGAGGCCGGGTAGTGCGACGCGTACTTCTCGTTCGCCGAGTGCAGCGACCACGCCAGCGCCTGCGACTGCGCCGCGAACGCCGAGTTCACCTGGAATTCGATGTTCACGTCCGCTTCGGGACGCTGCTCCCTGGGCAACGTGCCATCGGCGTTAGGCATCCCGTGGTCGAACAGCATCATGTCATGCTGGATCATGCCCAGCCACTTCGGTTCCGGATACGTGCCCGAGCCCGCCGGACTCTCCTTGCCCTGCAACGCCTGCCGCTGCTCGACGTACGCGCGGGCGCCGTTCAGGCCCGTCTCCTCGTTGTTCCACAGGATGAACCGGATGGAGCGGTCGGTCACGACGTCGGGACTGCTGAAGATGCGCGCCAGTTCCATCACGATTGCCGTGCCGGAACCGTCGTCATTCGCCGCCTCACCCCATCCAATCCCGTCCATGTGCGCCCCCACGATGTACATCTCGCCGGGTCGCGTCGCGCCGACCTTGGTGCAGTACACCTCCTGCCGCGGGCCGGGCGTGCTGGGCTGCGAGTTCAGGGCCCGCAATCGTGCGTCCGGTTGCGCCAGGGAGTCGCTGTTCACGCCCGTGCGGGCGCGCGTGCCCCGCGGACGTCCGCCGCCAAACGCAACCGGTACCGCTCCCGCCGGCCGCGGAGCTGCGGCTCCCGCTCCAGACCCGGCGGGACGGGGTGCGGGGGGCTGAAACTCGTACGTGATGCGCTCGGTGTTGCTGCAGCCATAACTCTTCAGCTGCGCCTCGATCCAGTCGATGGCCGCGCGATTCCGGTCGGTGCCCTGACGCCGGTCGCCAAACTGCGTGAGCCCCTTGATGGTCGCCTTGTAGCGGTCCAGGTCGAGTCGTCCGACCATCGCCTGCACCGCTGGTGACAAAGAGTCGAGCGGGGCTGGAACTCCCTGGGCCATTACCGGAGTTGACGTAAGCGCCAGCAGTCCCAGCTTCGAGATCGTGGAACGTGTCGAACGCATTGCGGGCTCCGAGGGCTGCGGAAAGGGTAAGGAAGCCAAACGCCCCGTGACACCAGGGTGTCGCGGGGCGCGGGACGAACGTTGGAGTTGCCCCTCCTAGGCTCGAACTAGGACTCTCCTGATCCAGAGTCAGGCGTGTTG
>JBDSVW010000384.1:0-18455 GCA_039927015.1 Gemmatimonadaceae bacterium | reverse complement strand
ACGAACGCGAGGTTGTTCTTCACCACCACTCCCCACGTCATGGTCGCGTTGGGAATCTTCCCGTTAGGCGACTGTGGCTGGAAGTGTGAGATCTCCCGCCCCTGCAGGCGGAGGTCTCCCTTGAGTTCCCCGGAAACGTCGAAGGCATGGAAGCCCGAGTTATAGGCGCCCATGTAGAGTGTGTCGCCGGCGACCCACACGTTGTGCACGCCGCCGAAGTCGGGCTCGTACGAGGCCACGCTCTTCGGCCTGGTCACGTCCGACACATCGATCACCTGGAGGCGTCCATAGGCGCGCCCCACCTGCCCCGCCAGCGCGCGCTGCACGTCGACGGGATCGAAGACCTCGTCGGCAATGAAGACGTAGTTCCTGTGCCGCCACGCCGTGTGCGTGCCGCGGATGTACCCTGCCCCGGCGTCCGTCTCGAGGCGCGTGCGATAGATCGCGTCGAGATCGTACTTGTACTGGGACACGAGCACGGGATGGGCGGGCGTGCCTCCCTTGATGCCGTTGCCGACGTCGAGGATGATGAGCCCGTCGTTCCACCAGCTGCCGTACAGCAGGCCATCCTGCACGTCGACGTCGTGCAGGGAGCGGCCGGCATCGCTGTCATTGGGGCGAGGGGTCTTCCACGACGACACCTCACGCGGATGTGCCGGATCGTCGATGTTGATCACGTGCACCGCCCCGGTCGCGTCGTTGGTGATGTAGACGTGCCGACCGTGTCGCGGATCGGTGTAGATGAACGCCGAGTGCACGCCCGAGGTGACCCCGTCCGTGAAGTCGGCGACCTTCTTCGGACGCAGCGGATCCTCGAGGGTGGCAATGACGATCCCGTTCTTCCGGTTGTCCGCGCCCTCGCGCGTGAACACCAACACCTCTCCCTTCTCGTCGGTCATGATGTCGTTGACGATGCGGAAGTTATCCACCACCGAATCGGCGATGACCGGCTTCGCGGGATCGGAGATGTCGATGGTGTAGAATCGGTCGCCCCCCGCGTGGGTGCCGAGGTAGGCCACCTTGCCGTTGGGGTGGACCCACACCTCCGAGGTGACGAAGGCAGTGCGCAGCACCGACCCGACCACGGTGGCTTTGCGCCTGACGGAACGCTCCGTGAGGTTCACGGCCGCGTCGCCCGAGACGCGACCGAAATTCGCGGTCACGAGATAGCGGCCCGGATCGTAGCCGACAAAAACGCCATCGACGCTAATATCCCCGCGGCCGGGGGCGAAGGTCCAGCTGGGAGTGAGGCCCTCGATCGCGCGTCCTGCGGCGTCCTTCACCTGCGCCGAGAGGTGCAACACGTCGCCCTGGCGGGCACTGGTGGCGGCCGGCGTCACCGAGACGGTGCCACCGCGCACGTCGAGTACCGTTGCGTCGAAGGTGCTGGCCGCCGTGCCGGCGGTGGCGGTCACGCGCGCGCGCCCCGGTGCCAGCGCCGTGAGCACTCCGGTCTGGTCCACCTGCACCACCTCGGGCGCCGACGAGCGCCAGCTCACGTGCTCCGTGGCGGAATCGCCGTCGGCCGAGCGGGCGAGTGCCGTCAAATGCAACCGCTGGCCCGCCAGCAACCTCGTGGGCGCGGGCACTACGCGCACGGTGGCGGCCGGCCCCGGCACCATGGCCACCTCCACGCGCTGTGTAATGGGCCGATGTCCCGGCACCAGCGCCGAGACGGTGACCGGGAAGTTGCCCACCGCACCGGACGTGATGAGGCCCGCCGAGTCCACACGCGCCTCGAACTGTCCGCTGGCGGCGAAGAAGCGGATGTTGGCGCCAGGCACCGGCTTCCCACTCTCGTCCACCAGCTGCGCGGTGAGGCGCAGCGTGTCCTTCGCCATCATGCGAGGGTTGGCCGGGCTCACGACGATGCGCGCCGGCGTCTGTCCGGGCACCGGCGTGGGCGCGAGAGCGAATAATGCGGCCGCGGCAACGAGCCGCGGACGCACGGGGGCGGGAAGTGCCATGAATACCACCAGCCGAGGGGAAGCTCTCCGACGGGGCGAGCGCGATCGTCGCCTCCTGCGGGTAACGTTGCGCGAGTCGCGCAGCGTGCGTCAATGGCACCAGTTGGCGGAGTGTGCGGCGAGCGGCGGCCGTCCCCGATTCTGCCTCGAACGCACCCGTCTCACTCACGAGCACGCTTTCTGCAGGGAGAATCGCGCCGCCGGGCCCTCCCGAGCGGCACACCAGAGAGGCGAACACCCACAGGAGGCGCGATGAGTTCCAAGGCAGACACGCAGGTCGGCATCATCGGAGGAGGGCCGGCGGGCGCCAGCATGGCCGGATACCTCGCCAAGGCGGGCGTGAAGTGCGTCGTCTTCGAGAGCGAACTCTTTCCCCGTCCGCACGTGGGAGAATCGCTGGTGCCGTCATCGACCCGCGTCTTCCGGGACCTGGGATTCCTGGAAACCATGGAGCGCGAGCGCTTTCCGCACAAATACGGCGCCGGATGGACCGCCGCCAGCAGCAGCATGTCGTACGATCACGACTGGGATGGACTCGGCGAGAGCCAGGCGCACGTCGATGGACCGAACATCCGGTTCGAAGAGCGCGCGCAGCCAGGCGTCGAGCAGAACTACACCTATCATGTCGATCGTGCCAAGTTCGACCAGCTGCTGCTGCAACACGCCAATACGCTCGGTGCGGAGGTGTACGAAGGGGTGAGGGTGAGCGGCGTGACGTTCAACAACGGCGGGCCGGCCAACGTGAATTACCGGATCGCGGGCCGCGAGATGTCCACGTCGTGCGACCTCGTGGTGGACGCCAGTGGCCGTCGCACGCTGCTCGGCAACCAGCTCAAGCTGCGCGTGCGCGACGACGTGTTCGACCAGTTCGCCATCCATACGTGGTTCGAGGACTACGACCGGAGCGCGTGGGTGAAGAAGGACCAGATGGCCGACTTCATCTTCATTCACTTCCTGCCGGTGACCAACAGCTGGATCTGGCAGATCCCCATCACGGACACCATCACCAGCATTGGCGTCGTCACACAGCGAAAGCACTTCGCGAAGGACCGGTTGTCACGAGAAGCGTTCTTCTGGGATACGATCGCCAGCCGGCCCGAGGTCCATGCGAAGCTGAAGGCCGCCAAGCAGTTGCGGCCTCTCTCGGAAGAGGGCGACTACTCGTACGCCATGAAGCAGATCGCCGGCGATCGCTGGCTGATGGTGGGCGACGCCGGCCGCTTCGTGGATCCCATCTTCTCCACCGGCGTGAGCATTGCGCTCAACAGCTCGCGCTTCGCGCACACGGACGTGCTGGGCGCGCTGGAGACGGGCAACGTCCAGGCGAGCGCCTTCGACAAATACGCCGACACCATTCGCCGTGGCACCACGAACTGGTACGAATTCATCAAGGTGTATTACCGGCTGAACGTGCTGTTCACGTACTTCATCACCGACAATCGTTACCGCCTCGACGTGCTCAAGCTGCTGCAGGGCGACGTGTACGAGGCGACGGAACCCGCAGTGCTGTCGAAGATGCGCGAGATGGTCTCCGAGGTGGAGGACAATCCCAAGCATCCCTGGCACACGCTGCTCAACGGCCTGACCGCCAACGCGTTCAAGCCCGCGTTCTAGTTCGACCGCTGGCCGGCGAACCGTCCGAATACAACGTGCCCCCGGCCGAGTAGCCGGGGGCACGTTTTCTTGTTCAGGGTCCAGCGCGACAGATCAGTGCGAGATGCCCGCCGCCGCACTCGGAACCGCGTAGCTCCACGGCTGCTGCGCCAGCTTGCGCTGCCGCGGATACACCTCGTCCAGCGTGTTGCCATCGAACAGGCGCCCGTTGACCATCACCATGTTCACCGAATTGCTGTTGCGGATATTGGCCAGCGGATCCCGGTCGAGGATGATGAGGTCGGCCATCTTGCCCGGCTCCAGCGATCCCAGGTCGGTGCCCATGCCGATGGCTTCGGCACCCACGATCGTGGCCGCCTTCAGCGCGTCATGCGTCGAGAGCCCGCCGCTCTGCAGCAGCCACAACTCCCAGTGCATGCCCAGACCTTGCAGCTGGCCGTGGCTGCCCACGCCAATCTTGCCACCCGCCGCCACCGTCTTCGCGACGTCCTCGGCGTGCTGCCACATGGCGTACTCCTCCTTCACCGCGAAGCCCGCGGGTCCGGGAGCGTTACCCGCGCCACGGCGGCGCACCTTGGTATCGATGTCCACCGGATGCGTGAAGTGCCGCAGCTTCTTGTCGCCGAGCAGGTCTTCGCTCTGGTAGAACCAGCCCTCGCCGAAGGGGCCGCCGTACTCCACGATGAGCGTGGGTGAGTTCACCGTGCCGGTGGCCTTGTACCACTGGAATACGTCGTCGTACTTCGGCGTGATGGGCAGGGTGTGCTCGATGCCGGGATAGCCATCGATGCCGTGCGTCATGTTGAGCTTCTGGTCCAGGCCGCCCTCGGTGGTCGGCATGATGCCCAGTTCCTTCGCCGCCATGATGATCCACTGCCGCTGCTGGCGGTTGCCGCTCATGTACATCTTTAGCGTCTTGGTGTCGTAGTACTTGGCGTAGCGCGAGAGAATCTGCCGCGCGTGGTCGAGATCCTTCACCCGCTCCCCGCTGAAAACGCCGGGCCCCGTGGTATAGATGCGGGGGCCGATCATCTCACCCGTCTCCACCCGGTCACCGTACGTGAGGAAGTCGGTGGAGCTCGTCTGCGGATCGCGCGTGGTGGTGGTGCCGTAGGCGAGGGTGGCCAGGTACTGCCACGTCTGCGTGTTGTGGATCTGCGGCGTGAGCCACTGCGGGTGGTAGTGCGTATCCACCAGTCCCGGCATGATCACCTTGCCGGATACGTCGAACACCTTCGCATCCGCCGGAATCTGCACGCTGCCTCGTGCACCCACCGCCACGATGCGGTTGTTGCGCACCACCACGTCGGCGTTCTCGATGATCTCGTTGCCCTTCATCGTGATCGCCTTGGCGCCGCGGAAGACCGCGGTGCCCGTCGGCAGGTCGCGCGCCACCGCGAGTACCACTCGCGATTCCACGGGCTTGTAGCCGGGCTTTTCCTTCTTGCTGGTGTCGGCCTTGGCGATGGAATCGGCGCGGGCCACGCTGTCCTTCTTGGTGGAGTCGGCGCGAATGCGCGCCTTCACGCGGCCGTCGGCCTTGAGCGAGTCGTCCACCACCCTGGCGCGGTCGAGATCGTACGTCCACAGCGCGCTGCCTAACGACCACATCACCTTGCGACCGTCCGAGCTCCAGGCGGGAAACTCGCCCCCCACCTCGTTGAGCTTGCGCACCGGCACCGCCGCATTGGCGGGGGCGGCCACCGACACGGTGGGCGCGCTGGCGCCGATCTGCGGAATGGTGATTACATAGAAATCCATGCCCACCATCGCCACCGCCTGGTCACCCTGCGGCGCCATCAGCACCAGCGAGGCCGGGGGAGGTGTGGGCGGATTCGGCTCCAGCGGATCGTCACCGAACACCGAAGGGAAGCCCGACGACACCGGACGGGAGGCGCGGCCTCCCACCCACAGCGACGCCTTGTCGTCCATGCCGGCGTCCAGCGTCATCTGCGAACCGGCACCAGGAGGCATCGGCCCCGTCACCTTGAGATGCGTCTTGATGTCGGTGCCATCCCAGCGGAACGACATCAGGCCATCGCGCCCGCCGTAGGCGAAGATGCGATCGGCGCTGCTGGTGAAGTGCGCGTTGCCCATGCCGCTGCTCGGCATGATGACCGTGGGCGCGCCGCCGGCAGCGGGCACCCAGACAAACTCACTGGCGCGGGGCCCGAAGAACGCGGCCCCCGCCTCCTGCATTTCGCGCGCTGCGGCGCGGGTGGCGACGATCCGGTCACCCTTCGGCGACCAGGCAAGATCGGCGTAGAGTCCGCCAGTCACCAGGGGCATCGTGGTCCAGGCCCGGCGCGTTTCGAAGTCGCCGCGCGCCATCCCGCCGCCAGTCGCGTCATTCCAGGTGACCCACGCCAGCGACCTGGAATCGGGAGACCAGACGGGCCCGAACTCGCCCACCTCAGCCTTGCTCACGCGCTGCGGCGTGCCGTTAGGCAGCGGCATCACGTAGACGCGGTCGAGCGCCGAGAAGGCCAGCTTGGTGCCGTCGGGCGACGGAGCGATGTCGCGGATCTGCTTCGCGTTCAAGCGGGCGGTGGTATCCACACGGTAGCTGAACTTCACCTCGGGACCCATCTCCAGCTTCACCTCGGCCTCGAAGGGAATCTTCGAGGGAGCGCTGCGATCGGCCGGCACGCGCCAGATTTCACCGCCGTACGAGACGATGATGGCTTTCGAATCGGGGGTGAAGGAGTAGCCCGGGTACGCATCCATGGGGGCACGCGATTCGGTCTCGTCGCGCTGCACCGGGAAGGCGAGCCAATCCTCCTGCTGCGTCTCGATAGTGCGAATGCGCAGGCCGGTCTTGGTCTCGAAGCGCGTGGCGTATACGAGGTACTTGCCGTCGGGCGAGAGCGCGGGTCGGAACGCGGAACCGAAGCGCGTGGACATCTGCGATGTCTTGCCGTTCTCCCGGTCCCAGATGTAGAGCTGGTACTGCGGGCCGAGGGCGTTGTACTGCCAGTCGCCGCTGCGGGCGGCAAACCAGATGTAGCGTGGATTCTTGCCAAAGGCGGCGCCCAGCATCTTGAGCTGTGGGGGCGGCGCCGGCTGCGACGTCAGTACCACGCCGCTGCCGCCATCCACATGGTACATCCAGAGCTTGGCGGTTCCGCCCAGCCCTCCGTCCTTGGACGCTACCACGTACTTGCCATCCGGCGCCCACTCCGGCGAGACGTATCCGTTGTCGTTCCCCTTCGTCACCTGGAGCGAATCCTTGCCGTCCAGCGACTGGATCCAGACGTTGTCGCCGCCACTGCGGTCGGAGACGAAGACGATGCGCTTGCCATCGGGCGAGTAGCGGGGCTGGGCGTCGTAGCCCATGCCGCTCGTGATGCGCGTCGCCTTGCCGCCGCCGATGGGCAGCGTGTACAGGTCGCCTAACAAGTCGAAGACGATCTGCTGTCCGTCGGGGGACACGTCGAGCGAGAGCCACGTGCCCTTCGTGGTGGTGAAGGTGTGCGTGCGGGTTGACTTGAGCGGGAGGGTCACCGGCGGCGTGCCGCCGGTGGGTCCCCCCGGCGCGCCCTGCGCGGCGAGCGGGAGTGCAGGTACGAGGGTCGCCGCGAGAACGGCGGCGAGCGAGGTCGTGAGGCGACGAGTCATGGGGGGCCCACGGGTTCACAGTCTCGGCCAGGCAGCAGTGCCATTCGGCCAGCATTACAGAATATGAAGGAGTGTGGCCGTTCTGCCACTCCGCGTTGTCCCGTGGCGAACACCCCGAGACGGGCGGCTCGCCGGTCGGTGGGATGAACCGCGACGCCGCATCCCCTTGCCGCACCCGTTTTGGGCGCGTACATGCCATGGGTATTCAGGCGCCCCGACAACCCCACCTCCTCTCCGTCCCGTCATGCGAAGCGCTCGCCAGCTGTCCTGGCTCCTACCCGTCCTTCTCGCGGGGGCGTGCCGTAGCCCCTCACCGAAGCTGGCGGCCCCAATTCCGCAGCTCTCGGCGAGCCCCGCCACGATGTACTCCCTGCAATACATCGACGTCTCGCCGGGGAGCGGGGCGCTGGCCGAGGCGGAGCATTGCCTGTATGCGCACTACACCGGGTGGCTGGTGGATGGCCGGAAGTTCGATTCTTCCCGCGACACCGCGAGCAACGGGCAGCCGCGCGCACCCATTGGATTCAAGCAGGGGGCGCGACAGGTCATCGCGGGATGGGATTCGGGCTTCGAGGGCATGCGGGTGGGGGGCATGCGCCGGCTACTCATTCCCTACCAGATCGCATATGGCGCGAACGGGCGGCCGCCAGGTATCCCGGCCAGATCGATGCTGGTGTTCGACGTGGAGCTGATGGACGTCACCGTCGCGCCGCCGATGCCGGCGCAGGTGCCCGGACAGTCCACGGTGCACCCGCGATGTCCGGCGTGGGCGGAGCGCGGCACGCGCTGAGGGGAGAGCGGATGGCGCGCGGGATCTACGCCCCGCCTACGGCACCACCGCCGCACGCGGTTCAATCTTCACGATCCAGAGCCCATTGAAAAAATCGTTCACATAGGCCAACCCGTCTTTCGGGTTCACCACCACCCCCCAGGCCTGCGCCTTGTTCTTCGTGTTGCCCGCCATGTCGCCGGTGTAGACGTTGGCGATCTCGCGCCCCTGCTGGCGCAGGTCGCCGCGCAGCTCACCTGAGATGTCGAAGGCGCGGAAGCCTGCGTCGTAGGCGCCCATGTACAGCGTGTCGCCCGCCACCCACACGTTGTGCACGCCGCCGTACTCCGGCTTGTAGTACGCCACCGACCTGGGGTTCAGGATATCGCTCACGTCGAGGACCTGCAGGTTGCCGTACATGCGGCTGGCCGCCGCGTCCTTCGCCCCCTTCACGTCGTCCGCGCGATACACCTCGTCGGCTATGAAGACGTAGTTCTTGTGGCGCCAGGCGGTGTGCGTGCCGCGACCGTGCCCGGCGCCGGTCTCGATCTCGACGTCGCGATACATCTCGTTGAGATCGTACTTGAATTGCGACACGAACTGCGGATTGCTCGGGCTGCCACCCTTGATGCCATTGCCCACATCGAGGATCACGAGTCCATCGTTCCACCAGCTGCCATACAGCAAGCCGTCGCGCACGTCGATGTCGTGCAGGTAGCGGCCCGCATCGGCGCGCGGCGTGGTCCACATGGCCACCTGCCGCGGATGGTACGGATCGTTGATGTCAATCACGTGCATGGCGCCGGTGCCGTCGTTCGTGAGGTACACGAAGGTGCCGAACTTGGGCTGCGTGTTGACGTACGCCGAGTGCACGCCGGCCGTGACGCCGTCGGTGAACTCGCTGATGACCTTGGGGTGCAGGGGATCCTCCAGCGAGCAGATCACGATGCCGTTCTTCCGGTCGGCCGCCCCTTCGCGCGTGGCCACGAGGAACTTGCCGTCCTCGGTGGTCATCACGTCGTTCACAAGGCGCGTGTTCATAACCACCGAGTCCACCACCACCGGCTTGGCGGGATTGGAGATGTCGATCGTCCAGAAGCGATCACCCCCACCGTGTGCGCCGAGGTAGGCCACCTTGCCGTTGGGATGAATCCAGATTTCGGCGGTGGGAAACTCGGTGCGAGCAAGGCGTCCCACCACGCTCACCGGGCGGCGCACATCGCGCGCCTCAACCGTGATCATCGTTTCCGCCGTCCGTCCCGCCAGGTTTGCGCTCACCACGTAGCGGCCGGGCTGGTAGGCGACGAACACGCCCTCCTGGTCCACCAGTCCCTCACCCCCCGTCATCGTCCACACCGGGCGCACCCGCGCCACCTCGGCGCCGCTCGCGTCCTTCACGGCCAGCTGCAACCGGAGCACGTCGCCGGTGCGCAGGCGTGCACGATCAGGGGTGACGGCCAGCGAGGCGATGCGGTTGGGGATGATGGTGAGGGCTATCCCCTCCGAGGCAGCTCCCGCGGTGGCGGTGATCGTCACCTTGCCCGGCGCCACCGCGGTCACGATGCCATCGGCGCTGACGCGCGCCGCTGCCGGCGCGCCACTCGTCCACGTGATGTTGTCGCGCTTCGTACGCTCGTCGCCCGCTTTGGAGAAGGACCGCGCGTTGAGCGGAATACGCTGCCCCACCACCAGCGTCGTGAGGCGTGGCGAAACGCTCACGCGCGTGGCAGGGCCCGGCACCAGTCGCACTTCGAAGCGTTCGACCATTGGCCGCTGGCCGGGAACGAGGGCGACCACGCCAACGGGCAACACGCCCGTGGAGCCGGCGATCAGCACCCCCATGGTGTCGATCTCGCCCCCTTCTCCTCCGATGCTGTTGAAACGGATGCGCGCTCCGGGCACCGGGGCACCCGCGGCGTCGAGTGCCTGCGCGGTAAATCGCACCGTGTCGCCCGCCTGCACCTCGCGAGTGTTGGGGGAAATGACGATCTTCGCGATGGTGGATTGCGCGGCGCTCATGGACGGCAGGAGCGCCAGCGTGAAGAGGAACGATCCCGCGAGCTTCATGGGTGAACCCGGTTGGGGGAGAACGACGACCCCAAACATCACCCGGCGGCGAGTCGGCGGTCAATCCGGCGTGCCACGGACGCACGGGGACATCGATCGCTCGCGAGGGTCGCGACACGACAACCGTGACGCGGAAACCGTGACACTACAACCGTGACACAACTAACGTGACACAACTTCCGTGACACAACTAGAGGGAGCACGACATGTCGGTGGTGATGCTGCGGTCACTGTACGCCCACATGGAGTGGGCCAATGCGCGGGTGATGGACGCGCTGCGGGAGGCACCAGGCGGCGATGCCGCCGCGTTGGAACAGATGGGGCATATCCTGGGAGCGGAACACGTCTGGCTGTCCCGCATCGAGGGACGCAAGGCGACCGTCGCCGTCTGGCCCGCGCTGACGCTGGAGGAGTGCCAGCGGATCGCCGGCGCGAACGCGGCAGCGTTCGGACGACTTTTCGACGGCGAGACGGCGGACACGCTGTCACGTGACGTGCCCTACACCAACAGCGCGGGAATCCAATTCACCAGCCGGGTGGAGGACATCCTCACGCACGTGGCGCTGCACGGGACGTATCACCGGGGACAGCTCTCGACGATGATGCGGCGAGGCGGAGGCGAGCCCGCTCCCACGGACTACATTGCCTTCAAACGTGGCGCGCCAGCGGCCGCTCAAAAGTCGCGCTGACGTCGGCGCATCCGGTCGGACTGCGGCGCCCTCCGAGAGGCGCGGAAATGTCTCGATCTCGAGGTCCGCACCTGCCGCGCGGCATGTAGGCCGCCGTTGAGTCGCCGCGCGCTACTATTCAGGCCATCCCGAGTCCGGAGATTGTGTTGGCGAGCACCGCCCTTTCCGAAGTCACCATCGCATCGCCGTTGCGCCTTGCGGGCATCCGGCTGCAGCGTTTCTCCCTCGCGTTACTCGTGGCGGGCGTACTGCTGGCGGTGGCATTGGGCACGAGACTCGCCCTGCTGGTGCTGAACTGGCGCGACCTGAGCGCCACGCCGCGGCAGATTGTCCATGCGCTGATAGTGGGCGAGCGCTACGACCTGCTGACCGCGCTGTGGCTCGTGATGCCCCTCGTGCTCGTGCTGGCGCTCCTTCCCGATCGCTGGTTCGCTCGGCGCGGCGTGCGCATCTGGATGCGCGCGTGGCTCCTGTTTCTCTTCGCGCTATCGGCCTTTGTGGTCGCGGCGGAACTGCTCTTTTTCGACGAGTTCAACGGCCGGTTCAACTTCGTGGCCGTCGACTACCTCATCTTCCCCACCGAGGTCGTCTCGAACCTGTGGGAGAGTTATCCCCTGCCCGCCATCCTCATCGGCGTGATCGCCGTGGGGGCACTCGGGCTCTGGCTGGCACGCCGCCCGGTGGAGCGGGCGCTCTTCGCACGTACCTCGGGAATAACGCGTGGTGCCGTGGTGGGCGTCTTCGCGCTGTCGTTAGGCGCGCTCACGCTCGGTGTCTCGCCGGAGCAAGCCCGCGTGTCGGACGACCGCCCGCTCAACGAGATCGCGCTCAACGGATACTACTCGTTCTGGATGGCGTTCCTCGGCCAGGACGCGCCCTACGAGGGGTTGTACGCCACACGACCGGTGGCGCTCGAAGCCGAGCGACTGCGGAACATGCTGCAGGAACCCGCCGCCCGCTTCGACAACTGGACGCCGGCGCACCCCACCGCGCGACAGATCGTCGCGGCGTCGCCGGAGCAGCGCCGCAACGTGGTCGTGGTGTTGGAGGAGAGCCTTGGCGCGATTTTCCTCAGTTCCCTGCACCCCCGCGGTGACACGGTGCTCACGCCGCGTTTCGATTCCCTCATCGCCGAGGGCACCGTGCTGGCCAATGCGTATTCCACGGGCAACCGCACCATTCGCGCACTCGAGGCCACGACATCGGCGCTCCCTCCGCTGCCCGGGGTGTCCATCGTCAGGCGTCCCGCATCGAAGGGATTGTTCACGTTGCCGGCGGTGCTGCAGTCCAGGGGTTACTCCACCTCGTTCATCTACGGCGGGCGGGCGTTGTTCGACGGCATGGGATCGTACATGCGCAGCAACGGCATGCAGCTCATCATCGAGCAGAAGGACTATCCGAAAGACGCGTTCAAGACCGCGTGGGGGGTGGCGGACGAGTACATCTTCGACAAGGCACTCGTCACGTTCGACTCCCTGCACGCCGCTGGGAAGCCGTTCTACTCACTCGTCCTTTCGGTCTCCAACCACAAGCCGTACTCGTTTCCGGCCGGGCGCATCGACGCAGACCCCAATGCGCGCAGGCGTACGAACGCGGTGATGTACGCAGACTGGGCGCTCGGTCGCTTCGTGCGCGACGCCCGCAAGCACCCGTGGTTCGACAACACGCTGTTCGTGCTGATGGGTGATCACGGCGCGCGTGTGTACGGCGCGTCGGAGATTCCGCTGCCCAGTTACGAGGTTCCGGTGCTGTTCTACGCGCCGGGCTTCATTCCCGCCGGACAGCGCATCCAGACGCTCGCCTCCACCCTCGACCTTCCGGCGACGATCATGGCCCGGCTCGGCATGTCGTACGACACCAAGTGGTTCGGTCGCGACGTGTTTGCCATTGCGCCTGACGACGGCCGCGCGCTGATGACGCACAACTCGAACATCGCGCTCATGCGCGGCGACCGGGTGGCGGTGCTCGGCCTCAAGGGCGCCACCGACGTCTACGAATACGACCGGCCCGGCAAGCGACTCAACCGCATGGAAACACCCGACTCAGCGGGCCGGGCACTCATTGACGACGCGATCGCGTACTTCCATACCGCGGATCGGCTGTATCGCGACGGGGCCTACCGCCTGCGCGACAAGTAGCGCGTCACGGACGCCCGGCCCACGCGCGACCTGGGTCGCGAGCGAGCGCCGCAGAGGCGGGCGATTGCCTCCTCGCAATGCTGCAACGCCTTCGCCTATTCGCTCGCAACTCGCGAGCCGCAAAGCGCCGCGTCGCGCCCGCATTTAATGCGGCACGTTCAGCGCCCCCCGTTGCCCGGCCACGCACCCCCTACCGATCTTTGGGGCATGACCTGGGGACGCCTGACCTTCCAGCTCGCCACGCGGGCTGTGCTGCACCCGTCGCTCGCCGTGGACCTGCTGCGGGTGGCGTGGCGCTTCCGCGCGCGACGCTGGTTCCTGCGCTTCCCGTTCCTGCCGCTGCCCTCCCGGCCCTACGTCCGCTGGCGCATGTCCACCGCATACGGTGACGCGGACG
This sequence comes from Gemmatimonadaceae bacterium, assembly GCA_039927015.1. Lineage (GTDB taxonomy): Bacteria > Gemmatimonadota > Gemmatimonadetes > Gemmatimonadales > Gemmatimonadaceae > SCN-70-22. Next base: position 5,196 of record JBDSVW010000384.1, on the reverse strand, counting down.
CGGTGCCGCCGGCGGACGACATTATCCGCTACGCACGCTGGGTGGGGAACCGCGGATGATGGCCAGCGGCGCGAGCTCCGGCGACGCGCGTTCGGCCGGGCCGCTGCCGGACGTGAGCGGCTTCGAACGTGCAGCGAGCCTCGAGGCCCGGCTGGAGGCGCAGGCGTACGCGCTCGGATTCGACCTGGTGGGTTTCGTGCGGCTGGGACCGGCCGATACCGCCGTCGAGTACGACGCATGGATCGCGCGCGGCTATGCCGGCGACATGCACTACCTGGAAAGCGGAGCCGCGAAACGCGCCGACTCGCGCCTGCCGTTCGAGGGGGCGGTAAGCGGCATCGTCGTGGCCATGAACTACGGCGGCACCGAGCCCTCGGGCCCCGTGGCGCGCTACGCGCGCGGCGACGATTATCACGAGGTAATGACGGGCAAGCTCCGTCAGCTGCATGCATGGCTGCGCACGCAGCTGCCGGCCGAGGTGCCCGGCAAGGCCTACGTGGACACCGGCCCCATTCTCGAGCGCGACCTCGCCCGTCGCGCTGGGCTGGGCTGGTTCGGCAAGAACACGAACCTCATCCATCCCACGCTCGGCTCGTACTTCTTCCTCGGCGCGCTCTTCGTGGGTATCGAGCTCGCGCCGAGCGACCCTTTTGACGCAGACCGCTGCGGCACATGCCGCCGCTGCCTCGATGCCTGTCCCACCGATGCATTCGTCGGTGCGCGGGAGCTGGACGCCACGCGCTGCATCTCCTATCTCACCATCGAGCATCGCGGGTCGATTCCGGAGGCGTTGCGGCCCCTGATGGGCGAGCTCGTGTACGGGTGTGACATCTGCCAGGAAGTGTGCCCGTGGAACGTGAAGTTCGCGACGGAGCTGCGTGAGCCGGCGTTTGCTCCCCGCGAGGGGCTCGACAGCACCGATTCGCGCGCGATGGCACGCGCGCTGCTCGCGATGAGCGTGACGGAATTCCAGCAGCGGTTCCGCGGGTCGCCGATGAAGCGTGCGAAGCGACGGGGACTCGCGCGCAACGCGGCCGTGGTGCTGGGCAACGCCGCCAATGCGGTCGACGTGCCGGCGCTGTCGGCGGCACTCTCCGACGAGGAACCGCTGGTGCGCGGCCATGCGGCTTGGGCGCTCGGCAGGATCGCGTCCGCCTCCGCCATGGACGCCCTCTCAGCGAGACAGGAGCTGGAGTCGGACCCCTCGGTGCTTGTGGAGCTTCGATCCGCGCTCGGCGCGTCTCGCTGACCGCCGGCGAGGGCGCGCCGCAGCCACTCAGGCTCCGTCAACACCGCGCCCGTACCCCCTCGATGGCCATGGGAAGCCGCGCCACTTCGGTCATCGCGCCGGCAGCGCCAACCACGAAGTAGTCGAATTTCTCGGAGGATTGTTGCCACGCCTGATGCAGGATCAGGCCCCATGTTGGCGCCGCTGTCAGCGACTCGTACCCGCTACATCACCGCACGCATTCAATCCTGTGCCACTTGCATGACACGTCGTGACCGCAGCCCGTCCGGGCGGCGTGGCATCACGGACGGGGACCCTTCAACGATGGCACAGATCTGCGCGGTATCATCCTCCGTCTTGTTCAGCAGACCACCTTCGGTTAATCGCGCCAGCTCATCGCGGAAGCTCTGCAGCTCAACGAGCCGCCGGTCCACGTCGGCCAACTTCTCGGCAAGCGCGGCTTGCACGCGACCGCACGGGCTGGTGCCACGCGCGGCGAGCGCGAGCACGTGCTTGATCTCGTGAAGCGGTAACCCCAGTGCCTGCGCCTTGCGAATGAACCGAATCCGGTCGATCTCACGAGCGTCGTACATCCGGTAGCCGGACGCCGAGCGCGCAGGCGGAGGAATCAGCCCTTCACGCTCGTAGAAGTGCAGGGTTTGCACGCCGACACCAACGGCGCGCGCAGCTTCGCCCACGAGCAACGGCTTCATCGGCTTCGAAACCGACGTCCGAGGCGCCGCTCGTCCCGTCATGGTGTCTTGTGTGCGCATAGTCAGAGTGTGGAAGAGAGTGCTGTCGCCAGCCACAAGAAATAGCCCGCCAGGGCGAGCAAGGCGACACCGCTCGCAAGCTCGAACGAGCGGCGGCCGCGGTTGAGTCGCGCGAGCCAAGGCTGCAGTCGACTGCCTCCAATTTCCGCACCGTATCCAAGCGCGAAAAAGGGAAGCCCCCGGCCAACCGCAAAGGCGAAGGACAAGGCAGCGGCGTACCACGGGCGACCGATGGCTGCCGCGACGGTGAGCAGCAGCAAGAGCGGCCCAGCCGACGACGTTATGGTCGCGACACTGTATGCGATGCCGTACCCGAACGCGCCGGCGAGCCCGCCTCGCTGCCGAACGACGGGATCCGGCAGACGCCGCCGAACCCACGGTCCAGCCAGCGTCGCGCTGCCCACCACACCCAACACCAGGCCGGCAATCACCGAGAACGCGGGCGCACTTTGCGTGATCACTTGTCCGGCCATGGCCGCTGCAGTACCCGCGGCCGTGAGGCTGAGCACGAGCCCCATGAAGAACACCAGTGACAGGAGCCCGCGACGCACGACGCGTGGCGAAAGCGCGACTGACGATGCGGCTGCGTCGCTCGCTGCGCCGCCCACGTAGCCGACGAGTCCGATGCCCGTGGGCACAGTACACGGACAGACGCTCGTCGAGAGTCCACCGCCGACGGTAGCGACGAGCATTGCGACGAGCAGGTTGTGCTCGACGGAGGCCGACAGCTGCTGGATGAACTCCGCTGGATTCACGAGACCGTCATCGCATGCCCATCGTCTCGAGCTCACCGCGCAACTGGTCCTCGGTCACACGTGCCGATTCATACGCGACGACGACTTCCTTGCGAAGCGCGTTCGCCTTGACTGAACGCACGCCATCGATCTTGCCCAATGTGCTGTCGATACGCCTCGCACACGCGTCGCAGTGCATACGTCGCGCGGGGATCACGGCCTCGGCCACGTCATCTTCAGTCGCCCCCACGAGCTCGTCGTTCGTCTCGACATCGAGCTGCAGGCGCACCAGCATAGCCGTGGAGGCGAGTACCCCCAGCACCGATACGGCCATGATGGTGATGGCGAGTGGTGCCGTGATCACGCCCGCGATGGCCAGCGTCATCCCGATCAAGTTTGCACTGACCGCGATCGCGATGTTGTGCCGCATCTTCCGATGGGATGCGCGACCGAGGATGATCGCGCTTGCGACCTTGTCGAGCTTGTCGCTGACGAGTACGACGCCGGCGGACTGCATGGCGACGTCCGTCCCAGCGCCGAGCGCGATCCCCACATCGCTCTGCACCAAGGCGGGCGCATCATTGATGCCGTCGCCCACCATGGCCACTGTGCGCCCCTCGGCCTGAAGCCGCGCGATGATGTCGACCTTCTCCTGCGGCAGGAGCTCCGCGTGGACGTCGTCGATGCCAATGTCTCGCGCGACGGCCTGAGCGACGCCCTGGTTGTCACCGGTGAGCATGGCGGTGCGGAGTCCCATCGCGCGCAGCCGTTGCATGACACGCGCGGTGCCGGGGCGCGGCGTATCCTGCAGCGCGATCACACCGAGCAGTTGACGTTCTGCCGCGACGTACACCACGGAATGCCCAGCCTCGAGCGCGCGCACGCGATCCTGCAGGGCGAGTGGCAGTGTGGCTGTGATGCCTTCGCTCGCAAGGAACGTCGGTCGGCCCACCACAACCCGCCGACCGGCAACGGTGGCGACGACGCCCTTGCCGGGCGCTGCACGGAAATCGGTGGCATCCGGGGGGCGGAGTTCCTGGAAGTGGGCGTAGCGTACGATGGCCCCCGCCAGCGGGTGCTCGCTCCCGGCTTCGGCCGCCGCCGCGTGCTTGAGCAGTTCCTGCTCCGTGCCGACGAAGGCGATGGTCTCGCGCACCGTGGGGCGGCCGTACGTCAACGTGCCGGTCTTGTCGAAGACGACCGTATCGACCTCGGCGAGCGCCTGGAAGAACTCACCCGCCCGCACCAACAGACCGCGCGCGATACCATGCCCCCCACCAATGGCGAGCACCATGGGGGTCGTGATGCCGAGTGCGCACGGGTAGCCCATGATGACCACAGTGAGCGCAATTAACGTGGCCTGCTGCGCGCTGCCGGAGTACAGCAGCCAGCCGATAAACGCCAGCGCGGCGACGGCGTAGACCACGGGTCCGTAGTAGTTCATGAGCCGGTCCATCAGCAGCTGAATCGGCGGTTTCCGCTCCTCGATCTGCCGCATCAGTCCGACCACCTGCGCGACGAACCCCTCCGACGCGAGGCGCGTGACCTCGACGCGCACGAACCCATCGACGTTCATGGTCCCGCCCACCACCTCACCGCCGGTTTCGCGATAGACGGGCATGCTCTCGCCCGTGACGCTCGACATGTCGAAGCTCGAGCTGCCCTCGCGCACGATGCCGTCGAGGGGCACCCGCTCACCCGGGCGAACAACCACTGTCTCGCCGAGCGTGACCTCGGCCACGGGGACCTCCACTTCGTGGCCACCGCGTAGCACGCGGGCCGACTGCGCCTGCAGCGAGAGCAGCCGTCGGACGGATTCGGCGGCGCGCTTGCGAGTGCCAAGCTTGAAGGCGCCGAAGAAGAGGTGCAACGCCATGAGCCAGACGGCAACCGGGAAGAAGTTCGGCCACGCCGCCGGTTGAAGCAGGTGACCGACGCCGATGGCAAAAGCACCCCACGCGCCCGTGGACAGCAGGACGTTGGCGTTGATGACGCGTTGCCCAAGCGCCATCAGCGTCTTGCGAAGAATCGGATAACCGATCCACGTGAGAACGACGAGCGCGACCACGGCGCTGACGACGGCGCGCGTGCGTTCGGGCAGGCCGGACAGGTTCATCGGATCGAAGAACAGGTCGGCAATCGCGAGCCCCATGGCGAGGCCGCCGCGCCGCCGGATCGTAGCGAAGATCGCCTCGTCGGTTGCCACCTGCTGCGCTTCGGTCGCGACCACGGTGTAGCCCAGGTCCTCGACTTTCTGAGCGACCTGTTGCTCGCTGATTCGGGACCGGTCGGCATCGACGAGGATGATGCCGTGCACCAGGTTCACTTGTACGGTGTTCACGCCGGGCATGCGCGCGAGCGCCTTCTCGACGGACATGGTGCAGAACGAGCACATCATACCGCTCGCCTTGATGTGGATCAGTCGATTCGCTTTCGCCATGCGTCGCGCCTGGTGAGAGAA
>JBDSVW010000383.1:0-20371 GCA_039927015.1 Gemmatimonadaceae bacterium | reverse complement strand
TGCTCAACTGCCCGCGCGGCGGACAGCTGCGCGAGGCGGTGAAGCATACCATCGACGTGCTCGAGGCCACCAAGCGCTCCTTCAAGTCCAAGGAACTGGCCGACCTGCGCAAGCAGTTGGAGCTGGTGCTCGAGACCAACTGACGATGGATCTGCACGTCGGAGCCCCATTCTGGTTGCTATGCAATGGCCTGGACGCACGTCATCCGGTTCTGTCGGCGCCGGAGCACTGCGACGTCGTCATTCTTGGCGCGGGCATCACGGGCGCGCTGTGCGCCGAACGCTTGACGCGCGAAGGGCTCGACGTGGTGATGCTTGATTCGCGCGAGCCGGGACTGGGCAGCACGGCGGCGAGCACCTCGCTGCTGCTCTACGAGACCGATCTCGAGCTGGGTGAACTGATGGCGCGCGTGGGGAAGCGCACCGCCGTGCGCGCATGGGCCCTCGGGCGCGACGCGATCCGCGAGATCGGCCGCCTGTCGGAGTCGCTCGCCGCGCACTGTGACTACGACGCGCTACACAGCCTCTACCTCGCCAGCCGCAAGCGCGACGCGAAGCGACTGCGCGACGAAGTCGCCGTGCGCACGCGCCACGGATTCGACGCCACCTTCGTCGAGGCCGAGCAGGTGACGGCACGCTTCGGATACGAGTCGCATGGCGCCATCGAGTCACCAGGCGCGGCGCGGATGGATCCACTGCGATTCACGCGGGCATTGCTCTCGGCGGCCGGCGCGCGCGGTGCACGCGTCTACGCTCGAAGCACAGCGACCTCCTACGAGACGACAGAATCGGGGGTGCGGTTGCGGACGGACCGGGGCTTCGACGTCGTGGCGCACCGGGTGATCTTCGCTACGGGATACGAATTGCCCGACCTCTTTCCGGAGGACCTGGCGCAGCTGCATAGCACCTTTGCCCTCGTCACCGAATCGGCGGACGTGGTGCCGGAGGCGTTGCGCACGCACGTGGTATGGGAGAGTTCGCGTCCGTACGCATATCTCCGCGCCACTCCCGACGGCCGCCTGATGATCGGCGGGCGCGACTCCCCGTTCAAGTCGCCCGCGCTGCGCGACCGCGCGCTGCCGCGAAAGACACGATTGCTCGAAGCGCGCCTGCGCGAGCTTCACCCGGGCCGCTCGCACTCCACCGCGTTCTCGTGGTCCGGCACGTTCGGCGAGACGCGCGATTCGCTGCCGTGCATTGGCGCACTGGCCAACTACCCCAGGGGATACTTTGCACTAGGCCTTGGGGGGAATGGCATCACGTTCAGCGTAGTGGCCTCGCAGATCCTGTGCGATCTGTGCCAGGATCGCGAGAACGCCGACGCCCCGCTATTTGATCTGGATCGTCCTAGTCTGCGGTGAGCGCGCGCCCGCTGTCGACTATAGGCATGACAGAAAAGCAGGTTTTATGCGAACTCTGCTCTTGCGCGCCGAGCGGTACTGTATAAGGTTCGCAGTGGGGCAGTTTCCCCAGACATAGCAGCCCGCTCCTTCGGGGAACGGGACGCACCTCTCCGAGCGAAGCTATGGGCTTCGCAAGTTGCAGGCATGACGCAGCGCCGACCTTCTGGCGCAGCATCATGCCTTTTTTGTTTTCACCATTCCTCATCGAGCATACCATGACCACCATGTATCGAGGCGTCGGTGACCGGGTCGGCTATCGCATTGGCAACGGCGCAGGCTTCATCATGCCGTCCACGACTCCCGCCGGCGCGGCGCAGCGCGCGCCTTCGACCATGACTGCACCCTCCGTCGCGCCCGTCGCGCACGAGAGCCGACTCGCCCTGCGTGTCATCAGCGGCAACCGACTCCTGCGTGAAGCGCTCGCGGCGCTCCTTCGTCAGCAGACCGGCTTTAGCGTGAAGACGGCCGCGCCGGAAAGCATCCAGCATGAGACATTCATTCCGTCGTCGTCGCGCGAGATCGCGGTACTGGAGCACTCGTCCGACTCGGCCAGCATGGTCGCGCTGACGCGCCGCCTGCGCGACCGCGCGCCGGGGGCGGGCATCATCGTGTTCGGCATCCCCAGCAAGGAAAGCATCCTGCCGCTGGTGGAAGCCGGCATCCGCGGATTCGTGCTGGAGGAAGCGTCGAGCGACGAACTTGTTGCCACGATCGGTTCAATCGCCGCGGGCCGCCCGCTGGCGCTGACGTCGCAGATATCGTCCGACGCGCCCGAGCCCTCGGCGCCGGCACGACCGCATGCCAGCTCGGCATCGGGACGCGAGATACGGCTCACACGCCGCGAGCGCCAGATCATCGCCCTCCTCGCCGATGGCAGCTGCAACAAGGAGATCGCCTCGCGGCTCGGCATCACGTTGCACACGGTGAAGAGTCACGTGCACAACCTGCTGGCCAAGCTGTCCGTCGATTCGCGCCTCGCATTGGCGGCGCTCGTGCGCCGTCAGGTCATCTCCCTGGAAGAGTTCGCCACGCAGCCGTCCGCCTGACGCGCGCGTCGAACACCACGAGGTCCTAGCTCGGTCCTCGCACCGGTCGTTTCACTAATGGACTACCACGCGAGTGTGACCAGACGTTCGGTTCGTTTTCCGTCACCCGCAGGCAGCGCACCGCCTGTGGGTGACGGTCCGCGCATCGGTGCGTTCTACCGCGGCGACACCGGCATGCGGATGCGCTGCGCGTCGTCGTGTGCTTCCAGTTGCAGGCCTGCGGCTTGCGCCCTGCGGCGCGCATACGAAGACCACCCGCTCTCCCGCCGTCTCAGCGGAACCGGTGTGCCGTCGGGACGCACTGCGCGCACTAACATGGCCGCGCCGTCACCGTCCTGCTGGGCGATGAGACGCACCGCGGCCGGCCCCTTCAATCCACGCCGCACCAGGTCGCGAAAGAGCGCGAGCACGACGAACGTGAGGGCATACGCTTGCTCGGGCGTCACCTGGAGCTCGGCAATCTCGCCCTCCAATGCGACGCCGCGCACGAGGCACGAACCACCGACCCGTTCCATGACGCTCCACCAGGTATGCAGGCTCCCGGCGTTGACGGGAGATGCCGCCTCAGCTCCCCGGGGACCGCGCAGGAATCGCAGGTGCCGGCCGAGCGAGCGCATCTCGTCGGCGATGTCGTGCAGTGCCGCGGCATCCGAGGTGCGGGCCTCGGGCCCGAGTGCGTCGGCGCGGAGCGCCAGCGCGCTGGACATGCCGCCCAGGTCGTGGGCGAGGCTGCCGAGTACCTCGCGCAGCAACTCGGCGTCTGTGCTGATCCGTTGGGTCACGCGTGCCCTGCCCGGCGACGGGATGCGGAAGGACGTACATTGGGGTCACACGTGCACAGTATAGCGGACGTTGACACGCTTCAAGCGGGCCGCGCCCATAGACACTCAGTCCCTGCGAACATGAGCGACGTTCCCATCTGCGTGCTTCTCGTCGATGATCATACGATCATGCGGGAAGGACTGGCCGCCGTGCTCAATGCGTCCGATGATTTCCAGGTCGTCGCTCAGGCGGGCGACGGCGAGACAGCGCTACAGGCCTTTAAGGACCTGTCGCCCGACGTGTCAATCGTGGACCTGCGCATGAAGCCCATGGACGGCGTGGAGATCACACAGGCCATGCGCCAGCTCAATCCGAATGCGCGCGTGATCCTGCTCACCACGTACGACACCGACGAGGAGATCTTCCGCGGGTTGCGGGCGGGCGCCGCCAGCTACCTGCTGAAGGACGTGAGCTCCGTGTCCCTGATGGAGACCATCCGGGCCGTCAATTTGGGACGCAAGTCGATTTCGCCGGAGATCGCCGCGAAGCTGGCCGATCACGTGGCGGCTGACGCGCTCACGCCGCGGCAGATGGACGTGCTGAATTGCGTGGCGCAAGGAAAGTCGAACCTGGAGATCGCCAATACGCTGTATATCAGCGAGGGCACGGTGAAGGCCCACGTGAAGGCGATCCTGCAGAAGCTCGACGCGCGTGACCGGACGCAGGCCATCACGATCGCCATCAGGCGGGGTTTGGTGCGCAACCTGTAACTCGCGTTGGCGGGGCGCGCAGCCGCAGGCACCCTTCACGTCAGCGGCGTGTATCACGTCGTACTCTCTCGCAGGTTGAATGCACGCGCCTCTCGGGGGCTGGATGCGGACGCGTCGGTACGCGGCGCACATTGCGGGAGCGTCGTATGAGGCCCGAGCGGCCATCGCACGGCGTGCTGTGCCCACTATCGCCAGCGGACACGTCGCGCACGACGCATCCTCCGTGAGCGACTTCGCCCGGTGTGTGCGGGCAGCTGCAACCGCGCGCGCACACTGCTCAGGAGACAGAAGATGCCTGACCAGTTCCGTAGGCCGAGCAGCCGCTCGTTCCTCCTTCTCGCCGTGCTGGCCTGCGTGCTGGTGCCCACCGCGGCAGGCGCGCAGTACTTCGGCCGCAACAAGGTGCAGTACGACCACTTCGCCTTCCGGGTCCTGCCCACCGATCACTTCAGGATCCACTATTACCCGGCGGAATCGCTCGCCACGGCAGACGCGGCCCGACTCTCGGAACGCTGGTATCAGCGGCATCGTTCGCTGCTGCAGCACGAGTTCACTGCCAATCCGCTCATCTTTTATGCCGATCCTCCGGACTTCCAGCAGTCGAACGTGATCGAGGGGCAGATCTCGCAGGGTACGGGCGGCGTGACGGAGGGATTGCGCGAGCGCGTGATCATGCCCTTCACCGGCAGCTACGCGGAAACGGATCACGTCCTGGGGCACGAACTGGTGCATGTCTTCCAGTACCGCATCGCGGAAGCCTCGAAAAGCGGCCTGCGGAGCATCGGCAACATCCCGCTCTGGCTCATCGAGGGCATGGCGGAGTACATGAGCCTCGGACGCCACGATCCGAACACCGCGATGTGGCTGCGCGACGCGTTGCGACGCGACGACCTTCCCACGCTCGGCCAGCTCACCACCGACCCGCGATACTTCCCGTATCGCTACGGCCAGGCGCTGTGGGCCTACATCGGCGGCACCTGGGGCGATGAAGCGGTGAACAAGGTGTACCGCGCCTCGCTCGAGCAGGGATGGGAAAAGGGCGTGCAGGCCGCGCTCGGGGTGTCCATCGACTCCCTCGGTCACATGTGGCACGGCGCCATCCGCGCGGCGTACGCCAACGACGTGCGCGATCGCGGAGCGCCCACGTCCATTGGACGTGCGGTGGCACTGGCCAGCTCGCGTGGAGAACAGAACATCTCTCCCGCCGTCAGTCCCGACGGGCGCTACCTGGTCTACTTCTCGAGCCGCGGCCTGTTCGGCATGGACCTTTATCTCGCCGAGGTGGAGAGCGGGCGCGTGATCCGGCAACTGACGTCGGTCACCACCGACGCGCACTTCGACGCCCTGAGTTTCATCAGCACCGCCGGCACGTGGTCCCCCGACGGCCAGAAGCTCGCGTTCGTCGTGTACGCGGAGGGCGACAACGAGATCGACGTGATGGACGTGGAGTCGGGGCGTATTGAGCAGCGCATTCGGCTGAAGGGAATCGGCGCGATGGCCGATCCGGCGTGGAGTCCCGATGGTGCGCGCCTCGCCTTTACCGGATACCGCGGCGGGCTCTCGGACCTGTACGTCTACGACCTCTCGTCGCGTGCGGTACGGCAGCTGACGAATGACCGGGAGGCCCAGCTGCAACCCGCGTGGAGCCCGGACAGCCGCACCCTGGCCTTCGCCACCGATGCCGGCCCCGAGACGGACTTCACCAGCATGCGCTTCGGCGCGATGCGGCTCGGGTTGGTGGACGTGGCCAGCCAGCAGGTCCGGCTGCTGCCGCGCTTTGGCCAGGGCAAGCACATCAACCCGCAATACTCGGCGGATGGCGCGTCGCTCTACTTTGTCGCCGACCAGGATGGCGTGAGCGATATCTATCGGCTCGCGCTGGCCACCGGCGAGGTGTTCCGCCTCACGCGGATCGCGACCGGCGTGTCCGGCATCACCGCGCTCTCGCCCGCCATCTCCGTGGCGCGCGGATCGGGCACCCTGCTCTTCTCCGTCTTCGACCAGCAGGGCTATAGCATCCGGGCGCTGACGCCGGCCGAGGCCGCGGGAACGCGCGCGCTGGCGAGCACGGACAACACCGCCGGCATTCTCCCGCCCCTCGCGCCCCGCCAGGAACTGGTGGACGCGTACCTCTCCAATGCCGAACGCGGACTGCCCGCCGGCGAGTATCGCGGCACCACCCGCTACTCCCCGTCGCTCAAGCTCGACTACATCGGCGGCCCATCGCTGGGTATTGCTGCTGGCGGCGGCTACGGCACGGGGCTGGCGGGCGGCATTGCGCTGGCATTTTCGGACGAGCTGGGCAACCGCATGGTGCAGACCGTGGTCCAGGCGCAAGGAGACGTGAAGGACGTCGGCGCCCAGGCGCTGTACCTCAACCGCGAGCATCGCTGGAACTGGGGCGGACAGGCCTCCCGCATCCCGCTTTCCGGCGGCTTTGCGTCCATCACCAACACCACGCTGACCGTTGAAGGACAGCAGGTGCCCGGCACGATCTACAAGCGCGAAATCCAGCGTGTGTTCTACGACAACGCGCAGTTCATCGCACAGTATCCACTCAGTACCACGCGCCGCTTCGAGGTCACCGCGGGGGCGCAGCGGGTGAGCTTCAACCGGCAGGTTGACTCGCTCTATCTCGTGGGAAACACCGTGCTGCGCGAGGTGAGCCGCGACCTGCCTTCCGGCTCCGCGCTCACCTTCGGCACCGCCACGGCGGCCTATGTGGGGGACTTCTCCTTCTTCGGATTCACGTCACCCGTGGCGGGCGGCCGCTATCGTTTCGAGGTCTCGCCGAGTTTCGGCACGCTGAACTACACCACCGCGCTCGCCGATTACCGCCGGTACCTGTTCGCGCGTCCGCTCACGCTGGCATTCCGCGGCATGCACTTCGGACGCTACGGTTCGGGGGCGGAGAGCACGCGATTGCAGCCGCTGTTCGTCGGGCAGCCCTACCTCATTCGCGGCTATGATCCTGGCAGCTTCGACGCGTCGGAGTGCTCCGGCGGCGGGCCCAGCGACTGTCCGCAGTTCGACCGCCTGAGCGGGAGCCGGATCGGCGTGGCGAACGTCGAGCTGCGCATTCCGCTCTTCGGGACGCGACAGTTCGGGCTCATCCCGCTCAGCTTCCTGCCGACCGAGGTGACACCCTTCGTCGACGCGGGCTACGCGTGGAACAGCGGCGACAAGATCGACCTCACGTTCGACCGCAACACCACCGAGCGCGTGCCGGTCTTCAGTGCTGGCGTGTCGGTGCGCGCCAGCCTGTTCGGCTTTGCCATCGGCGAGTTCTACTGGGCGAAGCCGTTCCAGCGTCCCGAGAAGAACTGGGTGTTCGGCTTCCAGCTGCAACCCGGCTGGTAGAGTGACGGCACGTTCGCCCATCACGCCCCGCCGTTTCCTGCAGCTCGGGTGGCAGGCGATTGTCTGCTGGATTGACAACAGCGCGCCCCGGCACGGGGCGGCGATCGCCTACTATACGCTGTTTGCGCTGGCGCCCGTGCTGCTGGCGGTCATCGGTATTGCCGGCCTCGTATTTGGGCAGGCGGCGGTGCGCGGAGAGATCGTGGCGCAGATCAGTGGGCTCATCGGCACTGATGGTGCGCGCGCGGTGCAGGCCATCCTGCAGCGGGCCGCCGAGCCGCGCGATGGCATTGGCGCCACGGTCCTCGGCATCGCGGGCCTCCTGTTCGCGACCACGGGCGCCTTTGTGGAGTTGCAGGCCGCCTTCAACAAGATCTGGCACGTGAAGACGACGACCGGTGCCGGGTTCAACGCCAAGCAGCTCGTTGTGCGCCGCCTGCGCTCGCTGGGCGTCGTCGTCTCGATCGGCTTCCTCTTGATGGTCTCGCTCACCGTCAGCGCCGCAGTGAGCGCGGCCGGCCACTGGTTCGCCGAGTTCACGCCGGGGTGGCCCGTGCTGGTCAGCGTCATCAACCAGCTCATCTCCCTCGCGATTCCCGCCCTGCTCTTTGGTGTACTGTACCGCGTGCTACCCGACGTGCGCCTGGCCTGGGCCGACGTGGCGGCCGGCGCGCTTGTTACCGCCATCCTCTTTGCGCTGGGGCAGAAAGTCATCGGGCTGTACCTTGGGCAGAGTTCACTCGCGTCTCCCTTTGGGGCGGCGGGCACGATTGCCGTTATTCTCGTGTGGGTGTACTACTCCACCTTGATCGTACTGCTGGGGGCGGAACTCACGCGCGCCTTTGCGTCGCGTGATTACTCCGAGCCGCCACCCATGGAAGGCGCGGTGCGCGATGACGGACCGACTACATGAAGTGTTCCACCTCATTACGACTCGGCATGGTGGTGGCGTTCGCGATGGTTATCGCGAGCGTGGCTGGCGCGCAGGGACGCGCTGACGATGAGCATCCCCTGGTGCGCGACATCCGGCTCAATGGCGTACAATCGGTGAACCGGACGGCGCTGCGTCAGGGGCTCGCATCGCGGCCAACGGAGTGCCGTTCGCTGCTCTATGCCCCGATCTGCGTGTTCAGTCGTTCGCCGCTGTTCGCGCTGCGCTCCTATCTCGATCCCCCGGAGGTGCGCCGCGACGCGCTGAGAATCCGCCTCTTCTATTGGAGACGGGGCTATCGAGATGTGGTGGTGACCTCGCGCACGGAGAAGGTGGGCGGCGGCGTGCGCATCGTGTTCGACATCAAGGAAAACGCGCCGACCGTCATCTCGCGGCTCGATGTGACGCAGTCAGACAGCGTGCTGCCCACCGCTGAGGTGCAGCGCCTGTTGCTGCTGCGCGCGGGCGAGCCACTCGACCTCGTCGCCATGGACTCGAGCATGCGCCTGCTGCGCGACGCGCTATGGGAACGCGGATACGCCGACGCCCGGCTCGCACTCGACACGTCGCAGGTCTCGAATGAGGCAAATGCGGGTCCTGTCACCCTCGCGCTGCACGCGGGACGTCCGAGCACCATCGGGACGCTCAACATTACCGGCAACGACGCCGTCTCACACCGGACGATCGGCCGGCTGCTGCACTTTCACACCGGCGACCTCTATCGTCGCTCCGTGGTGCTGGAAAGCCAGCGGGAGCTCTATCTCTCCGGACTCTTCACCGAGGTGGAGCTGAGCAGCCGCGAGTCCAGCGACACGGCGAAGACGCTGGATCTCCGCGTGCTGGAAGCCCCCCTGCACGACCTCGAACTGTCCGGGGGCTTCACCACCGCCGACTTCCTGCAGCTGGAAGCCGCGTTCACGCGCTACCATTTCCTGGGCGGCGCGAGGCGGCTGACGGCGCGGGCTACGGTGAGCAACCTGATGGCGCACCAGCTCAATGGCGCGGGCGTGTTCGATGATGTCACCGCTGGCGCCGCGCCCGCCGATCGCGGCTCGTTCCTCAAGCCGACGTTTGCCACGAGCCTCGAGTTCGCGCAGCCGTGGTTCCTCAGTCCGCTCAACCAGCTCGGCGCCACGATCTTCACCCATCGGCGCAGTGTGCCGGGTGTGGTGACGGACAACGGCGCAGGCGCAACACTCGCCATCACCCGTCGCCTCGGTTCGCGGTCCAGTGCCACGACGGGCTACACGTTCGAAGCGTCGCGCATCGAGGCCACCGACGTCTACTTCTGTGTCTCCGTCGGCCTCTGCCTGTCCTCGGACATCGCGGTCGTGTCGGCGCGCCATCCGCTTGCGCCCCTGTCGTTCGTGGCGCAAATGGACCGGACGGACGACGCCAGCGACCCGACCCGTGGCGTGCGGACGCGACTGGACGTGGAACATGCGTCGGAGTACACCGCGTCAGACTTCGCGTACAATCGCGCCACGCTCACCGCCAGTGCGTACCGTCGCGTGGGCAAGCAGAACGTGCTGGCCGGCCGCGTGCGGCTCGGGACGGTCCGTGCGCTTTCCAGCGCCAACCGGCTGCTCGGCGTGGAGGGGAGCGCCGAGCAGGTGCTGCATCCGAGAAAGCTCCTCTACTCAGGCGGATCGCAGTCGGTGCGCGGGTACGGGGAGAATCAGCTCGGCCCGCGGGTGCTGACCGTCGATCCCGCGGCCCTCAGCGACACCACCCTCGCGTCGCCGTGTTCGTCCGCCGACCTCGCCAGCGGCAGCTGCGACCCCAACCTGGCCGGCGTGAAGGACGGCGCGTTCCAGCCCCGCCCGTTAGGCGGTACGACGCTGGCCGAGGCGAGCGTGGAGTTCCGCTTTCCTATCGCCCTGCTGCCGGGTTTGTCGGGCGCCGCCTTCGTGGATGGCGCCATCGTCGGGACACGGCGATTCTCCGACGCGCTCGGCGCGACGGCGGCCATCACCCCCGGCGTGGGGATACGCTTCGCGACACCGGCGGGACCAGTGCGACTCGACCTGGGATTCAGGCCGCGCGTGGTGGAGGCGCTTCCCGTCATCACGCAGGTCACCGATAGCGACGGGAACTTCCAGCTGGTCACGCTCAAGACCAGTCGTCGCTACGATCCGGCCAAGGCCACCGGCGGCTTTCTGGGCCTGCTCTCGAGCCGGCTCACGCTCCACCTGGCCATCGGGCCCGCCTTCTGATGCGGCGCAACGTCAAATGGCTTGCGGCGGGACTCGGCATCGTGGCCGTCGTGGCCATCGTGGGCGTGGCCAGCGTTGCCGTACTGCTCCGCACCGACTGGGGCCGGGATGTCGTGCGTCGCCGCGCGCTGTCCACGCTGGACGGGGTCGCGCACGGGCAGGTGCACATCGGCCGCATCGAGGGAAGCCTGCTGGGCAAGTTCGCGCTGGTGGACGTGCGCATTGCCGACTCCACCGGTGCGCCCTTCGTGCAGATCGAGCGCATTGACGCGCGCATGCACTCCCGCCAGCTGCTCTCCAAGCGCATCGAGCTGTCGGACATCACGCTGGTGCGTCCGATCATACATCTCGTGCAGTCGCGGGCGGGTGAGTGGAACTACGAGCGGATCTTTCCTCGCTCCGATTCCGCGGCGACCGACTCCGTCCTCGGCTTCGGGGACTGGGTCACGCTACATGGTGTCGCACTCGAGGACGGTGTGCTCACCGTGCGGCGCCCGTGGAGCCCTGACGAGGCAGGGGCGGCGGGCACCCGCGACAGTCTCATCGCGGCGGCGCTGGCGGGAGCGACACGCGTGCGCGTGGAACGCACTGGCGGCTCGCTCTGGCAGCAGATGGCATTCACGAACATCGACGGCCGCCTGGGCGAAACCATCATTGCCGATCCGGCGATGACGGGTATGCGCATCGACGTGGACTCGCTGTCGATGACCGCCACGCCCTTCAATCCGCCGTCGCTGGTGATCCGGAAGTTCGCGGGGCGCCTTCGCATCGCCGACGACAGCCTGGTGATCCCCGACCTGCGGCTCGCGCTTCCCTCCAGCCAGGCGGCTGGCTCCCTCACCTATCTGCTGGGGAGCGGCGATGTGCACGTCGCGCTCAAGGTCCCGCAACTCGCGCTCGCCGACGTGCGCGCGCTCTATCCGGAGCTGCCGGAAACCGGCACGGCCCGCCTCGACCTGCTGATGGCGATCCGCGATTCCGCGGCGAGTGAATACACCGTGACGAACGCGACCGTCGCGGTGGGCGACGCGCGCATAGAGGGACGGCTGGGGTTGGTCATCGACAGCCTGGTACGCTTTCGCGACACCGACCTCCACGCCGAGCGCGTCAGCGCCGAGCTGGTGGAACGCCTCGTTCCCGGCGTGCAGGTGCCGCTACGCGGCGAGGCGAGCGGCCGGGCGATCCTGGCCGGCCCGATGGACGACCTGCAGCTGCAAGTGGACGCCCGGTTGCATCCGGCGGGGCAGCCGGCGTTCCGCGTGGTGGCGCGCGGCGGGGTGGGATTCGGGGAGGCCATCACCGCGCGCGCACTCTCGCTGCGCGCGGAGCGGGTGCCGCTCAGCCTCGCCAGGGACTTCGACGTCGAGATGCCGGTGCAAGGCGTGGTGACCGTCGATGGGACGTTAGGCGGCTCCTCAGCCGGGCTCCTGCGCGGCAACTTCCGGGTGCAGCACGACAACGGCGGTGACCGGTCGGTGGCGCGCCTGGTGGGAAGCGTGGCGCCATCCAGCGTTCCGCGCTTCGACGTCACCGCGCAGATCGATCGCCTGTCGATGGGCATTGTGGAGTCCTTCGTGGACAGCCTCGACCTTCAGGGAAGCGTTTCGGGCAGCGCCAAGGTGAGGGGCACGCCGCGACAGCTGACCGGCGAGGTGATCCTCGCGCTCGTGGAAGGCGGTCGCGTAGAGGTGGAAGGTGGACTGCAACGCAGCGCGGGCGACGAGCTCACGTACAATGCATCGATCCACCTGCGCGATGTCGCTCCGCAGGTCATCCTCCCCTCGCTGCCAATCATGTTCGTGGACGGCGATGCGGAGCTGCAGGGGCGCGGCACCGACCTCGCCACGCTCGACGCCTCGCTGAGGTCAAGGTTGCAGCTGTTCATGATCGACAGCGCGGAGTTCCGCAACGTCGCCATGGACGCGCGCGCGGCGCGCGGCATGCTCTACGTCGACACGCTGTGGGCGGGCGCCACCTTCGGCGGCATGACGGCCAACGGCAGCGTGGGCCTGGTGGACGGACGCGAGGGACTCATGCGCTTCTCGGCCACTGTGGAAGACCTCGGCGGCCTCTCGCGCTGGATTGCGACCGGCGATACCGGGGTCGTGGAGCCGCGCCCCGCGATTGCCGTTCGCATCGCCCGGCTACGTGCGCGCGCCGACTCGCTGCGGGAACACGCCGTAGCCGCGAACGATCCCGCGGCACAGCTCGCCGCCGACCTGCGGCAGGACCCGGCACGGCCCCCCGCCCCTCCTGGTGTGGTGCTGCCACCCGTCGCGCGCGACTCCGTCAGCGGTTCGTTCACGGTCGCCGGTGAACTCGCCGGAAGCGTCAAGGCGGCGAACGTGAGCGCCACGGCAGCGACACCTGGCATCGTATGGGGCGGCAACCTGCTGGGTGCCGGAAGCGTGCGCGCGCAGTGGCTGCACGCCTTCACGTCATTCGACACCCTTCGCGTTGACGGCGGTGTGGACTCGGTGCGCGCGGCGGGCTTTGCGTTCGACAGCACGCGCTTCAGGGGCAGCTATCACCGGGGTGAGGGCGATGCGCACCTGACCTTCTTCCCCGGCGATACCGCCGAGTATCTCATGGACGCGGAGTATGCGGTAAGCGCCGGGGAGGGCGAACTGCGGCTGCGCGACATCCGGATGCGCCTCGATTCCACTGACTGGCATTCGACGCGGCCGAGCGTCGTGCGCTGGCATGGCAAGGGGCTCACCGTCGACTCCCTCGAGCTGCGTGACGGAGAGCGAGCCAACGGCGCGCGGATCTTCGTGAATGGAGAGGTGCCGGATGTCGACGCCGGTACGCTGGAGTTCGTGGCCGAGCGCGTGCGTGTGGCGCCGTGGCTCACCATGCTGCAGAGTGATGTGCCCCTCGACGGGGTGTTCTCGGCGGAGGCCACATACACCGGCACGCAACGGAACCCCCTGTTGAAGGGCCGTGCGTCCCTGGTGCAGGCGTCGTATGACGGTGTGCCGTACCCGGAAACGCACGCAACGTTTGACTACGATGCGCGTCGCCTCGGGTTCGATGTCCGCATGCGCAGCGACTCGGGAGCGGAACTCGCGAAGGCGGCCGGCTCGGTGCCGCTCGATCTCACGCGCGGCGATTCCACCGTGCAACGCCTGCCAGAAGCAGGGACACTCGACGTGAGCATCACGGGGGACAGCATCCCGCTGGCGCCGCTGGCGGACCTCAGCGATGCGATCGCCGACCTGCAGGGACACGGTCAGGGCGACATCAAGATTGGCGGCACGTGGAAGAAGTCCATCGTCACGGGCGATCTCGGTGTGACAATTCCGCGGGTGCGCCTCGTGGAGACGGGCGTGGTGCTGCACAATGGCGCGGGCCAGCTGCATATGGCGGGGGATTCGCTGGTGGTGGATTCCCTGGTGGCATACAGCGGCGGCGCCATTCGCGGGCAGGGAGCCATTTCGTTCGCCAATCTCACCAATCCCACCGTGCGCCTCACGGTGCAGGCGCGCGATGCGCAGGTGCTGGACGACGAGCGCGGCGAGCTCTTCGCCGACGCAGATATCCAGGTGTCGGGGCCCATCGACACCCTGACCGTCACCGGCAATGCCGCCATTACCCGAGGCGTGCTTTACATCCCCGATCCCGAGCAGTTCGACGTGATCAGCACCGCCGACCCCGCAGTGTTCTCCGTGGTGGATACCGCAACCGCGCTGGCGCTCGGCGTCGAGGCCACGCCCAGCGCCTTGGCGAACCTGAGCATGCAACTCGACCTCGAGGTGCGCCGGGGGACGTTCGCGCGATCGTCCGACGCGAACATCGAGATGTACGGCAACATCGAGGTGCGCGCGATCCCGGGCCGGGAGGACTACCTCGTCACGGGCTCGCTCTACACCGACCAGGGAAGCTACACCTTCCTCGGCAAGCGCTTCATCGTGTCACGGGGGGCCGTGCGATTCCTTGGCGGCGAGACGCTCAACCCGGTATTGCAGATACTCGCCAAGTACGAGGTGCAGCAGGCAGGCCGAGCGCCCTTCGACATCCGGGTGGTGATCGGGGGAACGCTCGACCGACCCGCGGTTTCGCTGGAGAGCGACGCGCAACCGAAACTGTCGCAGTCCGACCTCATCTCATACCTCGCCTTCGGCCGGTCGTCCTCGGCGTTGCTGCAGTTCTCCGGCACCGGTCTCGAGGGCGGCGGAGAAGGCGGCGTGGCGGCGCTGGCCACGCGACAGCTGGCCAGCATCGCGCTGGGTGCACTGGTTGACGCAGCACGCGCCGACCTGGTGACGGCCACCGGCGCCGACGTGCTCAACATTACGCCGGCGCAACTACCGCGCGACTTGTCGTTAGGTGGCGCGGGGACGCTGCTGCGCGGAACGGAACTCGAGATCGGAAAGTACGTGGACCGCCGCACCTTCATACTTGGCCGCATCCGTCCGACGCTGGCCATACCGGGCGCGTCCATTGAGCGGCGGCTCACCGACCGATTCACGCTGCGCGGAACGCTCGAAACGCGCTACCAGCCGCGCACCCCGTCGCTCAGCAGTGGCCTGCCGCTGCGCACCATCCAGCTCGTCGGCGCGCTGCTCTCCTGGAAGTTTGCGTGGTGATTTGCAGGGTCGGCGGGGCACCTTTTGCCCCCTGCGTCCTATCAAGCAGCGAGAGATGTAATCGCGTCAGGTCCCGATAGATGGAGAGATGCCGAGTGTTCGAATCCGTTTCCCTTCCCAGCACGCTTGTCTTCGGGGCGCCCGCCGAGGCGGCGATCCGGGTACTCGTGGTCGATGACCACACCATCTTGCGCGAAGGGCTCGTTGCCCTGCTCTCGTCGCAGCGGGGCATCGAGGTGGTGGGCCAGGCCGGCGATGGCGAGACGGCCATCAAGCTGTTCCATTCGCTCCTGCCCGACGTGTCCATCGTCGACCTGCGCATGACCCCAATGGACGGTGTCGAGGTTACGCGTGCGATGCGCGAGTCGAATCCCAACGCGCGCGTGATTCTCCTGACGACCTACGACACCGACGAGGACATCTTCCGCGGCTTGCGCGCCGGCGCTTCGTCCTACCTGCTGAAGGAAGTGGATTCCGCGAAGCTGCTCGAGACTATCCGCATCGTGCACTCGGGTCGCAAATCCATCTCGCCACAGATCGCGGCGAAGCTTGCCGAGCACGTGGCGACGGACGCGCTGACGCCGCGCCAGATGGAAGTGCTCGGGTGCCTGGCGAAGGCGCAGTCGAACCAGGAGATCGCCAACACCCTCTTCATCAGCGAGGGCACGGTAAAGGCGCACGTCAAGGCGATCCTTCAGAAGCTCGATGCCCGTGACCGGACGCAGGCCATCACGGTGGCGCTGCGCCGCGGGCTTATTCGATCACTCTGACGCTGGCACCGATCGCGAGCAGGGCTGCGCGTTGGGCTCCTTGAGGGGTAGCCCAATCCGCCACTATGGGCGAATGGCTGAGTGGAGCGACGAATCCTATGGTTGGGGTTACGCGCGGCGAACGCTGCGCCTTAACAAATCCGAACTTGTATGGAGGAGTCATGACTCCCAAGCCTGCCGCAGCCATAGCCAGTTACGTCACCGACATGGTGGCGCTCGAACATCACCTCGAAAAGGCCCTGGCGGGCCAGATCAGCGACCTCGACGAGGATCAGCAGACCGCCAGCGCCCTTCGCACAATCCACGCCACATGCGAACAGCACATCTCCGTGCTGGAGTCCCTCGCGGATCGGCGTGAGGAGTTGGGACAGGGATTCGCCGAGATGGTGAAGAAGGCCGCCTCATCGGTCCTTGGCGCCGGGGCCGCGGCGGTGGACTTCGTTCGTACCGAGAAGCTCCCCAAGAACTTGCGGGACGACTATACGGCGGTCTCGCTGGCAAGTATCGGCTACGTGATGCTGCATACCACGGCGCTCTCCCTGGGAGACGACGAAGTCGCGGAGATCGCGCACAAGCATCTCCAGAACCATGCCAAGTCGGTGATGACGCTCCATAACATCATCCCCGGCGCGGTCATCGCCTTCCTGCAGGAGGAGGGGTACACAGCGAGCCGCGACGTGCTCTCCACTGTGGCCAGAAATCTCGCGTCGGTATGGCGCGATGACAGCGGCGTACCGGACCCCGACGACCGGATGGCAGGCCGCGGATCCACTCGAGCGGGACTCTGAGTTCACCTGCCCGTTCGCGTAACAGGACGGGCCGTGCGACCAGCGTTCGTGGGCAGCGGGGGGCGGAGCCCCACGGTTCCGGCTCCCGTTGCGCCCGACGATGGACGGGATTAGCGGTTCGTACAGGCATGAACCCGATATCCATCGCTCCCTGAGGCAGCGCGGAGGCATCGACACGGTGAACGCGGAACATCGATCCCTGACGGCCACGATATCGGTCGCTGTCGCTGCATCGGCTATCGCCGCGGTATCCAGATACCTGCTGAATACGTGGCTGGCGCTGGACGTCCGGTTTGTCACGTTCTTCGCGGCGGTCATGGCAGGGGCGTGGTACGGGGGCGTTCGCGGTGGCCTCATCGCCACCGTGCTCAGCGCGGCGCTGAGCCAATACCTGTTCATTCCTCCAGCTGGATCGTTCCGCGTCGAAAGCCCGGCAGGGGCGCTCAAGCTGGTTTTGTTCGTGAGCATGGGAGCCATTGCGACCGGCTTCGCCGAGGCGATGCATGCCGCCCGCCGCGACCTCGCGCGCCGCCAGCAGGAACTGCTGAAGGAAATGGAGCGCCGACACGCCGCGGAGCGCAGCGAGGGGGCCCAGCGCGAGCAGCTGCACATGACGCTGCAGAGCATCGCTGACGGCGTGATGGTCACGGACCAAGCCGGGATCATCACCGAGATGAATCCCGTCGCGGAGTCGCTCACGGGATGGAGCACGAGCGAAGCTGTGGGGCGCTCGCATGAAGCTGTCTTCGTGATCGTCGACGAATCGACGCGCGAGGGAGCCCCGAGCCCGGTGGCGCGGGCGCTGGCGCAGGGTGCCATTGCGGGACTCGCCAACCATACCCTGCTCCTCAGTCGCGATGGGCGCGCGAGCGCGATCGAGGAAAGTGCCGCTCCCATTCGGGACCGCAACGACGACGTCACAGGATGCGCCCTGGTTTTTCGGGATGTGACCGAGCGTCGTCAGGCAGAGCAGCCGGTGCGGGAAAGCGAGCGCGAACTCACTGATTTTTTCGACAAAAAAATATCGGCCTGCACTGGGTGGGACCGACAGGCGTCATCCTTCGAGCCAATCGTGAGGAGCTACGCATGCTGGGCTACGAGCCGAGCGAGTACATCGGGCGCAGTGTCGCGGACTTTCATGTGGATGAAGACGTCATCGCATCCGTCATGCAGCGCCTCACGCAGGGGGAGCCCATTCAGGACCAGCGGGCACGCTTGCGGGCGCGAGACGGCAGCATCCGGCACGTGCTCATCCGGTCCACGCCCCTGATCGAGAACGGCACGTTCAAGCATACGCGCTGTTTCACGCTGGACGTGACGGCGCGCGTCGCGGCGGAGGCGGAATTGCGCGAGAGCGAGGAGCGCTTTCGCACGCTGGCGGACAACATCTCGATCCTCGCATGGACCGCCGATCGCACGGGAGCGGTCAGGTGGTACAACAAGCGGTGGCTCGAATACACGGGCACCTCGCTGGAGGACATGAAGGCATGGGGCATGGATGGATTCCTTCACCCCGAGCACCGCGAGCGGGTGTTGACCACGCTTTCGTAGAGCTTCACCGAGGGCGAGGCATGGGAGGAAACGTTTCCCCTGCGCGGCGCGGATGGTGCCTATCGCTGGTTCCTGGCGCGCGCGGTGCCAATCAGGGACGAGCCGGGACGCATCGTGCGATGGTTTGGCACGAGCACCGACGTGACCGACCGCATCGAGATGGAAGAGGTATTGCGCGAATCGGATGGCCGGAAGGACGAGTTCCTGGCGACGCTTGCCCACGAACTGCGAAACCCGCTGGCGCCGATGCGTCACGCGTTGCACCTGTTGGGCCGGGAGTCGGAACCGGAGAAGGTGGAGTCGTTGCACGCCGTCATGGAACGACAGCTGGCGCAGATGCTCCGGTTGGTCGATGACCTCATCGACCTGTCGCGCGTGAGTCGCGGCACCATGGAGCTGCGTCGCGCGCGCACCTCGCTCTCCGTAGTGATCGCTCAGGCGCTGGAGACGGCGCGACCGCTCATCGAGGCGTCGCGCCATGCGCTGGTGGTGTCGCTGCCAGACCAAGAGGTGCCGCTGGATGCCGACGCCGTGCGACTGACGCAGGTGTTCTCCAACCTGTTCAGCAACGCGTGCAAGTTCAGCAACGCCGGCGGCCGTGTGGGCCTCACGGCGTCGGTCGAGGGGGACGAGGTGGTGGTGGTCGTCGAGGATGATGGCATCGGCATCTCCACCGAACGCATGGGCATCGTGTTCGACCTGTTCGTGCAGGGACATGTGGCGCCGGAGGATCCGCGGGGCGGCCTGGGCATCGGCCTCACGATCGTGAAGCGAATCGTCGAGATGCACGGCGGTTCCGTGCGCGCATCGAGCGAAGGCAGCGGACGGGGAAGCCGATTCGAGGTGCGATTGCCGAAGCTGATCAGGGTACCCGAGCCTGCGCCAGCGCCAGCGTCAGCGCCCCCGCCGGCGCCAACTCCGACGGCCCTCCGACTGCTCGTCGCCGACGACAACGTGGACAGCGCCGACACGCTGGCCATGCTCCTCCGACTCGGCGAAAACGAGGTGCAGGTGGCGTACGACGGCGTGGCCGCCCTGCGCTGGTTCGGGATCCTTCGACCCCACGTAGTGCTGCTCGACATCGGGATGCCCGGACGCAACGGGTACGAGACGTGCCGCGCACTGCGGGCGATGGCGGGTGGGCGGCAGGCGGTCGTGATCGCGATCACCGGCTGGGGTCAGGTCGAGGACCGGCGCAAGACGCGCGAAGCCGGCTTCGACGGCCATCTGGTGAAGCCGGTGGACTATGCGGAGCTGATGGACATGATCGAGCACCAGTTGACTGCACGCGCCCACTGATCGTTGTGGGCGGCGAGAGCCGCTCACTCGCAGGGGCTGTCGCTGCTGTCGCCCCTCGCGCGGCGCCCGTGGGCTATGTCGGGCAGCGAGCCCCCTCTAACCCTCAGGAGATAGACGTTCCTGCCGCACCAGGAGGGGACGCTCCCCCCTCCTGCGGTGCACTCTAAGTCATCTCTGCAGACAAATAGCGGTCGCGAGCGGTCGGTAGCAGCTTGTCTTCCCAAGCGGGATTCTCCCGCTCGCTGATCCCCGCGCCCAGTCGTCATGCAGCTAGACGAGATGCACGTCAACATGATGCGTCGGACCGACATTCCCTCGGTGCGACGCTGGCAGCACATGCTGTCCGGCGCGTGGAGGGAGTGGCGAGGAAGGCTCCACGCTGCCTATGCGCGCCTGGTCCGTGACGACGTGGAACAGGTGCTGGGATGTCGGTTGCAGCTCGTCGGCATGCTGCAGCGTAGAACGCAGCAGGACGTCCGGATCCTGGAGGACGAGGTGGACGCCTGGTTGCGGCGCAACTTGCGGCTCCTCACTCCCACGCCGGTCTCGTGCGGCTTCACCTCATGTTCCACTTCAGAACTCGCTACCGGAGAGCTTCAATGACATCGACTATTCGCTTGACTTCCTTGCTCGTCACTGCAGCGGTGCTTGCTGCGTGCGGGCGCGATGCACAAACAGACGAGGCCGTGGCCACCCGCACTGCGGATGGCGAGACCTCGACTTCCATCTCCGGGGACCTGGCGGACAAGCGCGGGGAAGCGCTGGTTCGCGTGGTCAATGCGGTGTCGGGGGCCAAGGGCCTTTCCGTCCGCGCCGACGAAACGCACGCCTTGCCCACCGTGGACTACAAGGCCGTCTCGCCGTACCAGCCGATCGACAAGACGTGG
>JBDSVW010000382.1:0-3360 GCA_039927015.1 Gemmatimonadaceae bacterium | reverse complement strand
GTATGGCGTCGGCTTTCCCGGCAACCAGGGGGGCGGCGGCTTCAATGAGACGGAGTTGACCATCATGGCGTCGGCGACCAGCGTCGCGTCCAAGGTTCCGTCGGAGCTGACGGTGCGCGACTTCCTGCTCAACGGCGAGCAGACCAAGCGAGCCGGCGCATACCGCGTATGGGTGGCGTGCGACAGTCCGGTGGCTATTGCCGCCGGGGTGCAGCTCTTCTTCGAGAACAAGTTCCTCACGTCCTACAGCTACAACGTGCCGGCGCTCAACAATCCCGGGCAGACGCAGCATACGTGGACGTGCACTGACAGCGCCACGCCCAGCCTGGAGATCTACAAGGCGCAGGTGTCACTGGACGGCCTGCACTCCGTTCCGAGCAACATGTCGGAATGGATAGACCTGAGCTATGTGGAGAAGGAAAAGCGCGTGGCAGGCTCGAGGCGCAACTACTTCGGCATGTACGACACATACTTCCTCACGGGCACGCAGGCGTCGGCGGTGTCGGTTACCATGGGCGACAGCTCGCACCAGATGCGACTCGACATGGAGTCGCTGATCGGGACGCGTCCCGCGGTGGCTATCCAGACCTACACGAGCCCGCCCTGCATCGCCGAGGCCAGCGCGTACTGGGCGGACATTTAGGGAGAACGGGGATGACGCATTCACCGCGTGATACGAGCAGGAGACAATCCGCGCACACCGGTCATTCCGCCAGTGTCCCCCAGCAGCTTCCGCCGCGCCCCATACCTGCGCCCTCGGCGCTGACCCGCACGCGCTTCCTGCAGCTGTCGGAGGCGCTCACCGGGTACGACGATGCCGAGTTGAACGGCACGGGCATGGTGGAGAGCTACCTTGGCGCGCTGCTGTCGATCGTGGGCGAGGGCATGACGGCTCGGCTGCTGCAGGCATGGGCCGACCTCGTGGAAAAAGCCAAGGAAGAGCCCGAGCGAGTCGAGGCGCTGCTGGTGCACTTGATGGCATCCGACGCGACGCTCGGTCCCCTGACGCGCAACCTGGCGTTCCTGTGGTATACGGGCCAGTGGAACCAGATGCCGGCCGACTGGCGTGACGCACACGGCGCGAGCGCCCTGGACCAGACGTCCATCCTGTCCCCCGAGTCCTACGTCGAGGGGCTGGTGTGGAAGGCCATATTCACCCATCCACAGGGGGCGAAACAACCGGGGTATGGCTCGTGGGCGCTGCCCCCCAAGGGAGCGACGCCATGAGCGCGGTTGCAACTGACGGTTGGGATGCCATCATCATCGGCGCCGGGCCCGTGGGGGCGCTGGTCGCCGCGCGGCTGACGAAGCAGGGCAAGCGCGTGCTCATCCTGGAGGCGGGCCGCGCCTCTGGCGTGACGTACGAGGGATATCGCACGTACGTGGACACCTTCCGTGCCGCGCTGGTGAAGGAGCCGAACGCCCCGTATCCGCCGAACCCGAACGCGCAGTCCACGTACTCGCAGGATGTGCACAACGTGATGAACCGCGTGCCCGTGCTCTCCGGCTATCAGGTGGAGCAGGGGCCGCTGTCGTTCGCGTCCACGTACCTGCGATCGCTGGGCGGCACCTCGCTGCACTGGCTGGGCACGTGCCCGCGCATGGTCCCCAACGACTTCCGCCTCAAGACGATGTACGGCAACGGCGTGGACTGGCCGCTGTCGTACGACGACCTGCAGATGTACTACTGCCAGGCCGAGGAGGCGCTGGGGGTGGCGGGCAACAAGGAGGACCAGATGCATTTCGGCATGTGGTTCCCTGAGGACTACGACTATCCCATGGAGCGCATTCCTCAAAGCTACAGCGACACGGTGATTGCGAGAGGCGTGCAGGGCGTGTCGGTGAACTTCGGCGGCCAGGACTATCCCATGACGGTCAGTTCGCTGCCGCAGGCGCGCAATTCCATTCCCCGTGGCGACTACAAGCCGGTGGGGGCTGTAGGTGCGCCGGAGATCGGGCAGCGTTGCGAGGGGAATGCGAGCTGCATTCCCATCTGTCCCGTGCAGGCGAAGTACAGCGCCCTCAAGACCCTCAACCAGCTCAATCGCGACCTTGCGACCATCGTCACGCAGGCGGTGGCGTCGCGCCTGCTGATCGACGCCAACGGGCGGATCAAGGGGGTGGAGTACAAGCGCTATGCCTCGGAGGGATCGAACCAGTACGAGACCGTGACCGCCACCGCCACCATCTATGTGGCGGCGGCGCACGCGGTGGAGAACGCCAAGCTGCTGCTGGCGTCGGGGGCGGCGAACTCCAGCGACCAGGTGGGCCGCAACCTGATGGATCACCCGTTCTTCCTCACGTGGGCGCTGGCGCCCGAGTCGTTAGGTACCTTCCGCGGCCCGGGTCAGACGTCGGAGATTCCCTCGTTCCGCGACGGCGCCTTCCGCCGGGATTTTGCGGCGTTCCGCATCGACTTGGGCAACTGGGGATGGGACATCGCCACCTTTCCCCCGAACTCCAATGTCTCCGGGCTGCTCGCAAACAACGTGGTGGGGAAGAAACTGCGGAACCAGCTGGGCGACGTGATTCCGCGGCAGCTGCGCATCGGGTACGTGATTGAGCAGCTGCCGGAGCCGGGCAACCGGGTGACGATTGATCCCGAGTTCATGGATCCCATCGGCTGCTACCGTCCCGTGATCAACTACAACGTGTCGGACTACACGCGGGAGGCGATGGTGTCGGCCAACACGGTGTCCAACGCCGTCTTTCACGGCATGGGCATTGACGACGCGAACATCTTCACGCACTTCGATGCCTCGTCGCCGGGCCACATGACGTATCGCACGCCCGACGGGAAGGTGGTGGATCTCTCGTTCTACGGTTCGGGACATCACATGGGAACGCACCGGATGGGGGTGAGCCGCAGCGACTCCGTCGTCAACCGGAATCAGCGAAGCTGGGACCACGACAACCTGTACGTGGTGGGCTGCGGCAGCATGCCCACCGCGGGGGCGTCCAACCCCACGATTACCGGGGTCGCGCTGGCACTCATGTCGGCCGACGACATGCTCACGCAGTTGCGCTGACGGAGGCCGAATCGTGCCAAGCAAGTCGAAGAAGAAGCAGGCCGCTGCCGGCGCGCCAGCGGGGAACAAGGCCAGGACGAGCAAGGCTGCGCCCCGTGCTGGCGCGAGCCCGATGAGGGTGAGTGCAATCCAGCCGATCTCGATGCTGGCCACTTCCCTCTCTGCGCGCGGGGGCATCACCGACCGGAAGAACCTCATTGAGCACCTGCAGTGGGCGCTGCAGCTGGAACATGCCACCATCCCGCCCTACCTGTGTGCGTTGTACTCCATCCCGGACGGCATCAATACCGAAGCGGCGGAGATTGTCCGGAGCGTCGTGATGGAGGAAATG
>JBDSVW010000381.1:0-18292 GCA_039927015.1 Gemmatimonadaceae bacterium | reverse complement strand
CGCCGGGGGGAAGACCAAGCGCCGCGACGGTATCGTTTACCGTCGCGGCGCTTGTCGCACCGTATTCGCCACCAACGACTGGACTACGGCCCGCCCGGCGCGAGTTCAACGCGCGTGGTCGCCCAGGTGGGCGCCACGCCTGAGCTGTACCGGGCGTCTCCAAGGTGCACGAGCAACGAATCGCCGTCCACGCCGGAGACAAAGTACGGAAAGCGGGACCAGCGGAGGAAGCGCTGGCCGTCGGGCGAGGCGCTGGCGCGCACGGCACGCGGATCGCGCTGTCCCTTGTCAATCTGGGTGCCGAGCCGAGCCGCGCTGATGCCCCAGAAACGCCACTGCACCCACCAGCGCTCGTAGGCGTCTCCTGTATCGACGAGGCCCGTTCGCGTCGCAACCCGGAATGGTTCGGGGGCGACCATGACCTTGCGGGGAGAGATCAGACCCGTCACCCCCGCTTCGCGGGCCAGCGCGCGCACGGCCGCATGGCTGATCTCCGCCATCGCCCCCACGTAGAGCACGAGGACCCCGAGTGCCACGCGCGCGGGGAGCACATAGCGCTCGCGGCCGCGCGCGCGGCTCCGCGTCAACCAGATACCGGCGATGAGGATGACCATCATCCACGGATCGACGATGTACGCAACGTCGCCGTAGAACCAACGCTCCGAAAACGGCATGAGCAGCCGCACGCCGTAGTTGTTCAGCAGGTCGAGCAGGGGATGTGAGAGCACGCCCACCGCCGACACTGCAGCGAGCGCGGTGAAGGTGGGTCGCTTCTGCTCCGCGAGCGAATAGACGCTCGTGCGCCCCCGCCGGAAGCTCTCCCACCCCATCAGCGCGAAGGCGAGCAGGAGCGGAAGGACGAACATCGCGAGTACGCCATGCGTCCACCCCCGGCGAAAACTGAGCGCGTCAAGGCTGCCGCCGAGCAGGTAGGCAAGCGCGTCCACATCGGGCAGGTTGGCGCCGATGAGCAGGGCTGGGTAGGCGAGACGCGATCGGTTCTTGAGGCCACACTCCGCCAGGAGCGCCCCGGCGAGCGTGTGGGTGATGTTGTCCATTCAGCGGTGGTTCGGGGAGCGGGAGTCGGGGCCAGCTTCAATGATGTACGCAGGACATGGTCGTGGGGAAGCGGGCCGTGACGAGCCGTGACGCCGCTGGCAGCTGCAATCCGTTTTTTCTGTCGCGAATCAGCTCACCGGCAGCTCCTGCACGCGTATCGGACCGAGTCCCGCCGCGTGCAGCGCCGCGTTGAGGCGTGCGAGATCCCGCTGCAGCGTCGTCGTCAGCCGCGCGAGCAGCGCATCCAGTTCCGCGGCCAGTTCGCGAAAGACGCGCTGGTGCGCCTGCGTGGGCCGTCCGTCCCCGCTTTCGAGGTTGGTCCGGAGCCCTGTGAGGCGGTCGTTGAGCCGGATGGGGAAGGCAATCTTGTCCTTGGGGCTCTGGTTGCGGACCTGGTACAGCCCCTCCTCCACCGCCCCGATCTCCCGCAGGAGCGGCAGCGTAGCCTCGGAAAGTCGCCCCACGTGGTCGCGACCCAGTCCGACCGTGTCCCGTGCCATGCGTGAGTTCACGTCGCCCCGCAGCGCCCGAATGCGGATCACGGCCTCGTTTGCCGCACTCTCGCGATCTCGGATCTGTGCGGCCAGCGCAAACTGTTGCCGAAGATCCTCATCGCTGACACCGGAAAGTCGCGGGTCCTTCGCCACGACAACATGCCCTGAATCACGGATCACACCGGCCGCGCTGAAGGCGCTGAGGCGCACGCGATAGCGGCCCGGCGGTGCCCACATGCCGCGTCGGGGATCGCCCCCCTCGAGCACGATGCCGGGGAAGACGGTCGCGCCAGGATACCGCAGGTCCCACGCCGTGCGGTGCAGGCCTGCGCCCCGGGGACCGCTGCCTAACGAACGCACCGGCCGTCCGGCCGCGTCCGCGATGTCAAGGCGCACGCTGTCCACCGGCGCGCGAAGGAAATAGTCGAGCGCGGCCGGATACAGGCGCCGGAGCGCGACCGCCGGCGCCAGCAACCGGGCCCCCCGGCCCTCCTCACCGCGCAGCATGGCCGGCGTCAGCTGTCGCAGCGGTGCGATGTTGTCCAGCACCCAGAACGACCGGCCGTGGGTGGCGATCACAACATCTCGCGCTTCCACCACGAGATCGGATACCTGCACGTCGGGAAGGTTGAGGGCGAGTGACCGCCACGCTCCGCCGCCATCAAACGACACGTAGACGCCGTGCTCCGTGCCGGCGAAGAGCAATCCTTCACGCACGCGGTCCTCGCGCACGACGCGCACGAACGCGTCCTCTCGAATGCCGGCAACGATGGTCGTCCACGTGGTGCCGTAATCACACGTTTTCCAGATGTAGGGCGCGCGGTCGTCCATCTGGTGTCGCTCGGCGGCCACGTAGGCCGTGCCGGGCCGGTGGGGCGACGCATCAATCCGGCTGATGCGCGTGTTGGGGAGGAGCGCGGGCGGCGTCACATTTTTCCACGTCACGCCACCGTTGCGCGTCACGTGCACGAGCCCGTCGTCGGAGCCGGTCCAGATCGTGTTCGTGTCGCGCCGGGAGGGGGCGATGGTGAAGATCGTCGCATAAATCTCCGGCCCATCCTGGTCGAGCACGATCGGGCCCCCGCTGTTCCCCATCGTGGATGGGTCGGCACGCGTGAGGTCGGGGCTGATCTTTCGCCAGTGCTGGCCCTCGTCCACCGACTTCCAGAGATGCTGCGATCCGGCGTACAGCACGCGTGGGTTCTGCGGGACGACCGCGAGCGGGTACGTCCAGTTCCAGCGTTCGGGCATGGCCGATGCCGGCTCGCCCATCACGATGCGCGGGTGGGGTTGTACGTCGCGCGCGTGACCGGAGCGCCGGTCGTAGCGGGTCAGCGTGTTGGTGGAACCGGCGAAGAAGATGTCGGGGTGGCCGGGCTGCGGCGCCACCTCCGCGCTCTCGCCGCCGCCCACCTCGTAGAACCAGTCGCCGGGCGGGGAGCCCGGAGGCGCGAGATGACTCTCGGCGCTTGGCACACACACGGTCGTGTTGTCCTGCTGTGCGCCGCACACGTGATAGGGCACCTCGTCCGTCGTCGCCACCCGATACATCTGCGCGGTGGGGAAGCGCTGGGCGGTCCAGCTCTCGCCTCCCGTCACCGACACGCTGGCGCCACCATCGTTCGCCTCGATCATGCGGCGCGGGTTGCCCGGGTCGATCCAGAGGTCGTGATGATCTGCGTGTGGCGTGCCGACCGGGGTGAAGCTGCGTCCACCATCGGTGGACTTCTCCAGCAGGAAGTTGAGCACGTACAGCGTCTCGCGATCGCGCGGGTCGGCGGCCAGCCGCATGAAATAGAACGCGCGCTGCCAGAGGTTGCGTCCGCCGTTCACCCGCGCCCATGTCGTACCGGCGTCGTCGGATCGATAGAGCCCTCCCTCGGCGGCTTCCACATTCGCCCATATGCGCCGGCTGTCTGCGGGCGAGACCACGACCGTGATCTTCCCGAGCACGCCCCGCGGGAGACCGGAGTTTCGCGTGATGTCCGTCCACGAGTCGCCACCGTCGGTGGACTTGAACATGCCGGACCCCTCGCCGCCGCTCCACAGCATCCATGGACGGCGATACACCTCCCAGAGCGTGGCATACAGCACGCGGGGGTTGCCCGGGTCGATCACCAGGTCCGCGGCGCCCGTGTGCGCATTGCGGAACAGGATCCGCTGCCACGCGCGACCCCCGTCCACGCTGCGAAAGATCCCGCGTTCGTCGTTCGGTGCATACGGATGCCCGAGGGCCGCCACGTAGACGCGGTTCGCGTCGTCCGGGTCGACGCGGATGCGGGAGATGGCTTGCGTCTGTTCGAGGCCCGCCGGCGACCAGTGCCGGCCTCCGTCCGAGGAGCGGTACATGCCGTCGCCCTGCATGATGTTGCCCCGCAGCTGGGTCTCTCCCATGCCGATGTACACGACGTCGGGATCGGAGGCTGCCACCGCGACCGCGCCGACCGAGGAGCTGCGCAGCTGGCCATCGGTCACCGGCGCCCAGCTCGTACCGCCGTCGATGGTCTTCCAAAGCCCGCCTCCCGTCGCGCCGAAGTAGTACTCCAGCGGCCGCGTGGGGGAGCCGGCGACCGCGATGGACCGTCCGCCGCGATTGGGGCCGAGGCTCCGCCAGCGCAGTGGCGCGAAGAGCGCCGAGTCACTCGCGGTGGCAGTGGTGGGCCCGGACCTAACGAAGGAGGCCTGGCCCGGTGTGTGGGCGGCGAGCGCGAGCAGCGCCGCCGCACCGGAAATTCGTCGCAGCTGCATCAGGTATCCGGGGCACGAATGACTCACGTCGCCTTCCGCTGGCCGCGAAGGTAGCCCGGGGCCCCGGGGTGAGAAAGAGCGCCGGACGCCGACGCGGGTGTGCTACTCGGGTGCGGGACTCACGAGGATGCCCGCATCCATGAGGCGCGCCACGAGCCACTTCTGCAGCCCCATGCGGGTCTCGAACACGACAGAGAAGATGGCGTCCTGCGTGGGGGTGCGACCATCGAAGTGCCGGAGCGCGGAAACGAGCGGCGTCGGGATCTCGATCGGTGCGAGATCGAGACCAGTCGCCCAGACCCGACTCACGTAGTCGTCGACCGGCTCAGAGCGCACGGGGGCGAACGTGAGCAGGTCGGGAACATCGTCGTTCATGAGCGCGGCGTAGGCGACGCCGAGCAGCTGCGCGTGGTTGGCGATGTCCTCACCGCCGATGCGCAGCACCTCCTTCCACGTGAGGGACTCGACCATCCGGCCGGCGGCGATGTAGAACTCCCGCTCGCGCCCCGCCCACGAGCCCCAGATAGCGCGCTGCTCGTGGGCGTCGGCCACGCCATCGATCTCGTGCGCGGTGAGATGAGCGAAGCCTTCATCGTGCGCCGGCGAATCGAGGCGGGCGAGTGCGTCAGCACCGATGTCGAGCTCGCGCACGCACCATTCGCTCAACGACAGCTCGATCGCCTCGAGGAAGCTTTTCATTTCCTCCCAGAATCGCTGGCCGACGAGGCCGCGCTCGAGATTGCAGAAATACGTGGAGCAGACCGAGTTGCGATGCCGCCAGATGCCACATTGCCCGCCTTCGCGATCGAGGTAATGCGGACAGCGCATGGACGTGGCGCGGCCGAACGCCTTCCGTTCTCCATGCTGGTATAACAGCCGGAACACCGGCGTCATCGCCGCCCAGCGCGGTGAGATCGCGACACCGGCATCGAGACGCTTCTCCAAAGTCAGGCGTCCCTCCGCGGCCGCCGGATCCTCATCCACCAGTACCGCGCCGATGAGGAAGTTCGGGATCGTGGGCATGTACGTGCAGCACTTCGTGATGGGATTGAACTGCCCCCGCGCCGCAGGACGCGGCACTTCGCTGGGAGGCTTGCACATCACGCAGTCGTTGCATGGTGACAGCGTCTCCAGCGGCAGCGGCTGCTGCAGCAGTTCATCCACCCACCGCGCGTAGAGCGGTGGAAGCACTTCGGTACTGACTCGAGCTAACGTCTGGCCCATGGAGAGATTGCTGGAATGTCTATCGCGCCTATGGCGCGGCTGTGCTGGTCAAAATACGGGATGGCGAAGAACTCGCTATTCCCCGGACAGCGGCCACGCCCACGCCGCGCCGCGCACTCCGCTCGAGTCGCCATGCCGATTTCGTACCACCCGCGTCTCGATGGTATCGGAGAAGACGTACGGCGGGAGGCGCGCGACAATCTGGTCGGCGAGACCGTGCATGTTCGACATGCCGCCGCCGAGCACGATGATGTCGGGGTCGAGCACATTGATCACCGACGCGAACGCGCGCGCCAGGCGATCGTGATATCGCGCGACGGTCGCCAGCGCGCCGCCATCGCCCGCCTCGGCGAGGCTGGCGATCTCGCGGGTGGAGCATGTCTGCCCTGTAAGACGGGCATGGTCACGCTCCATGCCGGGGCCGGAACCCCACGTTTCTATGCAACCACGCCGGCCGCAGTAACACTCGGGGCCCGGCAGCTCCTCTGGCGCGGGCCACGGCAGCGGATTGTGACCCCACTCGCCGGCGATGAGGTTCGCTCCGGAGAGCACCCGGCCTGCCACGACTACGCCGCCGCCGACGCCGGTGCCAAGGATGGCTCCGAACACCACACGCGCATTCGCTCCCGCGCCGTCCGCCGCCTCGGACAGCGCGAAGCAATTGGCATCGTTCATGAGGCGGACAGGGCGCTTGAGACGAGCCTCCAGATCTCGTCCCAGCGGCTGCCCGATGAGCCACACCGAATTGGCGTTCTTCACGAGCCCGGTGGCCGGCACGATGGTGCCAGGAATTCCTATTCCCACGGTGGCCGTTGCTCCTGCTTCGCGTTCCAGCCGCTGCACCATCGACGCGATCGCATCCACCGTCGCCGCGTAGTCCGGCGGTGTCGGCACCCGGTGGCGCAC
Source organism: Gemmatimonadaceae bacterium (assembly GCA_039927015.1). GTDB lineage: Bacteria > Gemmatimonadota > Gemmatimonadetes > Gemmatimonadales > Gemmatimonadaceae > SCN-70-22. The sequence goes on along the minus strand of JBDSVW010000381.1, from coordinate 11,861 downwards.
CCGGATGTCGCCCGACGGTGCGAGCGCGATGCCTTCGAGCTTTGTGCCGCCGAGGTCGATTCCGATGCGCATGTCACGAAGGCTGGTCGGGAAGGGAGAGAAGGTATCGCGAGAGCGACCACCTTGGCGAACCCGGCGGCGGCGGTGATATGGAATGCGCATGGATCCCGCGGAACGGGGATCTCGTTCGGGCATGTGCGGTACTGCCCTGCACGCGTTGTTCCGACTTCAGTCTCCGCGACAGACATGACCTCCGCCGCAGCACACCTCCGACCCCGCCACTCGTTGCGACTCGCGGGCATCCTGCTCGGCGTTCTGGTCACGACGCCGGCGCACGCACAGGGGGCCGATTCGCTCCCGTCACTCCGGATGGCGGTGGGGGACCTGGTCACCGGGGGGCCGCAGGTACCACATCGCGTAGGCGACTCCGCCACGTCCACTCCGCGGGTGCCGGAAGTCGCACACATTCTGGAGGTGGCCGGGGCTCGGCACCCCTTCGACACGCTACAGCACATCGCGCCGTCGCGGCAGGAGAAACGCCGGTGGTTCTTCACCCCGCGAGACGCGCTCCTGTTCGGCGCGCTGGCGGCCGGCGCCGTGTTGGTGTCCCCGCTCGACGAAACCTGGACGCCGCAGCTGCAACGCGATTACCTGCAGGACAACCGATTGCTTCGCAACGGCGCCGATGTGTTCCAGGTCATCGGAAATCCCGGCAGCGTGCTGTCAGCCGCCTCCATCTACCTTGCCGGACGCCTGAGCCGGAGTCCCGCCTGGTCCGACGCCGGCTGGCACGCCACGGAGGCGGTCCTCCTCAGCAGCGCCTCGTCATTCGCGCTGAAGGGCCTGATCGGACGGGCGCGCCCGCTCACGCGCGAGAACGGCAGCGCCGGGGTCTTTCGGCCGGGCCATGGTTTTGGCAATGACTACTCGTCGATGCCATCCGGACACACGACGGTCGCCTTTGCACTGGCGTCGTCGCTGAGCCGCGAGCTGCAAGTGCGGCACGTGCGTGGCCGGGCGCTGGCGGTGCCGCTCCTCTATACCGTGGCCTCGCTGGTGGGGGTCTCCCGGCTGTATAACGACAAGCACTGGACGAGCGACGTGGTGGCGGGGGCGGCGCTGGGCACCTTCTTCGGGGTGCGTGTCGTGAAGTACACCCACGCGGTGCCGGGCAGCTGGTTGAACTGGGGGAGGTGAGGAGAGGGAGGAGGGGCAGCTGCGACTGCAGCCCTCCGCGCTCGGCGAGCGCCTGTCCGTGACCGTGCTGCACCTGCGGCCCCAGCTGGACGCCGCCGCAGTGGCGTGATTGACGGGTTAGTCGCTGCGCAGCGCGCGCATGGCGTCCAGCGAGGCGGCCCGCCGCGCCGGAATCCAGCTGGCCAGCAGGGACGTACCCGCCAGCAGCAAACCGGCGCCGACGAACGCGACGGCGTTGCCAGAGGTGGCGCCGAGCAGGAAGCCGGCGAGGAGTCGCGACACGCCCCACGCCGCGGGAATGCCGATGGCCAGGCCCACGGCTGTGAGCACGACGTCCTCGCGCAGCATCAGTCGCACCACATCGCCGCGCCGCGCACCTAACGCGACGCGCACGCCGATCTCGCGCGTGCGCGCGGCGACGGAGTACGCGACCGTGCCGTAGAGGCCTATCGCCGCCAACGCCAGCGCTGCCATGCCGAAGAGCGACAGCACCGAGGCAGCCACGCGCTGCGGAAGGAGCGACGTACCGGCCTCCTCGTCCATCGTGCGGGTGTTGGTGACGCTCCATCCGGGTCCCACCTCGGACACGGCCGACAGGAGCACGCCGGTCAAGTCACGCGGCGATCCCGATGCCCGCAGGTGCACCGCGAACCGGCGCGGCTCCTGCAACAGTGGAACGAACATGTACGGTACGGGCTGGTCGCTGAGCGACACGTAGCGCCCATCGCGCGCCACCCCGATGATCTCGAGAAACGGGCCATCGTCGCCCTGAAAGCTGACACGCTTGCCGAGCGCACGCTGGTCGGGCCAGAAGCGCCGGGCGAACGCTTCGCTCACCATCACCACGCCGGGCGAGGTGGCATTGTCCGTTGTGCTGAACTCGCGTCCCTCCACCAAGGCGATGCCCATGGTCTTCAGGTAGCCGGGCCCTACGCGGTTCATGTGGAACTCCATGTCCTCGCCGTCGCGACGACGATCGCCTTCCACCGTCGTGCCACGTCTCATGCGACCCTCGAGGCCGAGGAGCACGCTTCCTGCAGCTGTCACACCGACGACGCCCGGCGCCTTCTCCAGCTTCTCCTGCACCTGCACCATCACCTGCGCGTAGTTGGCGGTCCGCTCCGTGCCTGGCGGCGGCACGAGCTCCGCGATCAGCAGCCGGTCCATGCGGAATCCGGGATCGATGGCGGCCACGGACTGCAGGCTTCGCAGGAAGAGGAGCGCGGCAACGAGAAGCGAGAGGGACATCGTCACCTGGCTCACGACCAGCATGCTTTGCAGCGAGCGACGGCGTCCGCCCAGCTGCAGTCGTGCGCTGTTGCCCTTGAGCAGTCCGAGCACGTCGGGCCGGCTGGCCCGAAGCGCCGGCGCGATGCCGAACAGGATCCCGGTGCCCATCGCCGCCGCGAAGGAGAAGAGTAGCACCGGCGTGTCGAGGGACAGGTCAATCGCCAGCCGCACGGGGACGGGGGGCTGGAAGGCCATCATCGCCCGTGTCGCCCAGATGGCGATGAGCACGCCGATCGCGCCGCCCAGCAGGGCGACCATGCTGCTCTCGGTAAGAAGTTGCCGTATCACCCGGCGACGTGACGCACCTAACGACAGGCGCACGCCGATCTCCGGCAGCCGTCCGGTGGCGCGGGCGAGCGTGAGGCTGGCGACATTGGCGCAGCAAATGAGCAGCACGAGCCCGGCCATGCCCATGAGCAGGGCGAAGAAGCCGAGCGTGGGGCCGCGAAACTTCGGTGGGACACGCGTGTCGGATTCCGGCACAAGCGTGAGACGCCGGCCGCTGCCTGCGAGGTCGGGCCAGTTCTGCGGATAGGTGGAGGCGAGCCGCTGCGCGACGACATTCATCGACGCCTGGGCCCCCTCGAGCGTGACGCCGGGTGCAAGGCGTCCCGTGATCGAGTATCCGCGGTTGCCCCGGTTGGTCACCTCCTCCGTCTCGATGCCGAGGAGCGGGGAAGCGGACACCGGGATCCACGCGTCAATGCCGAGGCCGCGAACATTCCCGTCGAACCCCGCAGGCGCGACGCCAAGGACGGCAAAAACGGTTGCCATTCATGAGGATCGTCTCGTCGCCCCGCAACGGGCGTCCTCCGAGGACGCGTTGCCACAGGTCGTGCGCAATGACTCCCACGGCCACGGGAGCACCGATGCGATCCTCGTCCGTCGCCAAGTCGCGCCCGAGCGCCGGCCGCACGCCTAACGTCTGGAAGTAGTTGCCCGAGACCAGTTCCACGACCCGCTGCTCCGCCGATTCGCCTTCGCCCGTGGTGACGCGTGCGAGACGCGAGAGCATGACGCCGACGAAGACATCGCCCTGCTGTGCGATGTCGAGGAAGTCAGGATACGATGACGCCCCCATGGGCGGCCCGCTGAAGTCGCTCGTGTACAGCGACACGAGACGCTCGGGCGCCTCCACGTGCGCCGGCGGCCGCAGCAGCACGGCGTTGAGCAGCGAAAACATCGTCGTGAGCGCACCCACGCCGAGCCCCAAGGTCAGCGCCGCCATGAGGGCGTACGACGGATTCCGGCGCAGGGAGCGTGCCCCGTAGCGCACGTCGCGCACGACCGCTTCCACCTCAGCCTCCCAACCTCCGCTGCGGGCATCCTCCTTCACCGCCTTCGTCCCGCCCATCTCCAGACGCGCGGCGCGCAGCGCGGCGTCCCGGGGTTTTCCACGCTCCATGTGGGCGCGCGTCGCCATCTCCAGGAAGTGCTGCACCTCATGATCGAGTTCGCGCTCCACTCGCTCCTTGCGAAAGAGCCGCCGCAGGCCCGCGCTGATGTGCCGGATGATGGACATATGCCCAGCGCCTCACGCTTGAAGGAGGCGGGCGATGGCACCCGCACGCCGCTCCCAGTCCCGCGTCTCGCTCTCGAGCTGCCGGCGCCCCTTTCGCGTGAGCGCGTAGAACTTCGCCTGCCGGTTGTTTTCCGTGGCGCGCCACTCAGCGTCCATCAGGCCGTCGCGCTCCATGCGCTTGAACGCCAGCATCAGCGACCCGGGATTCACGCGGAACACATCGCGCGTGATCTGCTCGATGCGCCGCGCCACACCGAAGCCGTGCATGGGCTCGAGACTCAAGGTCTTGAGAATGAGCATGTCCAGCGTGCCTTGAATGACGTCGGTCTTGTCGTCCGTCATGTGCAATCCGCCAGCATCTGGGTGAGCAGAACGGCAGGGAAATGCGCCCGCCGCGGAAAGTCAGTCATCTTGGTCACCAAGATGAAGCCACTCCTCTTGGTTGGCAAGAGCAGAGGGCGCACGGCGTCCGGCGGACCCTGCGCGGAGTCGCCGGCCCCTACCCGGCCCCTACCCGGCCGCAGTGCGGCCTCATCCCGGCTGCCCGCCGACTGGTCGTGAACTCAGCGGAGCTCCACCTTGGCGTACTGCGTGCGCACCATGTCGGCAGGCGGGGGCGAGAGGATACTCTGCGTCGCGAACTCCTCCGCCAGCGGATAGCCGCTTTCGCGCACGCGCTGCGCGCCGGCGGCGAGATCGTACCCGCTGCGCTGCAGCTGCACCTCCGGACCGAGCAGTAGCCAGTACGCGCCCGCTTCGCCAAACGGCATGCCCACGCTGCCGGCGTTCACCACGCGCCGCTGACCCACGCGCCGGTCGAACTGCATGTGCGTGTGTCCGCAGACCACGAGCGACGCGTCCACGTCGCGAAAGACGGGCGCGAGCAACATCTCATCGGTGTCCTGCGTGAAGATCTCGGTGTCGTTTCGCGGCGTTGCGTGGCAGAACAGCGTGCGACCGATGCCCTGGATGTCGACGCTCACTGTCGAGGGCCAGGCGGCGACCGCCGTAGCCTGCGCCGCCTTCAGCTGCCCGGCACTCCAGCGCATCACGTCCTCAAAGCGAGGCGGCACGGTGGTTGACGTTTCCACCCGCGCGGGGAAACCATCATGCCGTGCAGGAGGCGCGGTTGCCGGCATCACGCGTCGTGCGGCGCCGTCGAGACCTCCGCCGGTTCGTACAGGCCCGCGAGGCGTCCCGTGGGGAAGTCGCGCAGCAGCCGGGGCGTGGGCACGTATCGCAGCGAGTGTTCGCCTTTTGCCGGGCCGTTCCAATACTCTTCATTGCCAGGCAGCATGGCACGCTCGACGGCATCGCGCTCCACGCCGAGACGCCAGAAGTCCGGCAGGGTGAATTCCGACAACGCCCCGTTGAAGCGCGATTCCCAGTACATCTTGGCGGCCGCGTAACGCACGATACCGGCAGCGTCGGCGCGCGGTCGCAACGCGAGGTCGCGGGGATGCGTCACGGTGCACACGACACGTGGGGGATGCCCGCTGTCGATTTCCGCAATGCCGCGGGCATCGAGTGCCTCACCAATCGCGAACACGCACAGGTGCGCCAAGGCCACTTCATCGCGAATCCCTCGTCCCGCCCACTCCCCTTCCTGCTCGAGGGTGCTCACGAAGTCTGCCTCCAATGCGACGATAGCGCGTCGCGTCCCCTTCGCGATGTCCGTCAAGAGGTCGAAGCCGAAGACGACGGAGTTGGTGAGCGGCTCGATGCGGAAACCGTGATAGGCGTGCACGAGCGCCGCGGCGGAACCGTCGCTGCGCGGCATGACGAGTGTCGGGTAGCTGATGTCTATCCCCATAGTCTCACGAAAAACTCATGGCGTGGTGCGCCGGACAATCCCTGGGCGCGGCTTTCCGCGAGCAATTCCGCGTACGCGAGATTACGCCGAAAGACCGGATAATTCTCATCGAGGGCGTTGATCCACAGCATCACACCGCCCATGGCGGCGGTGTTGAGGGTGTGTCCGCTCTCGTGCGCTGAAAGGCTGGGCGCGTTGGGGGCGCCGGCGAGCTGCGGGGACGAGAAGAAGTTGAAATTGCCGAGGGAGAAGCCGCCCCTGTAGCCCGTGCATGCGCAGAATCCTCCCGAGGTTTCCACGACGCCCATCTGCCAGTCCACTCGAACAGACGACGGCATTCGGACGAACGGACCGATCAGCACGCTGGCGAGAAAAAGCGCGAGCCCCACCGCCGCGGCGAGCCATGACATGGGCAGCAACCATGAGGACCAGGCCAGTGCACGTTGATACCGGCCGTCTCTCGCCACGCCATCAAGTGCGGCGAGGGAGCCCACCATCAATGCCCAGAGCGCGAGTGGTGGTCCCATGCGCGGTAGATAGAGGAGCATCGCGGCGTTCAGCGCGGCCGTCTCACCAATCATCAGGCCGCGCGCGAAACGTTCGCCCTCAAACGCCGGGAGGGGAAGTGGTGCGGCGACGGGAGGGGCGACCGCCGAGGCGAGCGGCAGGGAGAACGCAGGAAGCGCGGTGGCCACGACCGACGTCGCCAGCGCGTATGCGCCCAGATACGTCGCCACCACGAGTAAGATGACCAGCGCCAACATTCCGTAAGGCGAGAGCGAGACGGACGCCGCCGACACGGCAGCGACCAGCGCATCGGACAGGTGGTCAGGGAGTGGCGGCCGCGCGCCAACGACAACAGCCACTGCGCCGGCGAGGGTGCCGCCCATAAGCACTCCCACGAGCCAGCCGATGAGCGACATCACGGGACCTTGCGTGGGCGTGGCAGGCTATCGCTCCTCGCCCGGTGCGAAGGTGTAACACCATGCTTCGCCGTCGAGCACCACGGTACCATCCTCCCGCGTGACCTGCACGCCCAACTGGCAGACGGGTTTCGTAGCGTGCACGCTGCGCACGGTGGCTGTCGCGGTAATCGTGTCCCCGATGAATACGGGCGCCACGAAGCGCCAGTTCTGGCTGAGAAAGACCGTGCCCGGCCCCGGCATGTCCATCGCCACCAGGGCGTGGAGCAGCCCGGTCGTCAGCCCTCCCTGCACCACGAGGCGCCCGAACTTCGTGCCGGCGGCGAACGCTTCGTTGAAGTGCAGCGGGTTCCGATCACCCGTCAGCTGCGCAAAGAGTTCCACATGTTCCGGCGTGAGCGCGAGCGAACGCTGCGCGACCTGGCCGATCGTCAGGGGCAATCCGGGCACGAGCGTCTCCGGCGAAGGTGAGGGGCAGGACTCAATACAGGACTCAGTACAGCACTCAGTACAGGACGTACCGCCCGCCCGCGCTGGTGGCAATGACGAGGTTCATCACGATCAGCATGAGGTCGTAGTGCCAGCCCGAGGCCTTCTCGCCCCAGAAGCCCGTGTCCCAGTCGGCCATCTTCTTCTTGATGGCGCCCAGCATGATGAGGATCAGTCCGATGGCGGCGAGCTGGGTCAGCACGCCCACGGCCACGCCCAGCGCGCCAGCCATCTCGAGCCACCCAAGCAGGAGGGTGAAGCCAACGCTCATGCCGATACTTTCGGCACGCTCCTCGGGCTTCGTCACATGGGCGTAGCCACTGTAGAAGAAGATGGCGGCCACCACCAAACGCAGCAGCAGGAGGGCCGCGTCGTGGAAGGCCGCGAGCTGCGGAATGACGGGTTGCATGTCTGTCCTCGCCGTGTGCGTGAGTCTCAGTCGGGTGGATGCCGGGAACCGCCCGCGGAACGTGCGGCAGTGCCTAACGTCGTACCCCGGTACATAAACGCCAGGGACAGCCGCGTTCCGTCACGCGAGGCCGGGTTCGCCTAGCCGCCGCCGCTGCGCGTGGTACCGTGGGGCACGAGCAGCTGCTCCAAAACCTCGAGATCCACGGGCTTCACGAGATGGTGGTCGAAGCCCGCCTGCTGCGACCGCCGCTTGTCCGTATCCTGGCTCCACCCGGTGAGCGCGACGACGACGGCGCGCCCGGCCCACGGTTGCTCGCGGATGCGCAGGCATGCCTGATACCCGTTGAGTTTGGGCATGCCGATGTCGAGCAGCACCACGTCTGGCTGGAAGAGGAGCGCCTCCTCCACTGCCTGCAGCCCGTCGTGCACCGTGCGGACCTCGTGACCCATGAGCGTGAGCAGGGTGGCGAGGCTGACCGCCGCATCCACGTTGTCGTCGGCAACGAGAATCCGGCGCTGCACGGCTGCAGAAGAGCTGTTGCTCGAAGCAGCGGCAGCCGGGAGCGTTGGGGAGACCACCGGCAACCTGACGATGAACTCGCTGCCGCGGCCAAGTCCGTCGCTGCGTGCCTCCACCTGCCCGCCGTGCAGTTCCACCAGTCGCCGTACGAGTGTGAGCCCGATCCCGAGGCCTCCCTTGGAGCGCTCGAGCGACGGGTCCACCTGGGTGAAGAGGTCGAACACACGCGGCACCATCTCGGCGGGAATGCCGACGCCGGTGTCCGTCACCCGCACGACGACCTGGTCGCCATCGCGCTCGGCCGACAAGCCGATGCGACCTCCCGGTTCGCTGTACTTCGATGCGTTGTTCAGCAGGTTCGCGAAGACCTGTTCGAGGCGGGTGACGTCGGCATCGACATAGACCGGATCCGGCGGCACGCCGAGCACCAGCTCATGATCCGCGGCCTCGATCACCGTGCGGCTGGACTCGGCCGCTCCTCGAAGCAACGTCCCGAGGTCCACGCGCTCGCTGCGCAGCTCCAGCTTGCCGTGACTGATGCGCGACACATCGAGCAGGTCGTCGACGAGATGCACCAGCTGTTTCAGCTGGCGCTCCATCATCAGGCGGGCACTATCAACCGTTGGTGCGGCGCTCTCGCCGCGCTCGGTGGCCAGGCGCATGATCTGCAATCCGTTCCTGATGGGAGCGAGCGGGTTGCGCAGTTCGTGCGCCAGGGTGGCGAGGAACTCGTCCTTGCGACGATCGGCTTCCCCGAGGTCCGTCGCCAGCTTGCGAAGTTCATTCTCGAGCTGTTTCCGGTCGGTGATATCGCGGCTCACCGTTGCCAGTCCGGCCGGCTCGCCATCCGCGTCGGGGAGCGCGAACACCTTGAACAGCATCCAGAGGGCATCTCCCGTCTTGAAGTGGCGGAACCGCACCTCGATGTCGCCATCTCCCCTGCTGAGGACGACGGGCAGGAATTCCTTCCTGATGCGCTCCCGGTCTTCGGGAAAGAAGAGTTCGTCGAGCGAGATTCGACGCGCTTCAGCAACGTCGTCCAGCCCGATCATCTGCAGGCCCGCGCGGTTGAGATACGTCGGCACGAACTCCGCATCGCACATGCCGATGAAGTCCGTGCTGTTCTCCGCCAGTGACACGAAGCGTTGCCGGTCCGACTCGGCGAGCTTGCGGACGGTGATGTCCGTGCCCGTGGGAGCGAGAAACGCGACCCTGCCTGCTTCATTGAGGATTGGAACGATCATGATGTCAAGCATGCGCTCGCTTCCGTCCGCGACGAAGTAGGGGATCTCGGCCCGGAAGGTCTCGCCCTCCGCCGCGCGAGCGCAGGCGGCCCTGACCTGCTTCACCACCTGCTTCGAGGGAGTCCACCACGGCCCCTCCCAGAACTTTCGGCCGACGATTTGCTCGCGCGTGAATCCGCAGCCTTCCCAGGCCAGTCGATTCGTTTCGACGATGGTGCCGTCGACTTCAATGATGCCGGCAAGGTTCACCCCCTGATCGAAGAAGGCGCGGAACTTGGTGTTCGCGCTCGCCGCCTCCGACAGCAGCAATCGCTCCCGTTCCTCGGCCTGCCGCCGCGCCGTCATGTCGACGACGACACTGGGCAACCGGACGGCGCGTCCGGCGGAATCACGCTCGACTCGGCCGCGACCCACGACCCACCGTGTCGCGCCGGCGGGGTCGATGATCCTATACTCGGCTTCGAACGTGTCGCCCGATTCGATGGCGTGCATGATGCGCGACTCCACGCGCGGCCGGTCGCCGGGATGGATAGCGCGCAGGTACGTGTCCATGGTGCTGGAATGTGCCTCCGTCTCGGAGATGCCGAACATGCGCGCGAGATTGCCGTCGCCCTGCACCCTTCCGCTGGGCACGTCGAACTCCCACGTGCCGATTTCGCCCGCTGACAGCAAGGACTCCAGCCGCGAGCGGGCTTCCCGCTCACCCTCCTCCGCCCGTTTTCGCTCGGTGATATCCATGACGACGCCCGACAGGCGGACCGGGACACCGTCCTCGTACTCCATGCGGGCGCGCGAATACGCCCACTTGGGGGGATCGAAGCTGACGACGCGGTACTCGCTGATGAAGTCCGAACCGGACGTGATCGCGCGCTCAGCCCCTTCGTGAACGCGGGGGCGATCTTCCGGATGGATCGTGTCCCGGAAGTCGGCCCCCGGAATGCCTCGCCCGTCATCGGGCGGAAGGTTGAAGAACGCGGAGACGTTGCGATCGGAATAGACGCGGTCCTCGACGAGGTCCCAGACCCAGGTGGAGACCTGCCCTCCCTCGAGCGTGGCGTCCAGCCGCCGACGCACGTCCTGGAATCGCTCGTCGTTTCGCTTCCGGTCGGTGACGTCACCGACGACGCCAAGCATCCGCTCGACACGCCCCGACGCGTCCGTCTGCATCCGTGCCTTCGCGGTGATCCACCGAATCTCCCCGTCCGGCCGTCGAATGCGGCACTCGAAACTCCACACGCTTCCCGCGGAGATGGCGGCGCGGAATGAGGCGTCCACTTCCCCGCGGTGCTCGGGCACGACGTGTTCGAGAAAGCGCTCGTACGTCCATTCCGGCAGCAGCGATTCGTATCCGAAAATCTGGTCGTGCAGGAGTGTGCGGTGTGCCGTGTGATCGGCGAGGTTGAGGTCCCACTGTCCGAGTCCCGCGGCGACGAGCGCGAAATCGAGCCGCTCACGCTGTTCGAGAAGGCGACGGTTCTGCTCGGCGAGTGTGGCGCCGACGGCTCGGCGCTGCGCGACCTGCTTGCGCGCAAGGACATAGGCGGCGCCCATGAGAAGCACCGCGCCCAGAAGTATCCACTGCAGCGCTGCACTCATCAGGTGTAGGCAGCTTCCAGCTGCAAGGACATGATGGCACACCGGTTCGCGATCACCGTCTCCCAGGACAGCGACGGTGCGTCACGCAATGCCCGCGGTAAAGCCAGGAAGGAGGCGCGCGGCCAGCTGGCTGGCGCGCTGAGACTGTCGGGCAACATCCGCGTGGCCTCACCAGGGACCAGGACATCCGGACTCATGCTGACCCCAGTCGTTCAGCAAGGATCCTTCCGCGACTCCTCGAGGGGTGCTGGGAAGCGCGCGGAGAAAGCTTATCCCGCGCGCCGCACTGCGCAATTTGCCCCGGTAAGCGAAATTCGCGCATTCCGCCGCGGGGGGCAATGCCGGCCAACTCGGACGGGTTGCAGCTGGCTACGGGTGACGAAACGCAACGATATTCGATGCGGCCTCGGCCGCCACACGCCTTCGGTAGCGCTCGTCATCGCACCTCACCGCGTGAACGGTGCCACCGCGTGCACGATGCGCCCGCCCACCATCGTCATGAGTACCTGGGCGTCCTTTACCTGCGCGGGGGGAATGCCGAACAGATCCCGGTCGATCACCACGAGATCCGCGAGCTTGCCCGCCGAAATGGATCCCTTTTGTGCCTCCTCTCCCTCGGCCCACGCATTGTTGATGGTGTAGCTGCGCAAGCTCGTTTCGAGGTCGAGGCGCTGCTCGGGGAACCATCCACCCGCGGGCTTTCCATCGAGCGTCTGCCGAGTGAGGGCAGCGTACAGAATCGTCATGGGATTCGCGGTATACCAGCTGGCGTTGGTCCCCGGCCAGTCGGAGCCGAAGAGGAGGGGCACGCCGGCGTCGTGGAAGGTCTTGAAGGCGTACGCCCACCTGGCCCGAT
>JBDSVW010000380.1:0-4869 GCA_039927015.1 Gemmatimonadaceae bacterium | reverse complement strand
CGATAGTCGGAGATGATGAGGTCGATATTCTCGCGGGCCAGCACCTGCAGCGCCTCCACCACGTTCCGCGCACCCACCGGGCGATGCCCGGCGCGCGAGAGCGTGTCGTCGAGTATCAGGCCGACGGATGGTTCGTCATCGACATACAGAATGGTTGCCATGCGGTGGGGCTCGAGCTCCGTTCAGACAAGTGAGACGTTAAGCAACCGCGGCTCGCGGTCGATACTGGCTATAGGACGCGCAGGGCGGATACTCGGCAACTTCTTCCGCCCGGCGATTCACGCCGCACCCCGGATTCATGCGGATCACGACAAACGCTGTCAGCCGAAGCGCGCTGAACACCCTTCAGCGCTCCCTCCGACACGTCGACGAGGCGCAGCGCCGCGCGTCGACGGGACTTCGCGTCGAGCGTGCATCAGACGATCCCTCCGCCTCGAGCAGCGTCATGGCGTCGGATCGCTCCCTGCGCGCCATCACGCAGTATAAGCGAAACATCGACTCCGCCGTGTCGCGCGTCAGTCGGGAGGAGAATGTACTCGATTCTGTCTCCCTCCTCCTCGAACGCGCCAAGGAACTGGCCCTCGGACAGGCGGGCGCCCCGGCGGATGCCCAGAGCCGGCTCATCACCAAGGCAGAAATCGACGGCATCATCACCCAGATCGTCCAGCTGGGCAACACGTCGCACGAGGGGGAATTCCTGTTCGGTGGTGACCAGTCACAGACCGCGCCGTTTACCACCACCACGCCCCCCTTCGCCACGGTGGCGCCTACGGGCGTGCGCAAGACGGAAATCTCCTCCGCACTCTCGGTCAAGACGAATCACAACGGCAGCGAGGTCTTCCTCACTTCTGGTGTGCTCGCCTCGCTCGATCAGCTGTCGACTGGCCTGGGCACCAACGATCCCGTCCTCATCACGACGTCGTTGACGTCGCTCGACTCGGCCCACGCCAACGTGCAGGTCCTCATTGGCGAGTCGGGTGCGGCATCCCAGCAATTCGAAGTCGCCAACGCCAACCTCGACGCACTCAACGCGTCGCTCAAGACCTTCAAGTCGTCGCTACAGGACGTCGATCTCGAACAAGCCATCACGGAGTTGGTAGGGCGACAGACGGCGTATCAGGCCGCGATGCTCGCCACGTCGCGCGTCATGAGCCTCAACCTGGCGGACTACCTGCGATGAGTGTCATGGCCGTGGCGCAGCAGCAGGAACCCTGCACGATTTCCTCGGACCTTCTGGGTCCCATCCAAGTACCCGCTGGCGAGGTGATTTGCTTCCCCGGCGGACTCTATGGTTTTCCCGAGTGCCGCTCCTTCGCGCTCGTGCCTGCGGCTCGCGAGGGGCTCTTCTGGCTCCAGTCAGCCGAGTACAGCGCGCTCTCGTTCCTGCTCGTCGATCCCTTCGCCTACTTTCCGAGCTACCACATCGACCTCGACGACGTGGACCTCGGGCGGCTGGGAACGAACGATCCACAGCACATCCTCGTGCTCGCGATCGTGACCATGCCGGCCAGCGCGGGCGCCCCGTGTACCGCGAACCTGCACGCGCCGGTGGTCTTCAACATGCGCGATCGCCACGCGCACCAGTCCATCCGGCCCAACGACGGCTACGACATCAGGGAGCCGTTCTTCCTCGAGCAGCCCTCGGCCTCCGCCGACCTCCCCGCCTGACGGCAACTCCTGCCGTTTTGCTCGGCGATGTTTGCCGAGAGCGCGAGAATTGCCGACGCGCCGTAGAAGCCTAAAGCATCATCGTAAAAGCACTTAGGTGATGGCACGGCCGGTGCATTTGGGAGCAGCGGATTCGTGCGTCTTCTCGCGAAGGCGCACTCAGCGAACTTCCGCGCACCGAGGCCCCGTTCCGTCCATGGCTGTCGCTTCCGCCCCCGCCAGCAACAACGCACAGGCGCTCTTCAAGAAAGGCGTCGCCGCCCACCTGACAGGTAAGGTCACGGTCGCCGCGGACTTCTATAGACAAGCGATCGACCACGACCCCGGCATCGCCGAAGCGCACAACAATCTCGCCACGGCCTGCTCCCAGCTCGGCGACGACGAGGGCGCGCTGCGCTCACTGCAGCGCGCGGTGGAGCTGAACCCCGATTACGCGGAAGCACAAAGCAACCTGGGCATCCTCTGGGCCGGCCGCGGGCGGCACGACATCGCGCGGCCATATCTCGAGCGCGCGGTCGCGCTCGAGTGCGGGCACGAAGCCTGGTTCAACAACCTGGCGAACGCGTATCTGGAAGAGTTCCGGTTCGCAGATGCGCTGACGGCCTACGACCGCGGCCTTGCCCTGAATCCGGCCAGCATCGATTGCTGGAGCAATCGTGGCTTGGCGCTCCGTGGTCTTCGGCGCACCGACGACGCCATCGCGTCCATCGAGCGCGCGCTGCACTTCGCGCCCTCCCACGTCAACTCGCTCAGCAACCTCGCGATCGTGCTCAAGGAGGAGAAGCGCTTTCCGGAGGCGGTCAGTACGATGCGCAAGGCGACGGACATCGATCCGGCCAACGCCTCGCTCTGGGTGAATCTCGCGGCCGTGTACGAGGCAATGGGTGAGTTCGAAAAGCTGCGTGAGGCGGCCATCTGTGCCACGCACATCGATCCCGACTTCGTCGAAGCGTACAACCTGCTGGCCAACTATGAACTCGAGGCGGGGCGCCACGACGACGCCGAGGCGCTCTACCTCAAGGTCGTGACCCTCGATCCCTCCAACCGAAACGCCAACTGGAATCTCGCCCTCATCTGGCTCATGCGCGGCGACTTCGAGCGCGGCTGGAAGCAGTTCGAGTGGCGAAAGCGCCTGCATTCGGTCGTGCTGGACCGCTTCGACTACGGCATGCCCGAGTGGGACGGCACACCGCTCGATGGACGCGATATCCTGCTGCACAGCGAGCAAGGCGTCGGTGACGCCATCCAGTTCGCACGTTTCGCCGCCACGGTGAAGGCACGTGGGGCGGGGCGGGTCTATCTCGAGTGCCCCTATCCCGTGGTGCCCCTCCTGAGCGGAGTCACCGGCATCGATGCGGTCGTGGCCCGGGGCGCGCCGCTCCCCGCGTTCGCGGTCCACGCCAGCCTCATGAGCCTCCCGCTCTTGTTAGGCACCACGCTCGACACCATTCCCGCCGCCGTGCCCTACATCCCGGTGGAACCGCGCACGGCGTGCGCATCGGTCGTGGCTCGCCGGGCCGGGCTCAAGGTCGGCATCGTCTGGGCGGGCAATCCGGGGCACGCGCGCGACTACATTCGCTCCGTTCCGCTGCAGGCCTTCCATGAACTCTTCGGCATCGAGGGCACCCACTTCTTCTCCCTGCAGAAGGGTGCCTCCGCTGAGTCGCAGCTGACGCAGCTGCCGCGGGGACTCGTCACCGACCTCGCCGGGGAGCTGGAGGACTTTCGCGACACCGCCGCGGTGCTCGCGGCGCTCGACCTCGTCATCACGGTCGATACATCGGTCGCGCATCTCGCGGGTGCACTCGGCCGCCCCACGTGGCTCCTGCTGCCGCACGTCACCGACTTCCGCTGGATGCTCGAGCGAAACGACTCGCCCTGGTATCCTTCCATGCGACTCTTTCGCCAGCCGGTGCCGCGCGACTGGGAGAGTGTGTTCGCGGAAGTGGCGGAGGCGTTGCGCACGCTGGCGCGCGGCTCGGCGCAAGCGCTCGAGCACCCGGCCCAGCGCGCCTCCGACGACGGCCGGCCCGGCGTCGTGCACGACACCGTCGTGACGCTGTCCTCGGCGACGTTCCTGCACGATGGGCGTCACCGCTTCGACCTCTGGCTCCCCTTGGCCCGGCTCTCCGACGCGACGTTGTTCGCCGAGTATAAAGCCGAGCTGCTGCACGGAGGACACGATCCTGCGACGCGTCGATTTCTCGATGAAGCACTGCAGGAAGACGATGCCTTCATCGACGTTGCGCCGGGACTTGGTCTCGTCGCCCTGTCTGCCATCACCGCCCCGCGTCCGCCGGCACTCGTCGCAATCGTCGAACGGGAGGCGTCATCGGCAGCGCGACTGTCACAACTCGTGCTGCGGCGCGCGCCTGCCACCGCGTTCACGGCGGGCCACACGCTTGACGAGGTGATCGCGCGCGTCGCACCGGCGGCACGGGTGTTCGTGCGCATCGGCGACGACTCGCTCACCGACGCCGTCGCCGACTGCATCGGCCGGCTCGACGGCGCACGTCGTCCAGCCGCGCTCCTCTGGACGTCGATGGTTCCTGCGGAACGCGACGGGACGCTGCGCTTCCTCGAGTCGTTAGGTTACGTGCTCGCGTCGCTCTCCCTTCACGACGGGGAGGCGTCGCTCGACGCCATCGAGGACGACGCGCGGGCGCAGGGCATCATCGCGGTTCTCCCCGCCACACTCGATGCCCTGTCCGCCGAGCACGGCTCTGCGTCGCCGTTCCCCGTGACGAGCGGCGTCACCGCCGCTGCAGTGGACATCCGCGCTGTCGAAACCACAGCGCCGCGTGCGTCCGCTCCCGCCGTCAGGCCCGTCATCGGCATCGACTGGGAACTGCGCTACGACACCGGCTGGGGCGTGTACGGCACCAACCTGGCGCTGGAGCTCCAGCGCGGCGGACATGTGCAGCCCGCCATCTTCTCGGCGTCGGCCGAAGCCCTGCCCATCCTGACGCGCGCATCGCTCGCGCCCCTGCTCAGGGACACGGCGCGGCACGCGGCACGACTTCGCGAGGCGGGCGGCGATCGCGTGCACTTCGACGGGCTCGTGCTGCGGGCGCTGGGCAACAACTTCGAAATGGATACCGTGTCGGAGAGAGCCATCGCCCCTCGGAATGTGGGTGTGATCTTCTTCGAGGACACCATGCTCGATGCCGCCGCACTCGCGCGTGCGCGCGCGTTCGACCT
>JBDSVW010000379.1:0-2591 GCA_039927015.1 Gemmatimonadaceae bacterium | reverse complement strand
CCCCGCCCTCACCGGACGCCTGACCGCGAGCACGCTCTGGGGCCCGATGTTGATGAGCGCCGAGGTTGCGGCCCCTTCGCGACGGACACTGGCGCGGGCGCGCTATGGCATGACCGCCAGCGACACGCCCGGTTCACGGGTCAGCATCTCCGACCTGCTGCTGTTCGAGCCCTACGACGGGCTGCCGCGCAACCTGGAGGAGGCACTGGAGCACGCCCGCACCTCGCTGGCCATCAAGTCCAACACGGCGGTGGGCATCTACTGGGAGACCTACAACACCAATCCCACGGGCGAGGACATCAAGGTGGCCATCACGGTCGCGCCGGAGCAGAGTGATGGCGGCTGGATGCAGCGCGGCATGACGGCCCTTCGCCTCGCTCGCGAGTCGCAACCTGTGACCGTCGGCATGACAGACGTCTCCTCGCGCGGACGCGCCTACACACCGCGCGCCGTGGTGGTAGACCTCGCGACGCTCAAGCCGGGCCGCTACCTGATGCAGCTGGATATCACCGCGGAGGGCACCCTGCCGGTGCGGGCGGAGCGTGTGCTGACGGTGCAGAGCGAGCGCTAGCAGGGCTCGAACTCCGAACGAGCGAGGGGGCCGCGCCAACACGCGGCCCCCTCGCTTCGTATTACTCCCGGAGGCTTGCGCCCCGCATCCCGATCCCCGCCCGCTCCGCGCGCGCCGCTTGCCCGCACCGGCTCGCGCGCGCATGGTACACGGCGTAGCCTCCGTGCCGGT
Source organism: Gemmatimonadaceae bacterium (assembly GCA_039927015.1). Classification (GTDB taxonomy): domain Bacteria; phylum Gemmatimonadota; class Gemmatimonadetes; order Gemmatimonadales; family Gemmatimonadaceae; genus SCN-70-22. The sequence continues at coordinate 1,849 of JBDSVW010000379.1, read as the reverse complement.
TGTTGCACCCTTCCCCCCTCTCACACCCGAGCGCCATGTCCCGCTGGTTGTCCGCTCTCACACTCGCTGCCGTCCTGGCCGCCCCGCTCGCGCTTCCCTTGCAGCAGGCGGAGGCGCAGAAGCCCGATCCCCGCCTCGAGAAGCTGAAGGCCGAGGCGATCACCAAGATCGACGCCCGCGCCAAGCTGGTGCAGGAGATTGTGGATCAGGTCTATTCGTTCGGCGAACTCGGCATGCAGGAGTTCGAAACCTCGAAGTACCTCACCGGCCTGCTGGAGCAGAACGGCTTCACGGTGGAACGCGGCGTCGCCGGCATGCCGACGGCGTTCGTGGCGACGTGGGGCTCGGGCAAGCCGTTCATCGCGTTAGGCTCGGACATCGACGGCATTCCGCAGTCCAACCAGAAGCCGGCGTTCGGCTTCTTCGAGCCGCTGGTGGCGGGAGCCCCGGGACACGGGGAAGGCCACAACTCCGGCCAGGCGGTGAACATCGCCGCTGCCCTGGTGGTGAAGGAGATCATGGAGCGGGAGAAGATCTCCGGCACGCTCAAGATCTGGCCGGGGGTCGCGGAAGAGCAGGTGGCGGGCAAAGCGCACCTGGTACGCGCCGGCGTCTTCAAGGACGTGGACGTCACACTCTTCACGCACGTGGGCAACAACCTCGGCGTGAGCTGGGGCCAGTCCGGCTCCAACGCCATCGTCACGGCGTTGTTCAAGTTCCGCGGGCAGACGGCGCACTCCGCCGGCGCCCCCTGGCGGGGCAAGTCGGCGCTGGACGCGGTGATGCTGATGGGCACGGGCTGGGAGTACAAGCGCGAACACCTGGAGCCGGCACAGCGCTCGCACTACGTGATAACGGACGGCGGTGACCAGCCCAACGTGGTGCCGCAGACCGCATCGATCTGGTTCTACATCCGCGAGCGCGATTACGACAAGGTGCAGGCCAACTTCGAGGCGGCCAAGCGCATCGCGCAGGGCGCGGCGATGATGACGGACACCAAGCTGGACACGGTGATGATCCTCGGTTCGGCGTGGAGCGGCCACTTCAACAAGGCCATCGCCGAGGCAACGCAGGCCAACATCCGTCGCGTGGGCCTGCCCAAGTGGGACGCCAACGACATCGCGCTGGCCAAGGGCATCCAGCACGAACTCAAGGTCAAGGAGCAGGGGCTGGAGACCGAAGTCGACTCGATGGGCGGCCCGGTGGACATGACCCGCTCGTTAGGCGGCGGCTCGGACGACATCGGCGACATCTCGTGGAACGTGCCCACGGTGACGCTGCGCTTCCCGTCAAACATCCCGGGCCTGCCCGGACACAACTGGGCCAATGGCATCGCGATGGCCACCCCGATCGCGCACAAGGGTGCCGTGGCCGGCGCCAAGGTGCAGGCCGCCACCCTGCTGGACATCCTGCTGCAGCCGAAGCTCGTGGCCGACGCCTGGGAGTACTTCAACAACGTCCAGACCAAGACGCAGAAGTACAAGTCGTTTCTCGGACCCAACGACGGCCCGCCCATCTGGCTCAACGCGGAGATCATGGCGAGGTACCGGCCCCTGATGAGCAAGTTCTACTATGATGCCTCGAAGTACTCCAGCTACCTCGAGCAGCTCGGCATCAAGTACCCGACCGTGAAGCCGATCGCGCAGTAGGCGCCATCGCTCATCCGCGCAATCCCGCGCCGTCGCAGCACGCGATGGCGCGGGATTGTCGTTTCGGGGCCTCGGAGGCCGCGCAAACCACCGGCGCGCACCAGCACCCACGGACGAGCGCCACGACCCCGGCACCGCGCTCCTGCTATGACGGCATCGCGCGCAGTTGCCGGTTCTCGAGCACGCGCGTTCCGGGTGCG
>JBDSVW010000378.1:0-4637 GCA_039927015.1 Gemmatimonadaceae bacterium | reverse complement strand
GCCGGCGTGACGCGCACGCAGTCGCCCTTCGACAACCCGGTACGATAGAAGGTGAAGAGATGGAACTCCTCGAGCAGCGTCTTCGCCACCGCGCGGTTGGAGTCGTGATCTCCTCGCCCCCGGATTCGGAATGAGGTGAGGGCGCCCACGAGGTGGGGATCGTCGGGGGTCAGGATGTCAACGCCGTTGATCGCGCGCGCGGGGATGGCCCACTGGTCGCGCAGGTAGCGCAGCCGTGCCGACTTCTCCTCCACGCCGATCTCCTCCTGGAAGTCGAGCGCGTCGGGGATCGTCATGATGGTGGCGAAGTGCGTGGTGCCGGTGTGGATGCGCGAATCGATCGACTCCAGCGAGCCCGGATCGCCGTGGGCGCGATCGATGGCCGAGAGGCGCCCTGCGCGGATGTAGAGCGCGCCCGCGCCAACCGGCGCTCCCACCCACTTATGCAGGTTGATGCCGATGAAATCTGCGCCGAGGTCGCCGAGGGCGAGCGGAACCTGGCCGAACGAATGCGCAGCATCGACGATGACGTCCGCTCCCCGCGCACGGGCGAGGGCGGAGAGCTCCTTCACGGGAAGAATGAGCCCCGTCTTGTTGTTGCAGTGCGTGAGCAGGAGAAGCTTGGTGCGCGGATTGGCGTCGAGCGCCTTGGTATACGCGGCAATGATCGCGTCGTGCGAGGCGGGCTCGGGGATGTCGAGCGTGACGACCTTCGCACCCTTTCGTTCGCCGAGCGCGTTCATCGCATACTGCATCGCGTTGTAATCGAGGTCGGCGTACATGATCGTGTCGCCGGGCTTCAACGCGTTGTACTGGCCGATGAGGGCCTGCAGCGCTTCAGTGGCGCCGCGTGAGAAGGCGATCTCCGTCGGCTTGATACCGAGCGCCTTCGCCACTCGTGCGCGCGCCGCCGTGAGGATCTCCGGATACTCGAGGCGAGCGAAGAGCGAGCTGGCGCCGTTCGCACGGTCGATATGGCGGTGATAGGCGGCCAGCACGGGGTTGGCCATCATCCCGAAGTAGCCCGCCTCCATGTTGGTCGTGCCGCTCGCCACGCGATAGCGTGCGGCGACACGTCGCCAGTAGGCCTCGTCGCGGGCCACGGCCGCCGGGAGTCCGGCTGGCCGGGCGAGCGGTTCGAGAAGCGTTCCGTCAGCGAGGCTGGCGGATGGCGTGCCGGCGTGGGCGGGGACGCTGGCGGCAAGCGAGGCGGCCGAGGCCAGCGCTGCGCTGCGCACAAAATCGCGGCGAGTAGTCATGCCGGATTATGGCGCAGCGGACGCCGTTTAGTCGAGCAGTTCCGCCGGAATGTTACCGCCATTCTCGGCGATCTTGGCCAGCACCGTCTTGTGCAGCCAGATGTTCATCTGCGCCGAGTCGTCGAGCTTCTCCGGCGGGACGCCGAGCTCGATGGCCAGCTCCTTTCGGGCGGCGTACGAGCTGTCGAGTCCCAGCAGCTTGTGCAGGTCGACGATGGATGTCTTCCAGTTCAGCTTCTGGGGGTTCTCGGCGGCCATCGCCTCCAGCTTGCTCATCACGTCGACGACCGGAATGGCCTTCGACGCAGGGGCGGTGGGCGGGGCGGCGGTCGTTGTGGTGCTGGGCGCCGGTACGACCTCGGCGTCGCGCCCGATACCGAGTTTCTTGAGAATGCGGCCGAATATGCTCACGTGTTCTGGTCTCCTGTTGGGGATGTGGTGGTCCTCTCAGGGTACCCGGGGCAGCTGGAGCGGCGCAAGCGAGCGGCGCCGTGCGTGCGCCTGTCGACCGCTCCCCAGCCTCAAGAACCGTCCCCTTTCTGCGCCGTCATCATTACCGCCTTCACCCCATACGCCTCCGCTGAATTCTGCGTCGACTTTTCCCGGAACTGGAACTGCGGCACCACCGCCGACCGAACCCGGCTGAACCCCGACTCCTCGAGCAACCGGAACATCTCTCCTTCCAGGAGAGCACCACCGATTCAGCTGGCCCAGAGCTTCGGATCGTTGACGATGTTCTGCGACAGTTGCTTGCCGCTGACGATGTCGGTGATGGAGATCCGGCCGCCGGGGCGCAGCACGCGGAACATCTCCTCCATCACGCGTCGCTTGCGGAATGACAGGTTGATGACGCCGTTTGAGATCACCACGTCGACCGACGCGTCGGGGAGCGGGATGGCTTCCATGGTCCCCTCGACGCATTCCAGTTCGGCGCCGCTCTCGGCGGCGTGGGTCCGCACCTTCTTGCACATCGCGGGGTTCATGTCCACGCCGATGACGCGTCCGGTGGGGCCCACGCGGCGCGAGGCCATGAAGGCATCGAGCCCCGCACCGCTTCCGAGGTCGAGCACGACCTCGCCGGGTTGCAGCTGGGCGCGCAGGTGCGGATTTCCCACGCCGGCGAACGACGCCACGGCGCCGGCGGGGGCGGCGCTGAGGTCGGCACTGTCGTAGCCGAACAGCTCGGCGGCGTCGCGCCCATGATAGAAGTGGAAGTGGCCCGACGGGTTGTCGGCCACTTCGTCGTACATGCGGAAAATCTCACCCTTGAGGGTGGCTTCCAGCGATTCCTGCGACGCAGCATCCATGTTGGCTCCTTGGTTCGTCGTTCATTGGGAGAGGCGCCGAAATGGCGCCGGTGGGCTCATCCTTACCTGCGATTCGTCCCGCAACTCACGGTTGAGCCAGGCCCAAGGGCGACGAGTTGCTCGGGACGCTCGCGGGCCGCGAGGACGACGTCGTCCATGGCAACGCGCGTGGCTCCACCACCGCAATGACGCGAGATGAAGTCGGCTCGTTGCGGCGGCGACACGTCGAGCGCTTCGAGGAACAGGCCCTCGATCTGCGCTCAGGCGTTGTCGGTGGGTACCTCGGAGCTCATGCGCCCGAATCTCCTGGCGCTGCAGTCGCAACTGGCATTCGGTTTCACCTGTCGGAATCCTCCCTAATAGAGCGTGCATCGGGGCCGTGCGCCACCAGTGCGTAGCTGGATGAGCCGCTTCAGCAGCGAACGGCGCCTCTCACCAATGCCAGCACCACTCATCCGGTCCTGACTCCAACGAGAGGACGTACACATGCCCGACAAGAAGAAGCTCGCCATCACCCTCACCGTGAGCCCGAAGGACGACAACACCTCGGACGCCTTCAGCGTGGCCGACGTCGCGTCGACGTCGTACGTCGGCTGAGGGGGCGCCGGAGCCGTTAGAGGAGAAGGATGACGAGGTCGCTCGCTGCCGACGGAGCCTCAGTCGTCAGCCGCGCGTGCGCCCCTCGCGCCGTAACACGACATGCGTGGCCTTCTCCGACGCCACCGATTCAACGCATTCGTATCCCAGGGCCCGCATGTTCACTCCCTCAAACAGGCGTTCTCCTCCACCCAGCAGGACAGGTGCGATGGCAATGTGCAGCTCGTCGATGAGGCCTTCACGTAGATACTGCTGAATCGTGTCCGGGCCCCCACCTATACGCACGTCCCTCGATGCGCGCCAGCGCGAGCAGTATCGGTATCATGCGCGCTGGCGACTCGTTGGCGACGACAACAAGTATGCACGATTGCCCGCCTTCGGCGAGGCGCTCGGCACGCTGCGAAAGCGCGTGGCCGCCGACCTTGAACTATCGGGCTTTCCTCGCGACAAGGTTGTCGCGATGGTCGTGCGCCTGCTCGAGACGACGTTCGTGCGCGTCGGTAATGAGTCGTACGCGCGCGACAACGGCTCATTCGGCCTCACCACCCTACGCAAGCGACACGTGAAGTCTGCGAAGAGCGGCTTGCGGCTGCGGTTCCCGGGGAAGAGTGGGGTGATGCACGACGTGGCCGTGACCGATCGCCGGCTGGCCCGCCTTGTGCGGCGCTGTTGCGAGCTGCCGGGGCAGGAACTCTTCCAGTACCTCGATCCCGATGGCGAACCGCAACCGGTGACCTCGACGGAGGTCAACGAGTACCTCCAGACGGCGACGGGTAGCGACTTCACCGCCAAGGACTTCCGCACGTGGGCGGGGACGCTGCTGGGCCTTCGCTATCTCGTGCAGCACGCGGAGGCGCTGACGGAGGCGCCTCCCAAGGCGTTCACGGTCGATCTCGTGCGGGAGGTGGCACAGGCGTTAGGCAACACCCCGGCGGTGTGCCGGAAGTGCTATATCCATCCGGCCGTGTTGCAGCTGTCGGGCGATAACGCTGCGCGGGCGCGGCTGCTGGCGCTCATCGGATCGTCGCCTCCGGAGGACGAGGCCGCGTGCGAAGAGCTGCTGCAGGGGCTGATGCGATCCTGAGCCTCCCACTCATGCTGCACAGGCCGTTCGTAACGCACGACCCGCGGAGACCGTCACGTGATCCGACGGTCGCAATCAGCCCGTTCCCTCCCCTGCTCACGCCACGTCGTACAGCTCCTGATACAGCCAGCCTTTCGCCTTGACCCAGTCGCGGCGTACGGTGCGCGAAGTGATTCGCAGCGCCGCCGCGGTCTCCTCCTCGGTCAGCCCACCGAAGAACCGGAGTTCCACCACGCGGCTCAGCCGCTCGTCGAGCGCGGCCAGTCGGGTCAGCGCCTCGTCGACGGCAACGAGCGTATCGGCCCGATCCTCGGTCATCGACGCGGCATCGTCGAAGGTCACCGGCGCCTGGCCGCCGCCGCGCTTGGCCGCCTGCCGCTTGCGCGCGTA
>JBDSVW010000377.1:0-8725 GCA_039927015.1 Gemmatimonadaceae bacterium | reverse complement strand
GGCGGGACCAGCTGGTGACGCACGAGACGCGAGGAGCGGGGAGTGTTCATGCCGACGCAGGAAGGGTTCGAAGCAAACGGGGGATGTCACCGCGACACGGCGGACGCAGGCATCGTGTGGGTGTTCGATGCTATGTGAGGATTTCGCTGAAGCCAAGCGCTTTCGCAACCTTCAGCAGGGATTCCGGGGCGCCCTCGGCAGGCACCGTGCCCTGTGCCAGACGCGCGCTGCCGCCTCCCTTCCCCCCTACCTCCGCAAGCGACGCCTTCAGCGTGCGCCCGACGTCCAGGCCACTGTCATCAGAGGCCGCCGCGAGCACCGCGGGAGGATTGGCTACCAGCACGAGATACGCAGCCTGCGGCAGCGCACAGAACGCGAGCGCGAGCGCCCGGGAGTCGTCCGCCCTTCCCGAGTCGCGGCGTTCGAGGCAGCGCCGGATGCCAGCGCCGTCGGGCGCGATGTCCGCGTACCGCTCGCGCGCCTTGAAGCGCGCCAGTTCCTCCGCGAGGCGTCGGTGTTCGTTCTCCATGGCGCGCAGCTGCAGGGCCTGCGCCGGCACCAGTTGCGCCAATTCGTCGATACTGCAGGAGAGGCCTTGGGCGAGGCGCGTCAGGACTTCATAGTCCGTGCGCGCCCGGCGCACGGCGCGCATGCCGCACAGGAACTCCACGCGCGTGGCCTTCCGTACCTTCTCCTGCCGGCGGAGGAGGATCGGTCCTATTTCCCCCGTCGCGCGCACATGCGTGCCGCCGCAGGCGCTGCGGTCGAGCGCGTCGATGCTCACGATGCGCAGCGTTCCTTCGCGCTCCACAGCCTTGCGTAGCCCGCGTGCCTCCGCGGCGTGCTCGAACGTCACGCTCACGGGCTGGTTGTCCGTGACGGCCGCATTCGCGATGCGCTCCGCGCGTTGCAGCTGCTGGGCGCCCATTGATTCCGTGGCCAGATCGAGCGTGGCGTAGTCGGGCCCGAAGTGGACGCTGAGCGTGTCCCATCCGAAGGAGTCGGCAAAGACGGCCGACAGCAGGTGCTGCCCCGTGTGCTGCTGCATCTGGTCGTATCGTCGTGCCCAGTCGAGCGCACCCTGTACCGGTCGGCTTGTTGGCGCATCCCACGGCGCCGCCAGCACGTGGGCCACGCGCTCGCCCTCGTCCACCACGTCTGTTACCGCCACGCCGTCGAGCGTGCCGAGGTCGTTAGGCTGGCCGCCCGACGTGGGATAGAAAGCGCTCTGGTCGAGGTAGACGCGCCGGCCCCCGTCGGTGGCGTCCACCACCTGCGCCTCGAACGTCTGGAGGTAGGCGTCGGTGTAGTAGAGGCGGTGCGTCATGGGGCCGACGTTGCAGCCGGTGTTTCCCCGGCGCGGCAGCGCACGCACACCATGCGGATCCCGAATGCGACCAGCATCCGGCGCCCGATGGAGCCGTGCAGGTGGTCGGCGCACAGGATGCGCCGGCATCGTTCGCACACGCCGCCTGAGCTGACGGAGAAGAGGCGATCGCACTCGTCGCACTCGGTGTTGAAGATCGAGTTCCTGAAGATCGGCACGGCTGGCGGGTTGGAGGTCGCGAACGCGAAATCTAGGGCGTGTCCTCCCAGCTGACCGCGTCTCCGACGCGAATCGTGCCGCCCGACAGCACCTCCCCGAAGGCGCCGCCCCCCCAGCGGGGGAACATCACGGCGCGCAGGCCGGGCAGCGCCTCGTCCATTCGTTCGCAGGGCTTGGTCTCTCCGCGAATGGCAATGCGGCAGGCGCCGATGCGCAGCACGCGTCCCCGCGAGTTTTCCAGGTCACAGCCGCTCACCATGAGATTCGCGCGGCGCGCGGCGGGATCGAGCGCGCCCCCCAACACGGCCATGTGTGCCTGCCACACCTCGCGGGCGATGATCGTGACCTGACGGCGGCCGCCGCGGTTGGCGTTTCCCGCGATGCCCTGCCCCTCGTCGAGCTGCGCTTCCGCGGCCGGGTCCATCTTCCCGAGCCGCGCCCGCTTGATCCAGATGGATTCCAGGCGTGTGTCGGTCATAGGCAGGAGGCGTTAGGCACCGATCGGGCGGTTGGGGGAGGGGGGCCGTCCGGATGGCGCCCGGGCAGGGCGGGACGCCGCCACTGGCGCCGCAATCTACACGGCCTCAACCGGCCGGTCGTCAGAGTTCGCGGACGAACCATGCCTTGGCGCCGGCGAAGTCGAGCATCAGCACGTCGCCCGCCCCGAAGGAGAAGCGCGTCGAGACCTCGTGCGTGGTGGCGGGGAACTCGGTGTGCAGCATGTCGCCCTCCACGCGATAGTAGAGTGCCATGACCTGTCGCGTCTCCCCGACATCGAAGCCGTAGAAGAGGCGCCCCCCCGCCTGGAAGTCCATGACGACGCCGGGGGCGAAATCGAGGGCGGGATCGGCCTTGAGCAGGCTCCAGCGCCCCAGAAGGGGATCGGAATGGGGTGTGGTCATGAAAAACGACGACGCCGGCGGGCCCCGCAGGGGGGCCGCCGGCCGACGAGTGGAGCAGGAGGCCGCGGCGCGAACGAGACGCCGTGCACCACGTGCTACGTCGCGACTACTTCTTCTGCGCTTCCTTGAGCCACTTCACCGCGGCCTTGAAGCCCTTCTCCTTGCCGCCGTGGCTCGCGTCGCCGAAGAACGCGCGATGCTTGGGACGCCACGCGCCCTCCTTCGTGCGGTGATAGCCCACGCGAACGAAGAAGCCGTGCGTACGGGTCGATTCCTGGTCGATGCGGCTGATGCCGGGCACCGTGGCGACGCTGCTCTTGCGCTTGGCGGCAGGCTTCTTCGCGGCCTTCGCCGGCGCCTTCTTTGCCGCCTTCTTGACTGCCTTCTTCGCTGCCATGTGGGTCTCGGGCTGGGTCGCCGGCGCCTGACCAGCACCGGGCAACGTCGTTAGGAATTGCGGCGCCGGTCGCACGGGGTGCGTACCCGGCCGGCAGGCGGACCATTATAAGCGTTTCCTGCGGAATGCGCGCCCCCTGCCTGACGCGCCGCGTCAGGCAGGGCCTCGTAAGGCAAGACATACGTTAGGCCTGATCCGTCACAAACTCCCCGCATCCGGCAGCGGCCCGATGCCCGGCAGCTGCCACTTGCCGGCGGATCCTGCCCGCCGGCGGTGCCTGACGCGGGCCCCGCCTGACGTGGGCCCTGCCTGACGCGGGCCCTGCCTAGCGCCACGTCCCCACGAACACCCACGCGTACACGCCCGCGGCAGCCAGGGCCAGCCAGAATCCCGCGCGCCATGCCTGACGACTGGACACCCCCGATTCCCCGGCGACCCAGAGGGCGCCGAGGGGGACGCCGACGATCAGCAGGGCGGCAAACACCCCCCAAACGCCTCCCAGCAGGCGCGAAAGAAGGGCGTCGAGCGCGAGATATGCCACGGCAGCCGCCAGCAGCGCCGGGCCGAGCGCGGCCCGCGCCGCCCGCTGGCGGGCCGGGCGCCGGTCAAAGGAGAACATCGCGGAGCGTCCGGAAGGAGTTGCAAGCGCTACGCCACCGGGGCCCGGGCGGATTCCTCCAGATGGGCAGCTGGCGGCCACCGCCTGCCGGCCGCCACCTGTTCACCGGGCGCCGGGCGCGGTGTCGGCGGCCGATGGGGGTGCGGGCCGCGCTGCCGGATAGTCGGCCAGCGGGCCGCGGCTCGTGCGCAACAGGCACTCCGCGTCACCGCGGACGATGGACTCCGTGCGCTCGCCCACGAGGGTGAGGCCGAGGCGCTCGCGCAGCGGCACCATGCGGTTGGGCGGGCCGGCGGAAGACGCCATCGTTAGGTCAGCGCGCGGCCGGGACGTACTTGCGCAGCAGGCGGGCGAGGTCCTGGGCCCGCGCGCCCGCCACCAGCGAAAGTGGCGAGGCGCCATCGGCGGCCGCGCGGGCGGGATCCGCGCCATGGCGCAGCAGTTCCTCCACCTGGGCCAGCGGGAAGCGCCGCCGCACCGCGTGAAAGAGCGGCGTGCGTCCCTCGACGTCGGCCAGGTTGACGTCGGCGCCGTTGCGCAGGAGCCAGCGCATCATGCGGGTGCGACGCAGGCGCGTCGCGTAGAGGAGGGATGTCTCTCCATGAAAGGTGAGATCGAGGTTCGCCCCGTGTGCGAGAAGCAGTCGCGCGGTGGCCAAATCGTCATCCCACACCACCGACCACAGGCAATAGTCGGCGTTGGCGCCCTGCCGCAGGAGGAATCGCGCGAGGGTGCGGTTCCGTCCGCGCGCGATGGCGTGCCAGAGCGCGCGGGCCGGAAAGCTCTCCGTGCGGTCACGAATGTCGTGGACCGCGTCGATGTGCGCGCCCGCCGCCAGCAGGGCGCGCGCCGTGGCCACCGCGGCCGACGGGGGACGGCGCGTGCGCTCCGCCGTGGCGCCGGCACACACGTGCAATGCGGTGCGGCCGTTGCGATCCGTCGCGCTGGCCAAGGCGGGACGCTGCTGCACTGCCGCCGCCACCTTGCCGGCATCCCAGTGTCGCGCGGCGTCGAGCAGGCGCGTGACCGACACGGCGCCTTCCGCTCGCCCCCGTGGCCGGCGGCGTGCCGTGGCCTCGGTGGTCCTGCCTAACGAACTTGCACCCATCACCGCCTCGTTCCCGGAACATCGCGAATGTACTGCGACCGGCGTGGCACGGCGAGTCCGCCCCCCTGCCGATCCCGCGACGGAAGCCGACGCCGCCGGTGCGTTCCGGCGCCCGCGCCAGACGGCGCAGCGGGCGATGTCCTAGGACGACTGGAACCTCTGGCGGAGTTTCTGGAATCCGTCCTTGACCTCGGCGGCGAGCTTGCGCGTGGCGTCGCCGACATCGTCGCTGATGCTCCCATCCCCGTCCTTGTCGAGGGAGGCCGCCTTGGACTTCAGCTCCGCGATCTTCGCGTCCAGCTTCGGCTCCAGCTTCGCCCACTCGTCCTTCGCATCCTCCTTCGCCAGGTGCATCTTGAGGCGCAGTTCATCGCGCTCCTGCTCCAGGTCGGCCACCATCTTCTGCCAGCGTTCGTTCCATTCTCCCATGCTCTGCTCCTCCGGTGTGACACGCGTGCAGCACGCCTAACGATCGCCGGACGCTCCAGCGGGCGACATGTGTACAGCGGTGCCGTAACATAGCACTTCCTGGACCCCCTGCATGACCTCGGTGGCGTCGTAGCGCACGCCGATTACCGCGTTGGCACCAAGCTCTTCCGCGTGCTGGATCATCTGGGCAAACGCATCGGCGCGCGTGCGCTCGCACAGCTCCGTCATGATCGTGATGTTCCCGCCCCGAATGGTCTGCAGCGCAGCACCAAGGGTACCCACGAGCGATCGCGATCGCACCACGATGCCCCGAACCACGCCCAGCGTCTCGTCGATGCGGTAGCCGTCGAGGCCGAACGCCATCGTCACCATCGAAGCCTTCATGGAAAACCCTCCACAAGGCAGGCGCCATGTCGCGCCCGCCGGTGAGTCAGAATGCGCCCGCCGGAAGCGGGATGCGCAGCAGCGCCTGAACGGGAACGGGGGCCTGCCCTATCGCGGCGAAACGGAGGAACACCCGCGCCGTGTCGAAGAAGAAACCGCCCGTGTGATGCCGCGGATACTTGGGGTCTGTTGCGAACAGGGCGACCGTGGCGGTGACGGTATCGTGTGCGGCGGCACGCCGATAGACGGTGACCGAGAAAACGCCACGCTCATCCACGCTCACCACGGGGGAAAGGCAGTCGCAGCTGGCGGGAAAGCGTACACTCCCCGTCACGCCGTCGATGCTCCGGGAGGTCTGCGCATCCACCACGCTGCCGTAGACAATGGCGCAACCCGTGGCGGTCGTCCCGTCGCCCGGCACCGTGCAGCGGGCGGCGCCGCTCACCCCACCCACCTCACCACCGAGACACGCCGAGACGGCCAGCGCGCACCCAGCTGCAACGACCCACGCCGCGTGACCTCCACGTTCCCTTACAGCGGCGCCGCCGCGACCAGTCCCCGACGATACGAAGGGTCGCTCGTCGGACGCCGGTGGCGCTTTCAGCTTCCTGCGTGGCAACACGACCCTGCCTCCTGTTCGCCGCGGTAGCGACCACCAGAACATGGGGTCGTCCACCGGCGGCCGCAAATGCGCGTTACCGGCCGGCAACGACGGGATGCAGGTGCATGCCCGCGATCAGCTCCTTCACGAACTTGGCGCACGCTGGCGCGGTGACATCCTCGAGGTCGCGCCGCGGGTTGTACTCCACCACGTCGGCGCCCACGAGGGGCTGGTCGACCGCGTGCAGGATGCCCAGCACCTCCCGGGGGCTCATTCCACCCGACTCCCGATGCGAGACTCCCGGCGCAAACCCAGGGTCCAGCACGTCCATGTCGAGCGAGATGTACACGGGGTGCCGCAGCACGTACCGCTCACCCGCCACCCAGCGACGCATGTCGAGCACGTCCACGCCGAAACGGTCGGCCTGCTCACGCTGGTGCCCGGTGAGCGTGCGCACGCCCACCTGCACCAACTGGTCGCACAGCCCTTCCTCCATGATGCGCGCGAAGGGACAGGCGTGCGAGTAGCGATCTCCCTCATATGAGTCGTACAGGTCGCTGTGCGCGTCCAGGTGCAGGATGGTCAGCGGCGTGTGGTGGCGACGGACGGCGCGAAGGATCGGATAGGTGATGGAGTGATCACCCCCCAGCACGAGCGGCCGGTCTCCCCGGTCGAGCACACTGCTGACGGCCTCCTCGATGGCATCGCGCGGATAGTCGCCTAACGAAATGTCGCCGTCGTCCGCGAATGCGCCCTCGGCACCGACGTCGAACAACTGCTCGCTCCACATGTTGGAGGAGTCGGAACGCAGCTCGCGCCGAATCGCCGCCGGCGCGTCGGCCGGCCCGCGCAGGAACGAGGAGCTGGCGTCGTAGCGCGCGCCCAGGATGGTCGGCGTTCCGCGCCGTGCGTCTGCTGGTTCGGTCATTCACATCCTGCCGGGTCATCGGCGGTGGCGAGATCTACAAGGTATTCCGAGAGACGGATCGACGCGTCCCTGATGAACGCTTCGCCCTTCTGCACGGTTGCCTTCGCCGGATCGCCCACCCCGGTGTCGTCCGTCACACGCGGCCAGTCGCGCTGTGCCCACGCCCACCCGTCGCGCAAGGCGGCGATGCGAAAGCGGCGCGCCGCGCCCGGTCCCGACTCGGCCAGCGGCCGCATCAGTTCCGGGGCGAGGTGCATGATGGCGCTCGTCTCCAGCTCCCCCGCGTGATCGCCGGGTTCGTCGAAGTAGCGCCGCGCGTCGATCATGGTCCACCAGTTGACCAGCGACAGGAAGATCGGCGTCGCCGGTTGCAGCTCGCGGAGCACGGGCTTGAAGTCGTTGCCACCATGCCCGTTCACGATCACAAGGCTGCGCGGACCGTGGGGCTCGATGGCGCCGAGCAAATCGCTCAGCACCGCCAGCTGCGTCGTGGGATTCATGTTGAGGCAGAACGGCACCTCGCGCTGACCGGTGTTGACCCCGAACGGCACGGCCGGCAGCACCACCACCCGCGCGCCGCGTTGCCAGGCGAGGCCGGCGGCCTCGATGGCCACGGCACTCGCCTGGATGGTGTCGGTCGCGTACGGAAGGTGGCGGTTGTGCGCCTCGGTGGCGCCCCAGGGAAGCACCGCCACGTCATATCCGGCGTCGCGCACCGCCGGCCACGCCGACTCCCCAAGCACCCATGGTCTCGCCCTCATGATATCACGGTTCTGGTTCGTTCAAGTAGTTCTTCGGCGCAGTCCCAACGCGCCGTCCTCATGGTGCCCCTGCAGTGGCTGCAAGGCGCGCTGCATCCCGCACGGATACCAGCAGGAGGCAGCCGAGGCCTAACGCGCGCGTCTCGCCGTGCGTCGATTGGCTGGCCGCTCGGTGATAATCCCCGACGTCCATGTGGCGTCCCTCGATGACACAGCTGCCCCCGAGTACGAACACTTCCTCCACGCCATGGTGCTCGTGACCGCCCAACGTCGAATCGGGCGACATGTCGAGCACCAGCACTTCACGCGGGGAATGGTGTGCGCCGGCCAGCGCCCGTACCCGTCCCCCCGGCACGGCGTCGTGCCACGTCGCCTCGCCCGACCGCCGCAGCTCGGGAGGCGACGAGCGCCCGTCCCGTTGCGCGAATTCGATCACCAGCGCGTCATGCTCCGCCACCCAACCCGCCGGCCGCGCCAAATCACGCTCATCCGCGAAGTCGCCGGCGGCGAGGGCCGCGGTGGAGGCGTGTGCGTCTCGCAGCGATCCCTCGATCACGTACTGCGCGCGACATCCCGCGATGAGCGGCCCGGGCATCGAGCTCCCCGCCGACAGCCGCACGAGTCGCGTGGTCAGCCGATCGTGGCTCTCGAGAAAGAGCGCCTTGATACTCACGCCCGGCACCGGTCCCGGAAGCCATATCCCTTCACCCGCTGCCAGGAAGGTGAAGCTGGTGGCGCGCGCATCGTGGAGAATACGCTCCCGCAGGGATGCGGGGGCGGACGCCGCTCCCGCGGAGGATTGGGCCAGCAGGTGGAGCAGCGCCAGCTCGTCGCTATCGGACACGGGTTGCCTGCGGCGGCTCAGCTCACGCGCGCGAGCACGATGCGCGGCGCCCGCAGGAGCGCGCTGGCCCCTCCGGTCGTCTTCAAGGTGACCACCACGTCCAGGGAGTCTCCCGGCGACCACAGCGGGCCGTTGCGCACCACGAATTCGACGCTGCGTGCTCGTGCCTCGCGCGGCTGCTCCTCTCTCGCCTCGGTGACGATCAG
>JBDSVW010000376.1:0-9049 GCA_039927015.1 Gemmatimonadaceae bacterium | reverse complement strand
GAGGCGCATGCGAGCCGGGCGGGGCGGAAGTTTCCCGACCCGGCTCAGGCTATGGACGACAGGCGAAGCAGCCGGTAACTCGTTAATTGGCGTGGAGTTAGCGAACAGCATGAAGGCGACATGCGTCACATTCGCGGCGTGGCGCGGGGTCCATCGCAACTGTCCCTCATCGCACGTCTGCGGTGGCGGATGGGTCTGTCCCGCGCCCGTTGAAATGCAGGTGGTGCCTCCTGCCGCGTTGATCCCGGCAAGGATTCGCGCTCCGCGAGCGAGGACACCACCATGCGAAGAGTACGCGCGAAGGCGACAGCTGCACGCAGCCTGGAAGAAAGGCTGGAGGAGACGCTCACGCTGTATCGCCTCGGCGATGGAACCGGAACTCGGCACCGGTTTCAAGACGACGCACCTGAGCGAGCGCGTGATGGCGCGGGTCGAAGCGAAGACGCGGCGAGTGGATCGATGGCGGACCAGCGACCAACAGCAGCGCTGGGGTGCGGCGGTATTCTTACCCCTCGGAGCACACCTCCGTCGGGTGAAGCGCTACCGGCTGCTACCCTTGCTGCTACGCGCCCTCGCGCCCAAGATCACGTCCCCATCAACGGCCGCCGTGTAGGCGGCGCTTCCGAGGCTGCCGCCGGAATTTCAACTGATTCGGGACACATCATTAGCGACGAGCATCGTTCTGGGACTGATTGCCGATTGAGCCAGCGATAGTCGTTATCCCGAACGGCGCTTCTGCGCTCCATTTTGGTCCACACAACCCATACTCCACTCTGATTGACCGAGAATCTCAACGCACACGTACGAACAACATGTGGAGATATTGTGCGGTGTCGATAACACCGATCTTGCCGTCACCGGCTCGCACGGTAAGAACAGGATGTTTCTGGAGGCGCCCAAGGGACGATTTTGAGGGCGGGGTACAAACGAAGCCAGCGAGGCAAAATTCGTGTCGTCAGTCGAATCAGTTCGTCCGCTCCGTTTCGGAGTAATGTGTCCTGCGGCGGGACTCTCAGGGTTCGCGCGCAAGTGCATCGCAAACATCACGAAGGATGGTATCGCTCAACCACAGTTGCTGATTGTCGACGAGAGCGTTGAGACCCCGAGTTCCATCGGCACAAAGATGCGGAAGAGCATCCGGCTGGACGGCAATCTTTGGCACTTGCAGTCGAAGCTCTTTCCACCTTCGCGGATTGAACTTTACAGGACCCAGGCGATTGAAGAATGTCTGCCGGGGACTGCGCGCATCGTGTGCCAGCCGACACAGAAGGGTAAATGGAGCCAGTATTTCCGGGACGAAGACGTTGCGGCAATCAAGTCGCACGAGCTCGATTTCATACTGAAGTTCGCATTTGGCATCACCCGTGGCGCAATTCTGCAATCGGCGCGGCACGGGGTCTGGTCGTTTCACCACGACGACGAGGAGAAGTACCGCGGAGGGCCGCCTGGGTTTTGGGAGATCTATCAGGGCGATCCGGTGACGGGCGCACTTCTGCAGCGGCTGACCGACCGCCTCGATGGCGGCATTGTCCTGAAAAAATGCTTCGTCCCAACCATCGGCGTATCGCATCGTGCCAACCTGCAGCGAATCCAGGAGAGTTCCTGGCACATGGTGCGTTGGGCTTGTCTGGACTTGATGCAAGGCCGCTTAGACGCCTTCGATGCAACGCCAAGCCGAACCACCGCTCCGATTTACCGGGCTCCGAACGATCTGCAGATGATGCGATTCTGGATGAGGCTCGGAGCAAACTGGATTCGCAGTAAACTCGCCAACCAACGCGTCGACGAGTGGAATGTCGGAGTGGTGAACAAACCGCAGCAGGCATTTCTGGACCCGCATTTTGTTCCCACCATTAAATGGTCCGCTTATAAGGAATACGGACAGATGGTCGCTGATCCTTTTTTGATCCCCGCTGAGGACGCGGTGCGTATTCTCGTAGAGGAATACAACTGGTCGACGGAGAAGGGTAGAATTTGCGAGCTGCGGAGCAACAGTAGCGAGACCACGATTAGTCCCGCGATCGACGAGGGACTGCACATGAGTTACCCCTACGCTTTCCGTCATGAGGGCGCGATTTACGCGATTCCGGAATGCGGTGCATTGCGGAGCATCCTCTTGTACCGGCTGGATGAATCAACGGGAACATGGCGTCGGGACGCGGTGCTCATTGACCAGGTGGACGCCGTGGACGCCACGGTGTTCCAGGACCGCGGCCTTTGGTGGTTGATGCACGCCGGAGTGAAGGGTTGCGGACCATGGTCGCTCTATCTCTGGCATGCACCGTCGTTGTTCGGGCCATGGACGCCTCATGTCGCGAATCCGGTAAAGACGGACGTGAGTAGTGCGCGGCCCGCGGGGAACCTGTTCTGGCATGAGGGCAGTTTGTATCGGCCTGCCCAGGATGGCCGGAGTAGCTATGGCGGAGCGCTGTGCATCAATCGCGTCGACGAGTTGAGCCTGGAAGCGTTTCGCGAAACTCCTGTGCGCCGGATCGCCCCGGATTCCCACGGCCCATACCCGCACGGATTGCATACGTTGAGCGGTTATGGGGAGCTGACCGTGGTGGATGGAAAGAGGCATACGTGGCCGCTCGGACTGTTACTGCGACGACAGATGGCAAAGCGACTGCGGTTTCCACCTCGTGGATTCTCGTATTCCATCGTTCGGCCGGCCGGTCCCGCGGCGCTCAGCAGTGGGCGTGCCGAACGTGTAAACGCGGTGCCTCCGGAGTTGTCGTCTCCCTAGGGTGAGAGCTTTAGTGGCGCAGGCGTGCGAGCGAGCGCGCAGGCCGCGTCGGGCGCCAGGACTGAACGCAGAGAGCGCCCCCCGGCTGGGGAGCGCTCTCGCTTCATCAAGGGAGCCGGCCGGCTCCCGTGTCCGCCCGCGTCCCGTTACGGCACGGCGACGCCTGACGTGGCCAGCGTGACCGCTGCCACGTTGGCACCCGCGCCGGTGCTCTGGGCGGCGCTGAGCGACGCGGCGAACACGGAGTTCGGATAGCCGGACTTGGCAGGCCCGATCAGCACGTTGCCGGTGAACCGGCGGGTGCTCGCCACGTTCTGCATCGAGAGTTCCCCGCTGGAGTAGGCGCTCGAGAAGAGGCCGTACGACCCATAGGAGAGCACGTTGTTGTAGAAGTCCGCGTTGGTTGCAGCTGGCGAGCTACCGAGCGAGAGGAACATCTTCACCTTACCCGTCGTCGTCATCGTGTTGCTGCGCACCGTGAGCTCGGAGAGGTTCTGCAGCAGCTGAATGAATTTCGAGTCACCGACGAACTGACCCACCATGATGTTCTCAACGACATTCTGCTCGATCAGTACGCGCGTGAGCAGTCCGCCGATGGGATTCTTGTTCGATCCCTCGCGTCCGGACAGGTTGAAGCCGGCGCCGGCGTTGCGGATGATGTTGCCCCGGATGGTGACATCGCGCGTGGCGCACCAGGTGCACCGCCCGGACTGGTTGACGCTCTTGAGCAGCACGGCATATCCCACCTGGGCATCGACCCACGAGCCGTCGAGAATATTGGCCTCGAGCAGCACGCGCTGCATGTTCTTGCCCTCGAACAGGTTCTTCTTTGTCCAGGTGGTCCGCCAGTTGGCCGGCGTATAGATGTAGTTCTGGCGGATCTCGATGTCGCTCGGGATGAGATTGGGGATGTACGGGTCCGATCCCCCGAACATCATGTTTTCCCCGGCGCCGGCGAGCGTGTTGTTCACGATCTTGAAGGGACCGGGGCCGTTCCAGCCGGCAATGGCCTGCGAGTCGAAGCCCTTCAGGTGGCACTCGTGCACGTAGCTGTCCTGGATGGCTGTGCGCGCGGAGTTCAGCGCAATACAGCGCGTCGTCCTCGTTGTCGGGTGGGCATGGATATACACGCGATCGAGCACGATGTCGGACGGGACCTGCGAGAGCTGTGACTGACTACCGGTGCCATCGCCAAGGAGCACCAGGCCATAGTTGATGGCGGTAAGCGTCGTGGACATGGTGAGCTCGACGCCCGAGATCCACCAGCCGCTGGCGCCGGCCGCAGTCTGCAGCACCGGATACACGCTTGGCGTCACCAGTTTGGGCATGGCGCCGGCGTTGCCCGACGTCACACGGGTGCCCTGGGGGGGCAGCTGCGAGGACTTGTCCGAGCGCACGAGGATCCAGCCGTTGGCGGCCGTGCCGGGCTTGGCGGGAAGGGTGTAGGTGCCCGTGAACGTTGCCCCGGCCGCGATCACGATCTCATCGCCGCGCTGCGCGCCGTTCAGCGCGGCCTGCAGGTTGCCGCCGGAGGCGACGGTCCACGTGGTGCCCGTCACCTTCGGATAGGTGAAGTTCAGCAACTGCGGCGGCGCCGGAAGCAGCACCGTTCCACCGGAGGGCGGTGGCGGCGGGGGCGAGCCACTGGTGATGGTAATCGGCACCGTGGTCGAGACGCTGCCCGACGTCACGGTGATCTTCGGGGAACCGGCGCCAATGCCGGTGACGAGACCGGTGCCGGATGCGGTGGCGGACGCCGTATTGGAGGAGGAGAACGACAGCGGAGGATTCGCGATCACCACGCCGTACTTGTCCTTCGCAACGACGGAGATCTGTGCCGTCTGGCCCACGGGGATCGAGCTCTGCGACGCGGACGCGGTCAGGGAGGGGACCGCCCCCGCGACCGTGACCGGAATGGAGTCGACCATCTTCAGCACCTTGAGCACGACCATACTCGAGCCGAGCTTCACGCCGCGCACGATGCCCTGCGGCGAGACCGTCGCGACCGAGGCGGCGCTGGACGACCAGGTCATCTCCTTGCCATCGCGCACGGCGTACTGCGCGAGTGCGCTGGTGAGCTTGATGTCCAGCGAGTCGCCCACGGCGAGCGTCACGGGCGTTGAGACCCTGGACGCCGTGGCAAGCGCCGGCGCGAGGTCTGGGGTGACGAGGGGGGTGAGAAGGGTGGGAGCATCACAGGCGACGAGGGCGAGTGATGCTGCGGACGCATAGAGACGCAGCGATCCGCGGATCTTTCCGTACATGAGGCCTCCGGGGGGGGTTCGGCGGCTCGACTAGCATGACACGTCGACTGCGTGTGGTAGCTTCGAAGCTTTGCGTCATCGTCTTTCGACGATTTTGCCTTTGTCGCCTGCAGCGCCCGTAAGGCGTGAAGCGATCCTGCCGATCAAGGTGGTTAGGGAGAAAAGGGTGAATACCGGACATTTCGTCCGCTCGATTGACGACCGCGGCAAACGGGCTGCAACGAAGTGTTCCTGAAGCAAGCGCAAGGTAGCGACCGCTTTATCCAGTGGTTATGACGGACATTCCACAGGGAATGTGATGCGGCTCACCATCGGTAGGGGGACTCGCGCACACAAAGTGGTCATGGCGCCTGTCTCGGATCGTGACACCTGGCCGCGCCCGCTGGCGGCGCCGGTGAAACGGAGCGTCCAGATGGGGAGCGCTCCGCTTCGGCGAGCCTGACCACGACTCGTTAGGTACTCCGCGGGTGGGTACTCAGGGAATGACCACCCCGGACGTCGCGGCGGCGGTGGCCGCCATGTTTGCACCTGCGGAGGTCTGCAGGGCCGCGCCCAGCGAGGGCACAAAGCTGGAGTAAGGGTATCCGTTCTTCGCGGGCCCGATCAGCACGTGATTGTTGAACAGCGCCGTGCCCTGAATATTCTGCATGGACTTGAATCCACTCGCATGCTTGCTCGAGAACAGACCGTAGCCGCCGTAGGAGAAGATGTTGTTGTGGAAGTCCACGTTCGTGGCCGCGGGGGCATTGCCGAGTGAGAGGAACATCTTCACGTTGCCGGTCGTGGACATAGTGTTGTCCCTGACGGTGAGGTCCGTGAGGTTCTTGAGCAACTGGATGAACTTCGCGTCGCCCTTGTACGACCCGACCATGATGTTCTCGACGATGTTCTGCTCGATGAGGACGCGCGAGAGCACTTCGCCCACGGCATTGCGGTTGCTGCCCTCCCGTCCGGCCAGGTTGAATCCGGCACCAGCGTTGCGCACCACGTTGCGGCGAATTGTCACGTCACGCGTCGTGCACCAGGTGCAACGCCCGCTCTGGTTCACGCTCTTCAGCAGCACGGCATATCCCACCTGTCCGTCCACCCACGAGCCGTCGAGCACGTTCGCCTCGATGAGCACGCGCTGCATGTTCTTGGACTCGATGAGGTTCTTCTTCGTCCAGCGGCCCGCCCACGACGCCGGCGTATGGATGTAGTTGCGGCGGATCTCGATGTCGCTGGGGATCAGGTTCGGGATGCGCGGATCGGAGCCACCGAACATGATGTTCTCGCCCGCGCCGGCGAGCGTGTTGTTCACGATCTTGAACGGGCCGGGGCCATTCCAGCCGGCGATGGCCTGCGAATCGAAACCCTTGAGGTGGCACTCGTGCACATAGCTGTCCTGCACCGCACTGCGCGCCGAGTTGAGGGCGATGCAGCGCGAGGTGAGCGTGTTCGGGTGCGCATGCACGTAGACCCGATCGAGCACGATATCCGAGGGAACCTGCGACAACTGTGTCTGGCTCGATGACCCGTCACCCAGCAGCACAAGCCCGTAGTTGATGTGGGTCAGCGTCGTGGACATCGTGAGTTCGAGGCCGCTGATCCACCAGCCACTCGCGCCTGGCGCCGTGTCCAGCACGGGATAGACCGTGGCGGTGACGAGCTTCGGCATGGCGCCGGCATCGGCCGGGGTGACCCGCACGCCCTGCGGCGGCAGCTGCGACGACCGGTCGGAGCGCACCAGGATCCAGCCGTTGGCGGCACTTCCCGCCTTGTTGGGCAGCGTGAAGGTGCCAGTGAAGGTGGCCCCCGCCGCGATGACGATTTCATCCCCGCGCTGCGCTTGGTTGAGCGCCTGCTGCAGGTTGCCGCCGTTGCCGACGGTCCACGTCTGTCCCGTCACCCGCGGATAGGTAAAGTTCAGCAGCTGAGGCGGCGCGGGCAGCGCCACGGGCCCACCGGCAGGGGGCGGCGGCGGTGGTGGGGCCGCCCCACCGGTCACGCTCAGCACGATGGTGGTGGATGCCGGACCGGCCGTGACGCGAATGACCACGGTTCCCGCGGCCACTCCGCTCACCCGGCCCGATGCATCCACCGTCGCCACCGACGCGTTGGAGGAGGTGAAGCCGAGGGAGGGATTGGAGATCACGGCGCCGTTCTTGTCCGTTGCGACCACGGTGAGTTGCGACGCCTGGCCGACCCCGAAGGAGGTGCGGGAGGCTGTGACCACAGCGGACGCCACGCGCGAGGTCACGGTCACGGGAATCGTGTCGCGCAGGCGGCGGACGGCGACCACGATGCGCGTCGAGCCGCTGCGAAGGCCGCGCACCACACCCTGGGCAGAGACAGAGGCCACCGAGGGATCGGCGGACGACCAGCTGAGCGGAATGCCTTCGCTCTGCACGTGGTGCGCCAGCTGACTGGCGATCACCCCGTTGAGGGAGTCGCCCGCAGGGATGACGACGGGCGGAGATTTGGAGGGGAAACGGCCGGCGAGGGCTGAGAACTCGAGCACCTGCGCGGGTTGCGTGGTCTCGGGCGCATCACACGCCACGAGGGTGAGGACGGCGGCGCATGCGGGGAAAAATCGCCATGCGCGACGCGTCTCGGATACGTGAAGCTTCTGGATCATCTGGCCTCCGGGGGGGGATTCCGGTCGGCGGCTCGACTGGCGTGACACACCTGCGCGTGCGGTAGCCTCGTGGCTTTGCGTCACCCCCTTTCGGGAGCTTTGCCTTTGTCGCGACGCACGCCGTGAAGCGCGGTGCGATCCTGCCGAACAATTATTGAAGGTTTGGTGTCACGCAGCACTCGAGGAGGAACCATCGATCGCGCGAGGATGCGCGAGGCGTGACCCGTCTTGGCGGGGGCACACTAACGATGTTCGGTCATTCGCGTTAGGACCGAGGTACCATCCAGATCGTGATCTTGCGCACGCATACGCGCAGATCGCCTAACGCCTAACTCGAGACAGGGGATTCAGGCGCCCCCATCGGGCATGGCCTGCCGCAGCTTCTCGTCGCTCACGCGCATAGATCCGGGGGCGAAGAACCCGAGGTCCGTGGAGCGGCGCCCCAGCGGCGTATGCCCCTTGATCCAGTGGCGCGCCGCGAATCGCCAGGCATACGCGGAGGCATGCAGTGCCACGAGCGGCCCCCCACCCGGCGAGTCGCTCTCGTAGCCCAGCGTGCGCAGCGTCCGCGCCAGCATGCCATCCACGTCCCGTGCATCGGCGGCCGGAAGTTCCGTGCGCCACCGGCCCTTGAATCCCCCCTGCGCACCCGGGAACGACGTGTTGGGTTTCCCGACTGATCCGATGCCCACCCGCTGGATGTGGTCCCAGTCCAGTGGCTGCCCGATGAACCGCCCCAGCTTCGCCAACGTATCGACCGGCGCGTCTACCAGGTCCTCGTAGCGCACCTCGCAGTAATCGGCCCCCAGCGCCGTTCCCGCGGCACGCCCCCGCTCCACGACCCACTGCCAGTACGCCGCCGACGCGAGCGCCGGACGCTCGCGATGCGCCGGCAGCGGACGAATCCAGCCCTGCCGCGCCATCGACGCGGCCACATCACGCCCATCGCGAACCACATGCAAGAACAGCGCACCCGGTATCTGGTCGCGGATCTGCGGCATGTACAGCACGTGGTCCGGGGTCGTCTCGGCCCACCGCGGCATGCCCTGGCGCGCGCCCATCGCCTCCATGATGAGGCGAAGGAAATCGCCCGCGTGCCGGCACTCGGTGGTGATCATCGAGCGCACTGCGTCATCGGACAGGGTCGTCAATTGGTGGTTGTCCGATCGCAGCCAGACCTCCAGCGCCAACTGGCGGTCGGCCGCCGTGCGCAACCCGCCGAAGCGCGGGGCGAGCGTGTTGAAGACGTGCGTCTCGCTCCGGAAGCGCACGAAGCGGCCGGCGGAGAGCAGCATGTGGTACAGGAGCGTGGTGCCGGAACGCGGGCATCCAACGACAAAAACCGGCGCGTTGGTCCTCGCCGGTTCTTCGGTTTCGTCGGGAACGGAAGGCAATGTCGTGGCGCGGAGACTCAGGGAATGA
>JBDSVW010000375.1:0-7009 GCA_039927015.1 Gemmatimonadaceae bacterium | reverse complement strand
AACTCAAGGGAGACCTCCGCCTGCAGGGGCGGGAGATCTCACACTTCCAGCCACAGTCGCCTAACGGGAAGATTCCCAACGCGACCATGACGTGGGGAGTGGTGGTGAAGAACAACCTCGCGTTCGTGAACGACATGAACTCGGGGCTCTGGATCATCCGGCTCGAACCGAAACAGCAGGTTGTACCGTAGCGCCAGCCAGCCGGACGCGAATTCCGGCATTCCCGTCTTGCACTTCCGGAACGCCGCCACGATGATCGTGTTGACGTCCCCCAGTGCCACGAGGTGTCATGAAACCCACGGATGTTGCGAATCCCAAGCACTACCACAAGGTGGTGGATTGCCAGTGGGCCTGCCCGGCGCACACTAACGTGCCGGAGTACATCCGGCTCATTGCGCAGGGACGCTTCACGGAATCGTACCTGCTCAATCGCGACTCGAACGTCTTTCCGGGCATCCTCGGCCGCACCTGCGACCGACCCTGTGAGCCCGCCTGCCGCCGGCAGCGCGTGGACGGCAAGCCGGTCGCGATCTGCCGCCTCAAGCGCGTGGCGTCCGACAATCGCGACGATATCCGGCCATTTCTTCCTAAGCCTCCGGAGCAAAAAAACGGCAAGCGCGTGGCGCTCGTCGGCGCCGGACCGGCCTCGCTCACCGTCGCCAACGACCTGATTCCCCTCGGGTACGAGTTGGTGATGTATGAGAAGGGGGCCACGCCCGGGGGACTGATGCGCACCAACATCCCCTCCTTCCGCCTTCCGGCGGCCGTGCTCAACGAGGAGATCGAGTACATCATCGAGCGCGGCGTTGATGTGCGGTACAACACGCCCGTCTCGAGCCTCAGGTCGCTGCTGGCCGAGCAGTACGATGCCATCTTCGTGGGCACCGGGGCGCCGAAAGGAAAGGAGCTCGACTTGCCCGGGCGCTGGGACACCGAACGCATTCTCATCGGCATCGACTTCCTGGAGTCGGTGCACTTCGGACACGTCGAGTCCATCGAGCCAAGGGTGCTCATCATCGGCGTTGGCAACACCGCGATGGATTGCTGCCGGACCGCCAAGCGCATCGGGGGCACCGACGTGAAGGTCATCGCGCGGCGCTCCCGCGAGCATTTCAAGGCGTCGCCGTGGGAGCTGGAGGACGCGGAGGAAGAGGCGGTGGAGATTGTCGAGAACCTCTCGCCTCGGCGCTTCATCGTCGACGATGGCACGCTCACCGGCATGGAGTTCGACCGTCTTGAGTGGACCACCGACGCGGACGGTCGCCAGAAAAGCCGCGTGCTCGAGACCGTCGTGCTCGACTGCGACGTCGTGATCCTTGCCATCGGGCAGGAGAACGCCTTCCCCTTCATCGAGCGGGACATCGGTGTCTCCTTCGATGAGCGCGACATGCCCGTCGTGAGCCGCATCACCATGGAGAGCACGCTGCCCGGCGTCTTCTTCGGCGGCGACGCTGCGTGGGGGCCGGAGAACATCATCTGGGCGGTGGAGCACGGACACCAGGCCGCCATCTCCATGCACCAGCACTGCCAGAACCAGCCGGTGAGCGACCGGCCGCCGCAGGGCATGACGCTCGTCAGCAGCAAGATGGGATTGCACGCCTGGGGTTACAGCAACGACTACAACCCCTCGCCGCGAGCCAAGATGCAGCACGAGGAGCTGGTGAAGCGCTTCTCGGGCCTCGGCGTGGAGGTGGAACTCGGTTTCACCGCCGAACAGACCGCGCGGGAGGTGGAGCGCTGCCTCAACTGCGACGTCCAGACGGACTTCACCGCCAATCTCTGCATCGAGTGCGATGCGTGCGTGGATGTCTGCCCCGTCAGCTGCCTCACCATCACGACCGACGGCTCACCCGAAAGTGACCTGCGGACCCGTCTCACGGCGCCGGCCACGAACCAGGCACAGGACATCTATGTCTCGGCGGAACTGCCGCAGACGCGAAGAGTGATGGTGAAGGACGAGGACGTCTGTCTCCACTGCAGCCTCTGCGCCGAGCGCTGCCCCACCGCGGCCTGGGACATGAAAAAGTTCGACCTGTTGCTCCCGTACGCGGGGCGCCCCGCATGAGCGGCATCAACGATTTCGCCTTCAAGATGGGCACGGTGAATGGCACCGGCTCCGCCAGTGCCAATTCGCTGCTCATGCAGGCCATCTTCCGGATGGGCATCCCGGTGTCGGGCAAGAATGTCTTCCCCTCGAACATCCAGGGACTGCCCACCTGGTACGAGATTCGGGTGAGCGCCAGCGGCTACACCGCCCGCCCCGATGAGGTGGACCTGGTGGTGGCGATGAACCCGTCCACCTACGCGCGCGACGTGGGCTCGGTGCGGCCCGGGGGATACCTGCTCTACGACTCCACCTGGCCCATGGACGCGGCGCTCACGCGCGAGGGCATCACGGTGCTTGGCGTGCCCCTGGGTCGGATGTGCGTCGAAGCCTTCGAGGGCGACCGCGAGCGCACGCTGCTGCGCAATATCGCCTATGCCGGCGTGCTCGCCGCCCTCCTGGAGATGGACATGGAGGTGATCGACGGCATGCTGCGCGAGAAGTTTTCGAAGAAGCAGTCCCTGCTCGATGCCAACTTCCGCGCCATCCGGATGGGCTTCGACTACGCGAAGGAGCATTTCGACTGCCCGCTGTCATTTCACCTCGAGCGGATGGACGCCACGCGCGATCACATCCTCATCGAGGGCAACGCCGCCGCCGCGTTAGGCTGCCTCTACGCCGGCGCCACGGTGGGCGCGTGGTACCCCATCACGCCGGCCACGTCGCTCATGGAGGCGTTCAAGGCGTTCTGCCAGCGCTATCGCGTGGACACGGCGACCGGTGAGAAGTCGTTCTGCATCGTGCAGGCCGAGGACGAGCTGTCGGCCGCGGGCATCGTGATCGGCGCGGGGTGGGCGGGGGCGCGCGCGTTCACCCCCACGGCGGGCCCGGGCATCTCGCTCATGCAGTAATTCATCGGCCTCGCGTACTACACGGAAATTCCCGCGGTCTTCTTCGACGTACAGCGTACGGGGCCGTCCACGGGGATGCCGACCCGCACGCAGCAGGCGGATCTGCTCTCGCTCGCGTACGCCTCGCACGGCGACACCAAGCACATCGTGCTCTTTCCGGCAAATCCCGAGGAGTGCTTCTACCTGTCGGTGCAGGCCTTCGACCTGGCCGACCGCTTCCAGACGCCGGTATTCGTGGCGATGGACCTCGACATCGGCATGAATGACTGGATGTGTCGCCGGCTCGCGTGGGACGACAATTACCGGCCCGACCGCGGCAAGGTGTTGAACGCGGAGGAGCTGGCGGCGTTGCCGCGCTTCTCGCGCTACCTCGACGTGGATGGGGACGGCATCGCTGCCCGCTCACTGCCCGGCGTGCACCCCAAGGGCGCCTACTTCACGCGCGGCTCGGGGCACGACAAGCACGGGGCCTACACCGAGGACGCCGACGACTATCGTGAGGTGATGGACCGCCTGGCGCGGAAGCTCGAGACAGCGGCGCGCGCGGTGCCGGCGGCGGAAGTGGTACACCTGCCAGGCGCTGAGGCGGGCATCATCTCGCTGGGCGGGTGCCACGGGGCGGTGCTGGAGGCCGTTGACCGGCTCGCCGCGCAGGGCATCGCGCTCGACTACATGCGCATCCGCGCCTTTCCGTTCGGTCCCGAGGTGGCGGCGTTCCTCGCCGCCCACGAGACGTGCTTCGTGGTTGAGCAGAATCGCGATGCCCAGCTGCGCTCGCTGCTCCAGCTCGAGACCGGCGTGGCACGCGACCGCATGACGTCCATCCTCGAATACGGCGGCTTGCCGCTCACGGCGCCGTACGTCGTCACCGCCGTGACTTCACACCTGGCGGGAATCACCGCATGACCTCCATCGCGAAGCCTCCCGTCATTCATCCCGGCCTCCCGCGCAACGGGCTGGGACTCACCCGGCGCGACTACGAAGGCGTGATGTCCACGCTCTGCGCCGGCTGCGGGCACGATTCCATCACCGCGGCCATCGTGCAGGCCTTCTTCGAACTCGACATCCCCCCCCATCGCGCCGCCAAGATGAGCGGCATCGGCTGCTCCTCCAAGACCACCGCATACTTCATGAAGCCCTCGCACGGCTTCAACAGCGTGCACGGGCGCATGCCGTCGGTGGCCACCGGCGCCAACGCGGCCAACCCGACGCTCACGTACATCGGCATCTCGGGCGACGGGGACTCGCTATCCATCGGCCTCGGGCAGTTCTGCCACGTCATCCGTCGCAACGTGAACATGCTGTACGTGCTGGAGAACAACGGCGTGTACGGCCTCACCAAGGGCCAGTTCTCGGCGTCGGCGGACGTCGGGTCGAAGTCGAAGCGGGGCGAGAGCAATGCGCAAACGCCCATCGATCCGGTGACGCTGGCCTTATCGTTAGGTGCGACGTTCGTGGCGCGCTCGTTTTCCGGCGACAAGGCCCAGCTCGTGCCCATCCTCAAGGCGGGACTCCTGCACCGCGGGTTCGCCCTGCTTGACGTCATCTCGCCGTGCGTGACGTTCAACGATCACGAGGGCTCCACCAAGAGCTACCGCTTCACCCGCGAGCACTCCCGGCAGGTGGTGGACCTGGACGTGGTGCCTCTCCGTCACGAAATCGGCGCCCCGGCGGCCAACGGCGATGGCGTCTCCTCGGTCACGCTGCACGACGGCAGCGTGGTGAAGTTCCGACCCGTCGGCGAAGGCCACGATCCCACTGACCGCGATGCGGCGATGCAGATCATCAGCAAAGGCCACGCGGCAGGCGAGGTGGTGACGGGGCTGCTCTATATCGACGAGAGCGCCCCGGACATGCACCAGCAGTTCGAGACCGTGTCGGGCGCGCTCACGGATGTGCCGTACGAGAATCTGTGTCCGGGGAGTGCGGCGCTGGAGGCGCTGCAAAAGGACTACAGATAGGGGGCCAGAAGACGGGAAGACGAGAAGACGAGAAGACGGGAGGGCTACTTCATCGTTCTTACAATCGTCGTGAGGTTGGCGGTGGCTACGATCCTCCCTTCCACCGACGCCACGGCGTGCGTCCGGCATATGCAGCGACGCCAACTGCGCAGCACGACCTCCAATATGACCTCGTCGCCGGGGTAGGCGCTCTCGCGGAATCGCACGCGGTCGGCGCCCATGAAATACCCGATCGCGGTGCCCCCATCATCCGCCACGTCGCGCACCAGCGCGCCCGATGTCTGGGCCATCGCCTCGATCACGAGACTGAAGGGCAGGGCGCGCATCGCCGGGTTGCTCGGGTCACACCACCACTCGTCGGCGGTCACGCGCTTGCTTCCCACCACGCGCCGTCCAGCCTCCACGACGCGAATGCGATCGACCATCAGGAACGGATACCGGTGCGGCAGCAG
Organism: Gemmatimonadaceae bacterium; assembly: GCA_039927015.1. Lineage (GTDB taxonomy): Bacteria > Gemmatimonadota > Gemmatimonadetes > Gemmatimonadales > Gemmatimonadaceae > SCN-70-22. The sequence continues at coordinate 1,641 of JBDSVW010000375.1, read as the reverse complement.
TTCGTGCAGGTCGTCGCCCTCGAGCAACACTCCGTCCTCAAGCATGGCGGAAAGGTAGCTACCCGAGCGCAATGCGCTCGATGAGGAACGGGGTCGCGTCGGAGACCGGCTCGCCGAACTCCCGCGCCGCGAGATGGCCCGCAAACACGGCCTGCGCGATGATGTTGGGCGCCTCCGCGTCACCGATCAGCCGCAACGATGCCAGCCGACCATCCTCCTGCAGTGGCACGAGCGCCTGGTACAGGGCATCGTTCGGCGTGCGATCCGTGATCAGCACGACGGCGTCGCACGGCAGCTCGCGCGCCCCAGCCTCCACGGCGCTCGTCAGGCGCACGCCGCCCGCGCACATCGCGTCCACCGAACACTGCGTGTACAGCGACACTCCCAGCGCGAGCAGGCGTCGCTGCACGCGCTCCTGCTCCAGCGTGAACTGCGTCCAGTAGGACACAATGGGCGCGGGGGTCACGATGCTCACGGTGCAACCCGCAGCCACCAGTCGCTCGGCGATCACGCCCCCGAGATAGAAGTGCTCGTTGTCGTAGATCACTACGCGGCCGGTGGGGAGCGTGCCGGCCATGATATCGTCGGGGGTGAGCACGGTCATGGCGTCGTGGCCGGGGATGCCGCGCCACTGGTGGCGACCCACACCGTCCCGACGCCACGTGGAGCCCGTTGCCACGATCACGTGCGGCGCGCCGAATTCCGTCACGTCGCCCACGTCCACGGCGCTGCCGGGGTAGAGCACAACGTTAGGCATCTTCGCCATCTCCCCCAGGCGCCAGTCCACCACCCGCCGCCACTCCGCGAGGCCGGGAAGCTGCGCCTCCAGCGTCACGCGGCCACCGAATACATCGCGCGCCTCGGCCAGCACCACATCGTATCCGCGCTGGCCCAGCGCACGCGCGCACTCCAGGCCCGCGGGGCCGCCGCCGATCACCAGCACCTGCTCCTCACTCGTCCGGGCTGCGATGCGCTCCGGATGCCAGCCCCGGCGCCACTCCTCACCCATCGTGGGATTCTGCGTGCACCGGATGGGCACCAGCTTGTTGTCCGCGGACACGCAGATGTTGCAGCCGATGCACTCGCGAATCTCGTCGTGACGGCCCTCGCGAATCTTGTTCGGGAGAAACGGATCGGCGATGGACGGCCGCGCGGAACCGATCATATCCAACATGCCGCGCCGGATGGCCGAGACCATGGCGTCGGGCGAGGTGTATCGGCCCACCCCCACCACCGGCTTGGTGGTGAGGGACTTCACGAAGCCGCAGTAGCGCTCCTGATAGCCCTCCTTCTCGAAGCGGGACGTCGCGGAATCGTTGCTCCAGTCGCTGATGTTGACGTCCCACAGGTCGGGCAACTCGGCCAGCATCGCCACGATCTCCCGACCCTCACCCTCGCTCGTGATCCCCTCGTCACCCATCAGTTCGTCCACCGCCAGCCGCACGGCGATGCCGCACGTGTCACCCACCGCCTCCTTGGCGTCCTCGATGAGTTCGCGGAAGAAACGCACGCGATTCTCCAACGAACCACCGTACTCGTCGGTGCGATCGTTGAAGCGGCGCGTTAGCAGGTGCATCGCCAGCGCCAGCGAGTGCCCCGCATAGCAGTAGACGATGTCGAAGCCCGCGTCGCGGGCGCGCA
>JBDSVW010000374.1:0-16621 GCA_039927015.1 Gemmatimonadaceae bacterium | reverse complement strand
CCAGCACCTCGACGGCGGGGGCTTCCACCCCGTCCCGTATCAGCGTCCCCTCACCGATGAGGCGAAGCGCGAGGTGCGCCAGCGGCGCCAGATCCCCGCTCGCGCCGACGCTCCCCTGCTCCGGAATGGGTGGATAGACTCCGGCGTTCAGCAGCCCGAGCAGCTGGTCCACCACGAGCGCGCGAATGCCGGAGAATCCCTTCGCCAGCACATTCGTCCGCAGCAACATCATGGCCCGGCTCTCGGCTTCCCCGAGTCGAGGCCCGACGCCCACGGAGTGACTGCGAATCAGGTTGACTTGCAGCTCCGCAAGGCGTGCGGGGGGAATGACCACGTCGGACAGCTTGCCGAAGCCCGTGGTGATACCGTACACGGCCTCATTCCGCTCGACGACACCATCGACAATTGTGCGGATACGCGCGAGGCGATCGCGTGCGGCCGGGGCGAGCGTGACCGTGGCGCGATCGCGCGCGACGGCAATGACGTCGGCTATGGAGAGCGACTGCCCGTCCAGGACTACGGTGCGAGATGACATGCGGGAAATCTCAGGGTGGCGAGAGTGCATATCAAGCCCGCCACACCGCGCGCCGCTACTGAGAGCGCGTCCCGGTGTAGCCGCGCGGGAACTGCGGGCGGTCGTAGTTGAACTTGATGTCGGGCTGCGCCTTCAACGCGATGAAGAAGTTGAAGGAGAAGTTGCCGTTGGGCGACCGGGAAAAGGCGAAGATGGCGTCCCAGTCGTGCAGCTCGCGTTGCAGGCTCACCACGTGCGATGCGAACTCGCTGCGCTGCACGTCGTAGGTGGTCTGCCATTGCGCGGCCCACTTGTTGGTCACGTGAAACGACATGCTGCCCTGCACGCTCGACTGCGGAGGCACGATGAAGAACGTGCCGCCCCGCGTGGTGCTCTCATACTGGTCGCTGACCGTTCCGCTCGTCTGCTGCTGCCGTACGCACAGGTCGTAGGACAGCGTGTTCCTCGGGTAAATCTGGCACACGACCGTGGGATCGAGCGACTGCACGTTGCTGCCGACGGGGGGCCGCTGCCGCTGCGACGAGTACGCCAGGTTCATCCGCCATCCCTGTCCCGACGGAATCTGCATCGCGGCGGAGTTGACGCTGCCCTGAATGGGTCGGCCGGCGACCATCTGGTTCTCTCGCCCGAAGCCCTGCTGCTGGCCGCCCTGCCCGCGTGCCTGCTGCTGCGCCTGCGCGGCGCGCTCCTTCTCGTCCATCATGCGGATGCCCAGCAGCCGTGCCATGCCCCGCAGCAGCGGGGAGTTCCGGTCGAGCGAGAGCGTGCCGCGGATGCCCTCGCGGTACGGGCTGAACTTCGCGGTATCCGACACCGGATCGCCCTGGAAGAGCGAATAATTCACGCCGAAGTCGAAGCCCGGCAGAAGATCCGATCGCGCCGTATAGTCGAAGTTGCGATTGTTGAGGCCCGTGCCCCCCGACGACTTGCGCGCCCGCACGAAGTCGTACGACAGCGTCGTGAAGGTGAGCGAGAGCAGCTTGATCTTCCGTGAGTCGTCCTGTCCCGCCGCGCCCACCGCGCCGGCCGTGGGAGTGGCCGAGGTGTCCGTTGCCACCTCGGTCGCGCGCATCTTGGCCTCGAAATTCGTCGAGAACCCGAGGCTGATGGTATTCTGTTCGTTATTGCCGAGGTAACCCTGCGCGATGTCACCGTTCGCCGCGAGGAACTCGTTGGAGACGTTCCCTTTCGGCGTGTACGAGAACTGGACCGTGGGCTCGACGCTGTGGCGAATACGTTCGACGGGACCGAAGCCCGGGAAAAAGCCGTAGAGCTTGGGGGACATCGACACGCCATAGCTCGGCCGCATGGACTGGGCGACGAACTTTCCTCCGGTGCGCTCCGTGCGCACGATGAGCGGCGAGCGTCCATCCACCTTCTGGAAGGAGACGCTGGGCGAGAGGTTCCACGAACCCTGGAAGAAGCTCGGCAGGTTGAAGCCCGTGTCCCAATCGAGACCTGTCACGAAATCGCGCGCGAAAACGCGCTCCACCTTCGACGACGTGTCGTTCACGTCCGTGTACACGGCGCGCTTCTGCGGAAAGTCGTTCAGCACATCCGTGATGCGGAACGAATTACGCAGGTTGAATCCATAGATCTGCAGGGGGGTGTCGAACGAAATCCCGCTGCGTCGCGTGTCGCGATTCACGCGCACGCTGTCGAGCGCGCCGTTCAACGGGTCTCGCGTGTAGCGGAAGGCGAAGTCACCCACCTGGTCGATGTCGAAGCTCTGGGCGTTCGTGATGCTGAGGCCCGGCGACCACGTGAAGTTCTCGCCCACGCGAATGGGTTTGGCGGTGATGCTGAGGCTCGGAAAGTCACGGTCGAGCTGGGATCGACCCGGATACTGCGTTTGCGTACCGCCCAGGTTCATGGTCAGCGGCCCGCGCCCCGTGCTGTAGTTCATCGAGGAACGGATGGTCTGCAGCGACTGCTGCGGATTGAAGCTGATGTTCCGCTGAATGGTGGTGTTCGTGACGTAGTTGAACGTCGCGGTGAGACGCGTGCGCTGCGAGAACTCCTGCGAATGGTTCAGCGAATACTGGATGTTCGTCTGACCGTTGCGCAGGTAGTGGTAGGAGGAGGCAAGCGTGCCGCTGATGAACCGGTCGCGCCACCGATAGTTCACGCGCCCGTTGAACTTCATGTATCCGGGATCGAACGCCGTCGAGCGCGCATCGCTGCGCCAGTCGACCGAGACCTGCGCGTCGGCGTAATCGTTGAGGGCGAAGTAGTATCCAATGTCCTCCACGGTGCGGCGCAGGAACGGACTCTGCCTGAAGATCTGGTTGAAGCCGAGCCTGGGCGGGATGATCCCGCTGCGGCGGCCCGATCGCATGTCCTGGAAGACGAACGGGAGCCACATCACCGGTATGTCCGAGATGTAGAGCACGGCCGGGCGCGCCACCATCACGTTCTTCGAGATGAGCTTCATCTCGCGCGCCGCGAAGTGGTAGTGCGGTTCGAGTTCCTCGCAGCTGGTGAGCCAGCCGTCGCGCGCATAGAACGCCGCTCCGCCGGTGCCGCTCGTGTCCCCCTTGAAAGCGGCCACCCGGCCATGCACAATCCATCGCTGCCCGCTCTCCACCGAGGTGGTCACGTTCCGCACGACCCCGCGTCGGTTGTTCACGTCGTAGCGAATGCTGCCGAGCGCGAGGATGTCATCCTGACCCTGCGACGGGTCGCGCAGCAGCAACGTGTCGCCCCTCGCCAGCACCAGGTTGGTCGAATCGTTGAACTGGATCGTGTCGCCGATGAGCGTCGCCGAGTCGCGCTGCACCGCCGCTCGCTTGCCCACGATGTACATCGTGTGCTCGAGCGCCTTGAAGACCACCGTATTGCCCTGGTAGCGGGTCTGCGCATATCCGGCGCGACCGAGCAGTCGCGTCATGACGGAATCCGGCTCCGCCCACTTCACGTCGATGCGGGACTTGAGGGAGTCGAGCGCGCCCCGGCCGATACCCGAGCCCGGCGCGCGCAGGGAATCCACGCGCAACGTGTCACCGCGCAGGCTGTCCGCCCGAAGTGAATCCGCACGCAACGTGCGCGCGGCCGCCCGCCGCAGGGAATCAGCGCGCGCGGCGGAGTCCGCCTTCGCGATCGAGTCGGCTCGTGTCGGGGGCTTCTGCTGCGCCCCCGCCGTCGTCGTCACGCCCACCAGAACCGCCAGGCCCGCCAGGCTCGCCAGCAGCACGAGGCGGGCGCGGCACCATCGCCTCACGCGGCCGCCTCGGCTCGCTCCGCGGCCTCACGAGCGGCTTCCTTGCGCTGGCGGCGTCGATACACGATCACCGAGCACACCACGCTCAGCTCGTACAGGAAGTAAAGGGGAATCGCGACCGCGAGCAGTGAGAACGGGTCCTGCCCCGGCGTGATGAATGCCCCGCCCACCAGGCAGACCACCACGGCGTGACGCCGGAACTTGTTGAGCATCGAGGGCGTCACCAGGCCGAGCGCCGTCAGCGCGAGCACCGCGATGGGCAACTCGAACACCGCGCCCAGCACCAGGCACAGCCCGATGGTGAAATCGAAGTACTCTCCCAGCGTGATCATCGGCGTCAGACTGTTCGTCTGGATGCTGAAGAACATCTGGAAGGTGATCGGGATGATACCGTAGAAGGCGAGCGCGACGCCGGCCAGGAAGAGCACGGCCCCGAAGATGAGCACCGGGATGACCAGCTTCTTCTCGTGCTTGTAGAGCGCCGGCGAAAGGAATCCCCACACCTGCCACATGATCACCGGCGACGCCACGATCGCGCCCAACGCGAACGCCATGCTCATCGTGATCTTGAACGGGTCCGCTGGATGCGTGTAGACCAGCTTCGCCCCGCCCAGGAACGGGAGGATGGGACGTTCGAGAAAGAGGATGATGTCGTACTTGAGCAGGATCGCGAAGCAGACGACCACTCCCACGATCAGGGCCAGCAGTGACCACATGATGCGCCACCGCAGTTCCTCGAGATGATCGAGGAACGGCATCTCCGATGGTTGACCTACGCTTGCCATGCCCGGGGTCCGTCAGTCCTATCGATTCGTTCGCAGCCAGTCGCGCGCGAGGTCGGCTTCATCCGAGGTGGGATACTCGCGCACCACCCGGTCCATTGACGCGCGCGCCTCGACTCTCTTGCCCTGGCGGGCGAGGGAGAGCGCCATCTTGTACAAAGCGGTCGAGGCACGGGGCGACTGCGGAAACTTGGTCACCACTGCGGCGTAGGCCGCATCCGCTGCCGCCGCATTGCCCTCGGCGCCGAACGCCTCGGCGATATTGATCTGCGCGTCGGCAGCGAGGTCCGAGGTGGGATAGAGGCGCAACAACTCCTCGAATCCGGAGCGGGCGGCGCCGAAGCTTCCACGGCGCAGTTGGTCGTACGCCAGCTGGTAGAGCTGGTTGGGTCCTGGCGCCGCGGGCGCCGCGGGGAGGGCGCCGGTCGTGTCACCCGGGAAGGGCGTTGTCTGTGCCCTTGCGATCTGGGCGCTGCGCGCCTCCATCTCTGCCCGCATTTCCTGCAGGCGACGCTGGCTCTGGCCTGTGAGCTCCTGAACCTGCAGCAGCTGCTGCTGGATCGCCCGCAGCTCCCCACGCGTGTCGCCCTGGAAGCGCGTCAGCCGATCGCTCGTCACCCGCACGGAGTCCGCCACCGTTCCCAGTGACGCGGCGACGGACGCGATCTGGCGCGCACGCGCCGAGTCGGCGCGTGCGGTTTCAGTGCGAAAGTTGAGGATATCACCTTGCAGCACGCGCATGTCATTGCGCGTGGCGAAGCACGCCCCCGTCAGCCCGAGGGCCAGGGGGGCGAGACTCCGCAACAGCCTGCCCGTGCTCATCTCGGCGCAACGAGCGCGTCAGCGCCCGCGACAATCTCGAACTCGGCGCGCCGGTTGAGACGGTAGGACTCCTCAGAGGCACCGCTCATCACTGGACGCTCTTCGCCATAGCTCACGATATCCATCGTTCCACCATCGATACCCTGATCGGAGAGGTAACGCTTCACGGCAGCCGCGCGACGCTGGCCGAGGGCCAGATTGTATTCGTCCGAACCCCGCTCGTCCGTGTTACCCGTCACCCGGACGCGAAGGGAGGGGTTGGCGCGGAAGATGGGCAGCTTGGCGTCGAGCGTCGCACGCGCTTCGGACGAGAGTTCATCCGAGTCGTACTCGAAATACACCGCAGCGGCCAAAGTGGCCTTCGTGGCGGCCAGCGCACGTTCGCGCTCGGCGGCATCAACGGCGGCATTCGCCGCGGCGACGGAGTCTGCCCGCCGCTTTTCCTCAAGGGCGAGACGGTCCCGGCACGCCTGATCGCAGGTTTCGACCGGCGCGGGCGCAGCGGGAAGGGGCGCCGGCTCGGGCTTCTTGCGGCACGCAGAGACGGCAACAACCGCGAACAGGGAAAATGCAATAAGACGAGTCGAAGGGGTCATGTCGGGATCCTTGGGTTTTCGGTGGCGGAAACGTGAACAAAAGGTGAGCTAACGGACTCGAAGTAAGGGCGACCAGGCGCCAAATCGTGCACCTGCCGGTGCCCGCGTCAACTGCCGTACGGTATTCGACTCCACGTCGAGCACCCACAACTGCCGGCTTCCGCCGCGGTTCGATGTAAAGACCAGATGCCGGGCATCCGGCGCCCACGAGGGCTGTTCGTTCACCCCTTCACTGGTGTGCTGCTTGATGGCACGATCGCGCAGCGAAATAGTCATGATCTGCATCCGGCCGCCGATGAGCGCCTCGAACGCAATCAATCGGCCGTCGGGCGACCAGTCGGGATTGGCCCGATAGGACTGGTCGCCGAAATTAAACGGGGTCAGCAACTCCGCATTTGTGCCGTCAGCGTCGGAAATATACACCTCGGGATGGCCAACCCTGCCTGAGGTGAAGGCGATTCGGCGTCCATCGGGGGAAAATGACGGCTGCGTGTTGTCGCTTCCCCGCCCGATCGTGATGCGACGGGCCGGTTCATTGCCGAACGCGTTGGTCGAATAGATGTCGGTGCCCGCCTCGGCGCCGTGGGCATAGGTAATCGTGTTGCCGTCGGGCGAAAAGGTGGGGGTGATATTGAGCCCCCCAGGCGTAGTGGCGAGCGTCCTCGTGGCACCGCCCACCTCCTGGATGATGATGCGCTGTCCATTGTCGCCCATCATCATATAGGTGAAGTGCGACGCCTTCGGATGCCAGGCGGGTGACATCGCCGTGCCGCTCGCGGTGAGCGGCACGGCGCCGGCACCATCGCTGTCCACCTGCCAGACCCGGCCACCCGCCGTGTAGAGAATCCGGCTGGCCGCGACGCCGCGGACGCCCGTGATCCACTGCTCAATCTCGTCTGACATCTCGTGCAGCGACAGTCGCCACTCACCGGACTGGGGCGCGCCGGCGAGCGCGAAGACCTTCGTGCGTTCCGCGACGCCCTTGCCGGTGTTGTGCACGCTCACTTCCAGCCCGAACGAGTTGGGCGTCAGCTGCAACACCGCGGCCGCGCCCAGCTTGGCGAACAGCGGGTAGTTCGGCTTCGCACCGAGGCCGCCGAACGGCGGAACGGCCTCTGCGGCCATGGCGATCACGTTGATGCGATTGCCGTTCGCGAGGTCGCGCTGGATGATGGCACGCACCGAATCACCGGTGGCACCCGCCACCGGCAGCACGATCAGTCCGGGTTTCGTGCCGGGGGCATACACGAGCCCGATCCGCACCCCCTCCTTGTAGGTCGTGTCCTGCGCCCGCAAGCGCGGCACGAACAACACCAAGAGGAACAGCACGGACAGGAGCGCGCGTGGGCGCAAAGTGATCATCAGCGAATGAGTTGTGGATCGAAACTGAAAATAACGGTCAGGACATCATCCCCGAATCCGTCGGGAAGGGGTCCGAAGGAGCCCGAGCGCGACGCGGCCTCAACCGCGCCCTGCGCCTCGAGATCGAATTCGTACGACCCCGATCGCCGGCGGAACGAGAAGCCCGTCGTCGACCCATCGCGCCGAATGAGGAACACGACTTCGGAACTGAGCGCTTCGGCACGCCGCGGCTTGAAACGCAGCGCGATCTGGCGGACGATGTTCTCGAGATACCCCGGATAGGGGAAGTTAATGCCCTCGACGCTGACGTTGGCCACATCGGCGCCTTTTCCGCCGGTCGGCCCTCCCCCGGCTTTGGGTGCCGGCGTCGCGCGCGTGGGCACTTCCCTGGCGTTAGGCACCGGCGTGGCCCGGGACACCACCTTCTTCGGCGCGGCTGTCTTCGTGGGCGCCGCGTTCTCGGTGGGCGCTTCGGCCCGTTTGGGCGGCGCCGGCGGGGCCTCAGGTGGCGGGGTCACAGCCGTCTCGCTCACCTCCCCGATGGCGCGGGGACCGGCGGGTGCGGCCACCAGGTCGACCTTGTACACGGGGGGCAGCGCGACCTCCGACTCGCCCGCGACGAGCAGCGCGAACGCCACCAGCGTCGCGTGCAGCACCAGCGAGATCGTCGCTGGCAGTCCGAGTCGAGTCGAGGTCGTGGTCGCTTTCACTGTGGTGGTGCGCAATTGCTTAACCCATGCAGAAAAACATCGCGGCCCGATGGCGCGCGACGGGCGCGGCGTGCGGGTCCCTCACCGGCCCGTCACCGCTCCGTCTCGGGCTCGACGATCATACCGACGCCGCTGGTTCCTGCCTGCACGATGACACCCAGCACGCGCACGACGTCGCCGTATGGGACCGCCGCGTCTGCGCGCAGATAGACACCACGCTGAGCCCGCTGTTCCGACAAGGCCTTGAACGACGCCCGAAACTCGTCGAACGTCATCCGCGTCTCGTCGACAAACACCGCGCCGGTCTTGTCCACCGAGACCACCAGCCCGCTCTTGGGATCGAGGGGGCGCGCCTCACCCCGGGGAAGCTGCACATCCACCCCGCCCTGCATCATGGGCGCGGTGATCATGAAGATCACCAGCAACAGCATCATCACGTCGATCAGACTGACGACATTGATCTCGGCGTTGAGCGGGGTGCGCTCGCCTCGACGACGACGCACTAGATGCGCTCCTCACGCACGAGCAGCGCGATGAGCTCGGAACCGAACCCCTCCAGCTCCCCCTCGATGCGATTGAGCCGGTTCGCAAAGATGTTGTAAGAAAATACGGCCGGAATGGCGACGGCCAGCGCCGCCGCGGTGGCCGTGAGTGCGGCGGCCACGCCGGGAGCCACAGACGCCACGTTGCCCGAACCCTTCGTGGCGATGCCGACAAACGATTGAATGATGCCCAGCACCGTGCCGAAGAGGCCGATAAGCGGGGACGCTGAGCCGATCGTGGCCAGCCAGGGCACGTAGTGCGCGAGCGCGTCGCGCTCTGCCGCGGTCTCGGAGTCGAGCACGAGGCGGAGCGCCTCCACCTGCGACCCGCTGAATCGCGCCGCCCGGTCGGGAGTGGCAGCCATCGCCGGGCGGGTGTCGGCCAGGAAGCGTTCCGCGCGCGCGAACACGTTGGCAAATGGATTGCCGCGTCCCCGCCGTGCGCCCACCGCCACATCTGCCATGGTCTTCGCGCGGTCGAACATCTCCATGAACTCCTGGCCCGTACGACGCACGCGCGCGAGTTCACGCCACTTCGCGAACATGATCGTCCAGCTCATGAGCGACAACACGATGAGCAGCGCGAGCACGGCCTTCGTGACGACATCGGACGATAGGACGAGATCCCAGGCGGACGTCGGAATCGCCGACCCGATCTGCGCGAACACCTGTGCGAACACCTGTGCGTACACCGGCGCGATCACGCGGCCCCCGCGCGCGCCTTCGCCGCGAAGTAGGCAAAGGTCTGCTGCACGCCTTCATCGAGGGAAACTTCCGGGCTCCACCCGAGCTCGCGCTGCGCCTTCTCGATGTTCACCACCGATCGCTGCTGCTCTCCCGGGCGGGCGGGGAGGTGCTGCACCGCCACGCTGGACCCTGCCGCCCGCTGCAGCGCCTGCGCCAGTTCCAGCACCGACGTCTGCTGGCCGGTGCCAATATTGTACGCGCGCACGTCAACCTGCGCAGCCTTCGGCAGCTGCGACTCGGCAGCTGCAAGGTTGGCGCGCGCCACGTCCCCCGCGAACACGTAGTCACGTGTCTGCGTTCCCGCTCCGAACACCGTCAGGGCTTCATCCTTGAGGATGCGGTTGCAGAAGATGGCGGCCACGCCGGCCTCCCCGTGCGGATCCTGGCGCGGTCCGTACACGTTGGCGTAGCGCAAGGCCACCGTATCCAGACCATGCACGCGGGCGTAGTACCCGAGGTAGTACTCCACCGACAATTTCGCGATCCCGTAGGGCGACTCGGGATCCTTCGGCATCGACTCCACGGTGGGAACGGGCACGAAATCGCCATAGATCGCGCCGCCCGTGGACGAGAAGATGAAGCGCGTGCTCCGTCCCGACGCACGCACGGCCTCCAGAAGGTTGAGCGACCCGAGAATGTTCACCGTGGCATCATGCACGGGATCCGTCACGCTCTTGCGCACATCGATCTGCGCCGCGAGATGGCACACGACGTCGAAGGCACCCTCGCGAACCAGGGCGGCCGCTTCCGGCGAACCGACCTCCGCCACGTGCAACTGCGCCTCGGCGGGAACGTTCTCCCGCTTGCCCGACGACAGGTTGTCCACGATGGACACCGCGTACCCGCGAGCCAGCAGCAGCTCCGCCACGTGCGAGCCGATGAAGCCCGCCCCTCCGGTGATCAGCGCGCGGCGACTCACGCGACGCTCCGGCGCCCGGCGGCGCATCTCAACATTGGCGCGGCACCAGGAATCGCGGCGTCAGGACGGACAACCCGTGTCGAATGGATCACTCTCAACAATCCTCGTGGTGAAGGCGAAAGATGGTGCCGGCGCCACCACCGGGGCGCGGCACGTTCGGCGTCCGGCTAGACAAACGGCGCCGAGGAGTTACCCAGGCGCCGTTCCTTCGCATGACGACATCGGCGTAGGTGGAACGCCAGCGACATGACAATCTACCCCGGAGGCACCGCAGAGGGGAGTTCTCGGTGTCCACCGATGGCCCCCGTGCGGCGCTTTCCAGCGACCCCTAGAAGGGAAGGTCGTCGTCTTCCGTCTCCAGCGCGTTCGGGAAGTCCTCGAAATCGTCCCCACCGCCCCCGCTCGACGAGGTCGCGGTCGAGCGCGCCCGATCGGGTGAGGAGGAACGAGCGCGACCACCACCTTCCCCACCGCCGTCGCCGCCGCTCTTGCCGCCCAGCATGACCAGGTCGCGAACGCGCACTTCCGTCATGTAGCGCGTCTGCCCGTCCTTGTCCTGCCACTGACGGTACTCGACGCTGCCCTCGACGTAGAGACGATCGCCCTTCTTGACGTACCGCTCGATGATGTCCGCGAGGCCGCTGCCGCCCGGTCCCTTGGCGTTCCACGCCACGCACCGATGCCACTCGGTCTTCTCCTGGCGATCGCCGCCTGGGCCATTCCAGGTGCGGGTGGTCGCGAGCGAGAACTCCGCCACGCGGCCGCCACTTCCCACGGATTTCACCTCGGGGTCCTTTCCGAGATTTCCGATCAACATGATTTTGTTCAGACTCCGACTCACGATTCCTCCTGGGCGAGTGTTAGGACTCGCCGATGAGAGTATGCACTCCATGGAAGGCCGGCGCTACCATCCTGTTGCGCCCGGTCTCCCTTCCACTACAAACCGCTGTGAACATCGCCGCCGGCCCGCGGTCGCCGCGGTCAAAGCGAGCGCCGGAGGATCAGCGCGTCCTCGACCGGTCGCACATAGTACTTCGCGCGACGCCCGACTTCCGAGAAGCCGTCCCGATGGTACATCGCCCGCGCCCCCGCGTTGCCCTCCCGTACCTCAAGATAGAGCTCGCGCACCCCGCGTTCGCGCGCTTCCTGCATGAGCTGCCTGAGCAAGCGACGCCCCAGCCCCCCGCGCCGCGCCGGCGCTGACACGGCAATGTTCGCGAGGTCCGCTTCCTCCCCCAGCAAGTACGTCACGCTGTAGCCGGCCACCTCCTCCGCCACTCCGTGCCGCAGCACAAGCACCGAGAAAATGACCTCGGGACGGCCGACGAGACCGGCAAACGAGCGGGCGCTCCAGGGATCAGTAAACGCGGCGGCCTCCAATGCCACGACCGCGGTCACATCCTCAGTCGTGGCCGGCCGCACCACCACCGTCGCTTCCTCGGCGGCAGTCACTCGTCGGCCCGCAGGGCTCGCCCATGCACCTGCTCCCACTTCACCTGAGCCTCGGCGAGCCGCCCGTAATCCGGCTCCCATGTCTCGTGATTGACTTTCGCGAGCAGCGGACCCGGAGAGAGGCGCGTGACGCCTCGCGCGTGGGGACCGGCGTCGAGCCGCAAGCCGGGCCCAACGAGTGTCGCCCCCCGCCGATCGGTCTCCGCCTCGAGCGTCTCGGTGGACCAGAGCGCCGGCTCCCCATCGGGGTGCACCTCGCCGCCCGGCCCCACCACGAACGGACGCGCGTACCACTCGCCGCGCATGGCGTCGAGCGCCGCGATGTACCGGCCCGCAGTGCACCGCGCGTTGCCCGCCACCACGAGCGCCAGCGACGGAACCACCCACAGCTCGGCGCCTAACGAGACCGTCAGCCCTTTCGCGATGGCGGCCGCGATGCGCAGCGATGTGAAGCTGCCCGGTCCCCCGCCGCATGTCACCCGCCCCACGTCGCGGGGTGTCACCCTGGCCCTCGCAAGGGTGTGCGCAATGGCGGGCATCAGGCGCTCCTCCTTCCGGTCCCGCATCTCGAGCGTGGCCCCGGCCAGTAGCTCGTAATCACGAAACACTGCGACGGTGCCCGCGTAGGTCGCGGCGTCGAATGCCAGGGTGATGCCGGTCATCGCACGGTCAGCAGGCGCCGCTCCGCATCCCCGGGCAGGTGGGCCAGCGCGATCCGCGTGACGTCGCGAGGCAGCGCGGCGCCGGCGCGGTCGGGCCATTCGATCAGCACGAGGGCCTCGCGGTCGATGATGTCGCTCCAGCCCAGGTGCAACAGATCGGCCTCGCCTTGCAGCCGATAGAGGTCGAGGTGCAGCACCGGCGAGCGTGCGGCGTGATATTCGTGCACGAGGGCGAACGTGGGGGAGGTGACAGGTTCCTCCACACCGTAGCCGCGTGCGATCGCCTGGACAAGCGTCGTCTTTCCGGCCCCCAGGTCTCCCTCCAGCGCGACCACGCGCGGCGCCGTTGCGGCCCGCCCAAACGCCTCACCCCACCCGACCAGCTCCGCCAGCGTCATCGGGCGGGCCGCCGCCGTGTCCGCCGCCGCGCCTCCGCTGGACGCGACTGGGGATCGGTCCGGCATACCTAACGACTCGCGCGAATGTCGGCGAACCCGTCGCGCTTGCGGGCGCTCGCCGCGGAATCGCGCCGCGCCCGCAGCTCGAACACCTGATCGCGCAGTCGCGCTGCGGCCTCGAAGTCCAGCTCCTCGGCCGCCACACGCATGTCCGTCTCCAGCTGCGCCATCATGGTCTCGATCTCGTCGGCCGAGTACGACGCCTTGCGCTCGGCCACGCGACGCACCTTCTCGTCCTTCTCCTCCTGCGTCTCGCGCGCGTCGGCGACGCGCGTGATGAAGCGCACCTCGTCCACCGACTTGATCACGCTCCTCGGCAGGATCCCGTGCGCCACGTTGTGTTCGACCTGGATCTGCCGGCGGCGACCCGTCTCCTCGATGCAGCGCTTCATGGAGTCGGTGATCCGGTCGGCGTAGAAGATCGCCCGCCCGTTCAGGTGGCGGGCCGCGCGTCCAACCGTCTGGATCAGCGACCGGTCGCTGCGCAGGAAGCCCTCCTGGTCGGCGTCGAGGATCGCCACCAGCGACACCTCCGGCATGTCGAGCCCCTCCCGCAGCAGGTTGATGCCCACGAGCACGTCGAACTCCCCCAGCCGCAAGCCGCGCACGATCTCCATGCGCTCGATGGCGTCGATGTCGGAGTGCATGTAGCGCACCCGCACGCCCGTCTGCGAGAGGTAGTCCGTGAGGTCCTCCGCCATCCGCTTGGTGAGCGTCGTGACGAGCACGCGCTCGCCCTTGCGCTCGCGCAGCCGGATCTCGTTCAGCAGGTCGTCCACCTGTCCGCGCACCGAACGGACTTCGATCTCGGGGTCGATGAGTCCCGTGGGACGGATGATCTGCTCCACCACGACGCCGTCCGACAGCTGCAATTCCAGCTCGGACGGCGTGGCGCTGACAAACAGGGCCCGCGGCGTGAGCGTGAGGAACTCGTCGAACACGAGCGGCCGGTTGTCGAGCGCGCTGGGAAGGCGAAAGCCGTACTCCACCAGCGTCTCCTTGCGGGCCCGGTCGCCGTTGTACATGCCGCGGATCTGCGGCAGCGTCACGTGCGACTCGTCCACCACCACCAGGAAGTCCTCCGGGAAATAGTCGAACAGGCACGCCGCGCGCTCGCCCGGGGAACGTCCCGTGAGGTGGCGCGAATAGTTCTCGATGCCGGCGCAGGTACCGATCTCCAGCATCATCTCGATGTCGAAGTTCGTGCGCGACTCCAGCCGTTGCGCCTCGAGCAGCTTGCCCGCGTTGCGCAGCACCACGAGGCGGTCGTTCAACTCGGCCCGGATTGACTCGACCGCCTTCACCAGGCTGGGACGGTTGGTAATGAAGTGCTTCGCGGGATAGATCGCGGCCTGCTCCAGCACGGCAATCGTCTCGCCCGTCACCGCCGAGATCTTGGAGATGCGCTCGATCTCGTCGCCCCACATCTCGACGCGCACACCCTGCTCCTCGTATGCCGGAAAGATCTCCACCGTGTCGCCCCGCACCCGGAACGAGCCGCGCTCGAACGCCACGTCGTTGCGCGAATAGAGGATGCCCACCAGCAGCCGCAGGATCTGGTCGCGCGCGATGTGCTGCCCCTTGGTGAGCGTCACCATCCGCTCCCGATATTCCACCGGATCGCCGAGGCCGTAGATCGCCGAGACGGTCGCCACGATCACCACGTCGCTCCGCTCCATGAGCGAGGACGTGGCGCGTAGCCGCAGCCGGTCGATGTCCTCGTTGATGGACGCGTCCTTCTCGATGTAGGTGTCGGTCGAGGGGACGTAGGCTTCGGGCTGGTAGTAGTCGTAGTACGAGATGAAGTACTCGACGGCATTGGTCGGGAAGAAGCTCTTCAGCTCTCCGTACAGCTGGGCCGCGAGCGTCTTGTTGTGCGACAGCACGAGCGTCGGCTTGCCGTGGGAGGCGATGACGTTCGCGACGGTCATCGTCTTCCCCGATCCCGTGACGCCGAGCAACGTCTGGAAGCGGTCGCCGCGCCGGAGGCCGGCCTCGAGTTCCGCGATGGCCCGCGGCTGGTCGCCCGCCGGATCGAACGGCGATGCCAGGCGGAATGGGGAGGGCGTGGACATGCCGGAAGTTATCACTGTCGGTGTTTCTTCGGGAGGGGCGGCCGCGTGGGGAGCAGCGGGGGACCAGCGCGCGGCGCTACTCCTCGGTACTGATCCGCTCGCGCCGGGCGACTTCGGTGATACCCTTCACGCGCCGGATCGCCTTCAGGATCTTCTGCAGGTGGCCAAGGTTTTCCACCTCCACCACGGCGGCGCCGGTCACCCGCCCGTCGATGCTCTTGAGCTCGAGCGTCCGGATGTCGGTGCCCGTGGAACTGACGGCCGTTGCGAGGTCGGCGTAGAGCGAACGGCGATCGGAGCCTTCGACCACCAGGCGTACCAGGAAGCGCTCGCCGGGTTGCTCCTGCCAGTCGATCTCCAGACGCCGTTCCGGCTCGTGCATGAGCTGCAGCAGGTTGGGGCAGTCTCCGCGATGGATGCTGACGCCCCGGCCGCGCGTGACATAGCCCACCACCGGGTCGCCCGGCACGGGCTGGCAGCACTGTGCATAGCGGACCATCAGGCCATCGGCACCCTGAACCTTCACACCCTTGGACGTGCGTCGCATGCGATCCATGAGCCGCTCGATCGCGGTGGGTCGCGGCGCGTGGTCAGGGGCGTCCAGTTCCGGGTAGAGGACCTTCAGGACCTGGGTGACGTTGATGTCCCCCTGCCCGATGGACGCGATGACGTGATGCGCGTCGTTCAGGGAGAGGGCGTGGGCGATGCTCTCCAGCTGCGCGTCGTCCGTCTTTGGCAGCCGGCGGCGCTTGACCTCACGATCCAGGATCTCGCGCCCCATCTTCGCCGAAGACTGCTCTTCCTCGTGCCGCAGCCACTGCCGGATCTTGTGCCGCGCCCGTCCGGTGCGAACGTGCGCCAGCCAGTCACGATTCGGCTTGGCGTGCGGGGAGGTGATGATCTCCACCGTCTCCGAGTTCTTCAGCTCGCGGGAGAGGGGGGCGATCTTCCCGTTTACCTTCGCCCCCTGGGTGTGCAGGCCGACTTCGGTGTGCACGCCGAAGGCGAAGTCGATCGGGGTCGCGCCCTTCGGCAACTGGATCACGTCGCCGGTGGGTGTGAAGACGAAGATCTCGTCCTGGTAGAGGTCGAGCTTCAGGAACTCGAGAAACTCCGCCGGATCCTTCGCGTCCAGCTGCAACTCGAGCACCTGGCGGAACCAGACCAGGTGCCGGTCGAGATCGTCCTGCGACTTGGAGTTCTCCTTGAAGCGCCAGTGCGCCGCGATGCCGTAGTCCGCGGTGCGATGCATGTCGCGCGTGCGGATCTGGATCTCGTACAGCTGCCGCCCCGGCCCGAAGATGGTCGTGTGCAGCGACTGGTAGCCGTTCGACTTGGGTTGCGCGATGTAGTCCTTGATGCGCTCCTGCACCGGCGTCCAGCCGTCGTGGATCACCCCTAACGCGTGGTAGCAGTCGGGCACCGTGTTCACCAGCACGCGGATGGCCAGCAGGTCGAAGATCTCCTCGTACGGACGCTGCCGCTTGTCCATCTTCTTGTGGATCGACCAGAGGTGCTTCGGCCGCCCGGTCACCTCGACGTCGGCAATGCCCGCCTCGATGAGAGTGCGCTCCAGCGGCGCCTGCAGCCCCTCCACCAACGCCTCGCGCTCGGCCCGCTTGGCCGCCACCAGCTTGGCCAGGCTGCGGTACGCTTCCGGCTCCAAGTACTTGAAGGCCAGGTCCTCGAGCTCCCACTTCACGTGCGCCATGCCGAAGCGGTGCGCGAGCGGGGCATAG
>JBDSVW010000373.1:0-8645 GCA_039927015.1 Gemmatimonadaceae bacterium | reverse complement strand
GACGACCGGCGCGGCGGCGCACATTCCCATGGCGAGCGACAATACGAAGGACTTCATGCGGCAAGAGCTCCGAAGCGATTGAACCGGGGGAGAGCCCCCGGCGTGTGCCGACTCGTGTGCGACTCGTCAGGCGCGCGCGTCACGGGTGTGCCGTTGGTTTGCGTGCGCTCCCGGCAATGCTGTCGCCGGTGGAGCACACGTCAAGTCTGGCGCCCCGACTGGCGTCTCACCCTCGCGGAGAATCGGCGGCGCGCGTGGCGGTTTGCCCGCCTCTACGTAGATTGGCGCGGCACCGTTGCAGGATCCGCTCACACCGCCCGAGATGCAGCCGTCCCACGCACCGCCTCACCCGTTCACGGCATGGCGCGCGGAGTTTCCGTTGCTCGCGCGCTCGATCCCGATGAACAATTGTTCGCAGGGTCCGCAGTCGCTCCGGGCGCGCGCCGCGGCGCTCGCCTTCCTCGACAGCTGGAATGAGCGCGGCATGGACTGGGACGGGTGGCTGGAATCGGTGCACGGCGCGAAGGCGGCCTTCGCGAGGCTCATCAATGCCTCGCCGCAGGACATCGCGGTGTTCTCCTCCGTGTCCGACGCCGCCAGCGCCTTCCTGAGCGCGCTCGACTTCTCCGGGCGACGCCGGGTGATCGTCGCGACCGAGGCCGAGTTTCCCACCATCGGGCATGTCGCACTGGCGCAGGCATCGCGCGGAGCGTCGCAGCGGTGGGTGCCGGTGCGCGATGGCCACTTCGATTCCGCCGCGTATGACACCCTGGTGCAGGACGACACGCGCCTGGTCTGCGCGACGCACGCGCACTATCTCACCGGGGCCCTGCAAGACATTGCCGCCATTTGCCGACTGGCGCGCTCGCGCGGCGCCCTGACGCTGGTCGACGCGTACCAGTCGATCGGCTCGGTGCCCATCGACGTGGCCGCCTGGGGCGTGGACGCGCTGGTCGCGGGCACGCAGAAATATCTGCTGGGAACGCCAGGTATCGCCTTCCTGTACGTGCGGCCGTCGCTGGCTGAGACTTTGCACCCGACGGTGACCGGATGGTTCGGCCGCGCGCAGCCGTTTGACTTCGACGTGTCGCGCCTCGACTGGGCGCCGCACACCAGCCGCTTCGACACGGGCACGCCTCCCGCGATCAACGCGAGCATTACCCGTGCCTCCATGGAGCTCATCGGCGAGGTGGGGGTCGCCGGCATCCGGGATTGGACGCGCCGGCTCTCCGATCGCCTGGTGGAGGGGGCGCACGCGCGCGGGATGCAGGTGGTGGGCCCGCCCGATTCCACGCAGAAGGGTCCGACCACCGCCATTGCCGTGAGTGGCGACAGCGGGGCCATCGAGCGGCGCCTGCGCACCCGCGGCGTGATTGCCTCGGCCCGCGGACCCGTCGTGCGTCTCGCGCCGCACTTCTTCACGACGCTGGAGGAATGCGACGTGGCGCTGGACGCGCTCCACTGGGCCTGTGACGCCGAGGGAGGCCAGGCGCGATGATGTCGCGCGCCTGATGAGCGTCGCGCGCGAGACCTTCGCGTCCCGTTTCGGCACGGTGATGACGATGGTCGGCGTGGCCGTCGGCCTCGGCAACGTGTGGCGTTTCCCGTATCTCGTGGGCCGCTACGGCGGCGCCGCGTTCGTGGTGCTGTATCTGGGAATGGTGCTGGCCATCGGCGTTCCCGGCCTCATGGCGGAATGGTCGCTGGGCCGGGCCACGCGCAAGGGCACCGTGGGCGCATTTGCCCGCGCCGGACTCCCGTTCGGCGGCGCACTGGGATGGATGCTGTTCGTGGTGGTCGTCGCGGCCACGGCGTATTACACGAACGTGGTGGGGTGGGTGCTGTACTTCGCGGGGGGCGAAGTGCTGCGCGGCGCCGGCATCTCGTTGCGCAGCGCCGCGATCCTCCCGCCCGCCGAGGGATTCGACCTCACTTCCCTGCTCCTGCAGCTGGCGGCCACCAGCGTGGTGACGCTCGGCGCGGTGCTGATTCTCATCAAGGGGCTCCGCCGGGGCATCGAGCGGGCGAGTTCCTGGATCATGCCTTCGCTGTTCGTAATCCTCCTCGTGCTCATCGCCCGCTCGCTCACGCTGCCCAACGCGTGGGCGGGCGTGGAGTGGTACATCCTCAAGCTGCAGGTCTCCGACCTCACGCCGCGCGTGGCCATCGCCGCCCTGGGGCACGCCATCTTCACGCTGTCGCTCGGCGGCACGTTCATGGTGACGTACGGATCGTACCTGCCGGAGGGGGATGACCTGCGCGCCAACGCCACGTGGACCGCGCTGGGCGACGCCGCGGCTGGCCTCCTGGCCGGGCTGGCGATCTTTCCGGCCGTGTTCGCGTTCGGCCTCACGCCGGGCAGCGGGCCCGGGCTGCTGTTCGACACCCTGCCGCGCGTGTTCGACAGCATGCACGGCGGCTGGATCTTCGCACTGCTGTTCTTTGTTGGACTGTTCGGCGCAGCGTTTCTCTCCGCCGTAGCGGCGTTCGAGGTGCTCATTGCTGGCCTCGTGGACAACACCGGCCTAACGAGAAGGCGCGCGGCGTGGACGGCCGGCGGACTCTGCCTGTTGTGTGCCGTCCCCCCCATGCTCAACATGCGCATCTTCGTTCCGTGGGACTTGACGTTCGGTTCGGGAATGCAGACGTTCGGGGCACTGATGGCCGCGCTGACCGTGGGATGGGCGATGAAGCGGGGCGATGCCCTGCGCGCCCTGAGCGCAGCGGACAGCACCGTCCCGGCATGGCTGTTTCTGTGGATCCGCTACGTGATTCCCGCCGCCATCCTGTCGGTAGGCCTCTGGTGGTTCGTGACGGCGGTGCTCGGCGCCGCCGAAGCCATCTAGTCTCTCTCGTCTTCTCGTCCTCTCGTCCTCTCGTCCTCTCGTCCTCTCGTCCTCTCGTCCTCTCGTCCTCTCGTCCTCTCGACCTCTGACCTATGTCCCTCGTCGAAGGCGGTGACGGCATCTTCGTTATCCGCGGCAGCGACAATGTGCGCGACTGGAACAACATCCGTTACAAGGCAGGGATGTCGCGCCAGAACGTGGCCTCCACGAAACTCTCGATGAACGTGGCCACCGTTCCGCCGGGCGGCGTGGCGTATGCCCACATCCACGTGGGCTTCGAACTGATGCTCTACATCATGCAGGGCACCGTGCGCCACATTTACGGGCCCGGCTTGTCCAAGACGATCGACAACGTGGCGGGGGACTTCATCTACATCGAGCCCGGCGTGCCGCATGAGGTCTACAACCTCAGCGACACGGAGCCAGTGATCGCGGTGGTGGCGCGCTCGGATGCAGACGAGTGGCAGAACATCGTCCCGTACGACGCCGCCAGCGATTCCGGCGGCTGACGTTGGGCGCCGTCCCACGGCGGCGAGAGTCATCCGGACTCGACCTGCCGGTGGCGTAGCCGCGCGGTGCGCTCGCCTCAGCGCCAGGCGCGCGACCGCCGGCCCTCCGCCATGATGCGTTCGATCTCGACCGCCTTCTTGGGCGTGGCCGCGGAAAGATTCTCATGCCCGTCCGCGGTGACGAGAATCATGTCCTCGATCATGATCGAGAGGTTCCGGTCGGGAATGTAGATCTTCGGCTCGATCGTGATCACCATGCCGGGAGCGAGGGGCCGCGAGTAGTCACGGGAGTCCTGCACCTCAAGCCCGATATGATGGCCAAGGTCGCGCACGCCGCGCCCGAACGAGTTGTAGCGCACGATGCCCGCGTCGCGCGTGAGATAGTGCGTGGGGGACGGCATGATGCCCCACACGTGGTCCACGCCCATGCGCGCCACGTCCTCGTTCGGGTCCAGGCCATGTCGTTGAAACACGCGAGCCGCCGCCTTGATCACGTCGAGCATCATGACGCCCGGGCGGATGGCCGCGATGGCGGCCTCCTGCGCCTCCAGCACGATGTCGTAGTACTTCCGCTGCTCGGAAGTAAATCGCCCTGACACCGGCCACGTGCGACAGAGATCGGTGGTGTACGTCATGAACTCCGCCGCCCCGTAGTCCACGAACACCAGATCGCCGTCGCGCATCTCGCGGTCGACGGCGTTGTAGTTCTCACGCAGCAGCGAGAAGAAGGTCATGGCGTTACTGCCTGACGAGACGATGGGAGGGAAGGCGGAGCGCGGCGACCCTTCCCGCTTCCAGACGTATTCCATCAGTCCGGCCAACTCACGGTCGTTCATGCCGGGGCGGAGGGCGCGCATGCCCTCCACCATTCCCTTGCCCGAAATGACCGCGGCGCGCCGTAGCGCGTCAATCTCCCAGGTGTCCTTGATGAGCCGCAGGTGCTCGACGAGCGGCGACAGGTCGCGGAATTCCGCGCCTGGCGCGAGTGCCGCGAGCGAATTGCGGAACTGGCGCTCGAATGTGGCAGGGGCGGCCAGACCCGCTGGGGCAAAGAGTTCCTCGCCCTGTGGAGCGTAGATCACGCGCGCACTCCGAGCCATGACGCGAAAGCGTTCCGCGAATTCTGCCACGGAATACGATTCATCGACCCCCGTGGACGACACCGCCGGCGCACCAGGAGCCAGCCTCCGGCGCGGCCGGTTCCACGGCGCCTGCCGAAATCGAGGCTCGTCGTACGGAAACTGTCCGCCCGCGAATTGCAGCTGCTGGGGTATGAACAGCGTGGAGCGCGCCCCGCCGCCCACCACGGGCACGAGCACGAGAATCGCGTACGGTGACTCGACGCCCGTGAGGTACCAGAAATTCGGATCCTGCTTGACCAGTTCGTCGCCAGGATTGATGAGGTACCGACCCGCGATGACCACCAGCGCACCGTCCACTTCCGCCGCGAGCCTCGCCCGCCGCTGCGCGTACACCTCGGACGGGAACGCCACGTCACTCTGGGCGAGCAGCGCCCCCGGTGTCGCGAGCATGCCCGCCGCCAGTACGAGCGCCGGCAGGTGGCGCCAGCATCGCCTGCCAGCGGTCGCTGCTGTCATCGCAAACGGAAGCGGAACGTCGCGTACAGCGACACGGCATGTATCGCGAACGCTCCCACGGTCGCGAGCGTCGCCGAGAGCCGTCGTACGCCCACGCGGGGACCGGAGGCGAGCGCGTGCAGGGAGGCAAAGAGGACGCTGGAACCAAGGAAGGTCCAAGCGAAGAAGTGCAGCGCGACCGCGCGCAGGTAGGTCCACGGAGTCCGATCGGCGATTGACCATACGAAGAGCAGGGTGCTCGCGAAGGAAGTGAGGATGAGCAGGAGAAACGATCCGAGCACGGCACCATTGAGCCACGTGCTCTCCGATCCACTGTTCTCGCGGGACAGATGCAGGAAGGTCCACAACAGCATCGCGCCGAAGGGCACCATCGCCAGCCAGAGCAGCCCGTACCAGAATCCCCATCCGCCGGGCGCGAAGTACATATTCATGAATGGCCCCGTGAAGTTGTCCGCCCCTTCCCCTCACACCACCGTGGGCGCGAGCGCTCCAAGCGTCCCGCATTGCCGATCATGCAAACTTTCGCCATCGATGCGGATTCCTCCGCCTCTTTCACAAGGTGCATCGTGCGACCGCCAGTTGCCAGCAACCGGCGACGAACGAGTGCGTTCCGGCCCGAGACGCACGCGCGCGCATGAGTGCCAACGATCGTCCCGGCACGGGACGTCGGCGGCTCTACGAGGCGTTGCCACCCGAGGTACTCGAGGTCCTGTCGCCCATTGAGCGGCTGAACGTGGAAATCGCGCTGCGCATGAACCGCGAGCCCATGAAAGGGATGTGGAGTTGGTGCCAGGCCGCGTTCGGCGCGTCGTGGATTGCGCTCGTGACGGGCCAACTGCTGCGCGTGCACGGCGTGGAGCATGCCCGCGCCGCCTTCAGCCGCGGACCAATGCTGATGGTGGCGAACCATCGCTCCTACTTCGACATGTTCGTGGTGTCGAGTGTGCTGCATCGCGAGCTGGAAGGGCGCAAGCGTTTGTATTTCCCCGTCATCGGGCAGTACTACTACCAGTCGCTGGCCGGGCTGGCGCTGAACCAGTTCGCGGCGTTCTGGTCGATGTTCCCACCGCTGTTCGCCCTTCCCAGCCATGGCGCAAGCGATCGATTCGCGCTCGACCTGCTGGTCGAACTGTGTGAGGCCGGGCCGGGAAGCATCATGGGAATTCACCCGGAGGGAGGGCGCAACCTGGATCCCGATCCGTACTCCTTCATGCGTTTCCAGCCCGGCACCGGCAAGATCATCCACGCCGCGCGTCCCATCGTCATCCCGACCTTCATCGCCGGTCTCGACAACGACGTGATAGGACAGGTGCGTCGCAACTGGAGCGGCGGAGAGCCGATTCGCGTCTGGTTCGACGAGCCGCTCGACCTTGGCGACTACCTCGCGCTCCCGGCGAAGGGCAGCACCTACAAGCGCATCACCGACGCCGTGATGGAGCGCGTGCGTGTGCTGGGCGAGATGGACCGGTCACAGTACGGCGCGGGGAGCACGCGTTAGGCGGGCGCGCGGGCACGCCCGACGACGCGCGCTCCTCCCTGCCCTCGTGTTTACGAGCCCGCCGCTCCCTTGCGTGCTGCAGCCCGCGTGGGATAGGCCGCATCGGGCGGAGGATCGCCGTGGGGCCAGTCATTCTCCTTTCCCCGGTAGTCGGGGCGCGGATGCGCGTTCACGAACGCGGCCACGTCATACGCGTCCTGCTCGGTAAGCACACCCGCCGAATCCTGCGGCATCCAGCGCTTGATGAAGGCGGCCGCCGTGCGCAGCCGCGACATGCCGGCGCCGATGTTGTACGACTGCGCGCCCCACACCGGTGGCGCAATGGGATTGCCCGCTCCCTCCGCCCCGTGGCAGCGCGCACAGCGTGCGGAATAGACCTCGCGACCGTGCGTCGTGTCCGGCGCCAACGGCGCGATGCGCGGCAGGCCCTGGCCTTCGGTCTCGGCACCGACAGGATACCCGCTGGAGAGGAACGCCATGTACGCCACCATGTCACGCATGTCGGGTGAGTCGGAGGGCGGGGGCGTACCGTTAAGCGAGCGCCGGAAGCAATCGATGATGCGGTCCTCGATGAGCTGCGTGCTGCCGGCCCGGCTCCGGTACTGCGGAAAACGGGCGTAGACCCCGACCCATCCCATCCCGTCCTTCAGCGTGCCGTCCTTCTGGTGGCAGTTGGTGCAGACGAGCGCATTGCCGACGTTCGACGGCAGCGAATCGCGCGTGTGGCTCAGCAGGGCGCGACCGCGCTGGACGGACGCCAGGATGACGCTGTCGGTGATCTCCGACTCGTCAGGCACACGGAACGCGACCTTGCTGACGGGGACTGGACTCGGAAGCGCCTGTGCGCTGGCGGTGTCACGCGCCCCTGAGTTGGCCATCGGCTCGTCCCCCGTGCCCGCGGAAGTGCACGCGCTCACGAGTACCGACAGCATGCACGCGTGCCCAATTCCTCGCATCGAGGGGCGCATCATCATCCTTCGTCTCCCGTGGTGTTCGCACCTCGACCCTTGGCCGGTCGCGCCGACACGCTGGACTCGGACATTTCTCCGGCATCGGTGTCCCCGTTACCTTATCGTTTCTCCCGTCCCCCTGCCAGAGAGCCTGCCATGCTTTACCGACGCCTAGTCGCGGTCGCCATGCTCGGCGTGCTGCCGTCCCTGATGCCGTCCCTTCTGCCCGCGCAAGCGGCGACCCGCAGTCCACAGCCGCTGCTGGTCACAATCGACTGGCTCGCCGGGCACCTCCGCGATCCGCGCGTGGTCGTGATTCACGCGGCGAGTAATCGCGCGGAGTACGACGCTGGCCATGTGCCGGGCGCGCGCTTCGTCGCGTTCAATGCCTACGCCATCTCGCAGGACGGGCTTAGCAGCCAGATGGCTCCCGTCGCCCAGCTCGACTCCCTGCTGGAAGGGGTTGGCGTGAACGACGGCGATCACGTCGTCATCTACGGACAGCCGCTGTCGGTCGCGCGCCTCCTTGTCACGATGGACTACCTCGGCCTCAAGGGGTCGGTCTCCGTGCTGGATGGGGGCGTGGACGCATGGCGCGAGGGCGGAAAAACGCTCTCGCGGGAGTCGGGGACGGCGGCGCGTGGCACGTTCACGCCGCACGTGGACGCGTCGATCATCGTGGACGCGCCGTGGGTATCAGCCAACTCCTCACGGCGAGGCATCGCCCTGCTCGACGCACGGGCGCCGGAGTTCTACCTGGGATACAGCCCCGGGCAGATGCCGCGCGCGGGCCACATCCCCAACGCGCGCAACGTGCCCTTCTCGTCGCTCACCGGCGAGCTCACGCAGCTTCGCGAGCAGCCGAAGCTGAGCCGGCTCTTTGCCGCCGCCGGCGTGATGCCGGGGGATACGGTCGTGACGTATTGCCACATCGGGATGCAGGCGTCGCTGTTGTACTTCGCCGCCCGCCGCGCTGGATTTGACGCCAGGATCTACGACGGCTCATTCGAGGAGTGGAGCAAGCAGAGCGACCTGCCGGTGGTCAACGAATCGCAGAAGAAGCCCTGACCGGCGGGACGCTTCCGTGCACGGCGACGCCCCGCAACCACCTGGTTGCGGGGCGTATCTCGTTTGCGAATGACGTGGGGAGCGCTACAGTCGGAACAAGTACGACCACTTCACGAACAGGCCGTCCGCGACGCGGGCGAGATTGCGGAACCGGAACGGCTCCGGTTCGCCGAGGG
>JBDSVW010000372.1:0-11474 GCA_039927015.1 Gemmatimonadaceae bacterium | reverse complement strand
GTGTGCATGTCCCACAGTCCGGGAATGATCGTCTTCCCGCTGGCATCGATGCGCTCCGCCCCCGCAGGGACCGCCACAGATGCCGCGGGTCCCGCCGCCACCACGCGCCCACCGTTCACCACCACAGTGGCGTTAGGCACGGGCGCATTCCCGGTGCCATCGATGAGCGTTGCCCCCACCAGTGCCACGAGGCCGGAGGCCACGGGCTGCACAAGGCGGGACATGCGCGCCAGATCGGCCATGGCCGCTGCCGCGGCCCGTCGCATGAGCTGCGAGTACGCCGGCTCGAGTTCGGTGCGAATGGCTTCGAGCGACAACCCGCCGCCCCCCGCGGTGGTGAATGCAGCCAGGCGACCCTCCCCGTCGATCCAGAGATACTCGATGCCCCAGACGACGCCATCGATGGCGTAGCGATCGAGCACGATGCGGCGACCGCCCGCCCGCACCGTGTCGCGTCCACTCACAGCGATGTGCACGGCGTTCACGGGTCCCCCGGGAACGACCGCGAGCGACGCGGGCCGGCCGTGCGCCATCCAGTAGCGCAGCAGTGCCAGATGTTGCGAGACGGGAGCGTACGGCGAGATGGCGAAGGCCAGCGGTGGAACTTCCACGCCCGTGGTATCGCCGCGTCGCTCCACGGTGGCGCGACCACCGTCGATTTCGACGCGCGTCTCGACGGTGCGCGTCGAATCCGTAAGGCGCTCGACCTGGAGCCGCTGCAGGGAATAGTCGCGCCTCAGCAACATCGATCCCGCCAGGTGCGTGCGGCGCCCGCGGTCGTTGTACTCGAAGTCCGCGGTGAGCGCGAATCCCGACGCCGCAGGACCAAGTTCGTACGTTTCCCGGCCGATGGCATAGCCGAGATAGTAGAGCCGCAGTGTATCGACGATGGCATCTGCCGTCGTCCGCGAGACCGCGCGAGCGGTGCTACCGCGCTGTGCGCTCGCCAGTGACAGGGGCACCAGCAGTGCGACGGTAGCCAACTTCACGAGCCAACGACGATCCAACGACAAGCGCACGAGAGACTCCGTGAGGCGGCAGCGCGCGGCGTTCAGTCGCGCAGGTTCCAGAAGGCGCCGGTCAGGCCGATGGAGGCCATGAGCGCCTCGGTTTCCTCCAGCGTATGTCGCCGCCAGTCTGCCTTGACCTTGTTCTGGTACCAGTCCTTGGCGAGACGCCACGCCTGGTCGGGCGTGATGACGGCTCCTCGCGCGAGATCGCGCGCGGCGCACCACCTGTCAACATGCTCTTCATCCCGGAAGAGCAGCATGGTGCTTCAAGAGAATCCGATGTTGTCCCACCAGTGGTGTGCGGGCACGGCGAAGTGCACGACCCCCTCACTGTGCGAGAGCTTTCCGTCGCGCACTTCAAGTCGCATCGCGTCCCCGCAGTCTCCGCATGGGGCGGTAATAACCGCGTCCCGGCCCACGGCCGCGGCAATGCCCAGCGCATCCCAGATGCAGATGCCCCAGTACTGCTGGGTGCCCGCGACGACACGGAATCCAGAGGGCACCGCGCAGAAGGGGTTGGCGGCCCAGATGTCGCCATCGTTAGGTGCCAGAATGAGCACCTTGGCGGCCGCGAGTTCCCGCAGCGCAGCTCGTACCTCGCCCACCGGCCTGCCAAGTGCGCGACTTATCTCGGGCGCCTGGGGCACGCGTCCCTTCGCCGCGGCTTCGGTGAACACGTGGATCCGGACGTCGCGAGCGAGCGCGTCCGGGGCGATGGTGGGTTGGGTCATCAGCTCTCCTCCGCCGGGGTGGTGATCGCGCGCGCATCGGGAAGCGATGCGGCGCCAGCATATTCTAGCACGGACCAACCGTGAGCTGCAATACGGACACCGCCTCGGCGAAGGGACGCTACCGCACCAGCTGCGTGACGGTTGCCCCCACGCGATCGCGCAGGGACGCCGAGTACTCGCCTTGCACACGGCGCCGCGCAGTGTCGGGCTGCAGGCGCACACCGGCCGCACTCAGCGCCGCACCCAGCCCGGCCAGTTGCGTGGAATCACGCAACAGGAACACGCGCAGGTGTGTCCACGGGAGGGTCGTGTCTTCCACGGCGTACGTCGTGACCTCGAGGAACGCTCCAGCACGTTGCGCTTCGCGGTCGATTGGTTCGGCCACGTCGCGAATGTATCGGGTGTACTCGGCGAACTTGCCCGGCTTCGCGCGCCAGAAGTAGACCTGCGCGAGGGTGGCTCCACTCGCAGGGGCAACCGTGCCGGACTGTATCCGGGAACCAGTGACGCAACCCGGCACGAGGACGGTTGCGAGGAGCAGGGCGATGCTACGAAAGTGCGGCATGAGCACGAAAGGGAGAGAGAGCCGGATGACGACACCGAGGAAGGCCCCGACCGCTCCCAACCAGGCCGGCAGTGCCTCGGTCATGGCGATCGAAGGAGACCAGATGTGCCCACAGCACATCGCGCTTCAGGCGATGGGTGACTACTGCCATGAATCCGACGGGAGGGTGAACTCGACTAGTCCAGCACACCGCGCACGGCCATGGCACGCGCATATATAAAGAGGCCGAGCGAGACGCAGAAGATCACGGCGCTGAAGATGAGGGGAAACGCGCCGCCCATGGCCTCCACGCCGTTGGAGAGAATGAAGTTGTGGATCGACGTGATGATCATGGCCACCCACGACACCAGCAGGATCACGACCGCCAGGCGCTTGCGCATCAGCAGGAGTACCGAGCCCACCACGCCCCCCCATACCGCCACGGCCCATGCGCCCACCACCCACGCCGGGAATCCGTAGAAAAACGCGAGCTGCTCGGGGGTGAACTCCTTCATGTAGGGCTCGAAGCGAATCTGCGTCAGCACGTAGTCCATCGCACCGAAAGCGCTCCACAGCAGGGCGAGAATTCCGATCACCCAGATGTGCCGGGGCGTGTGGCGCTCCCGGATGGTATCCTGATATCCCGACATGCCGTTCTCCTTGGGGGTCGTGGAAGCCGCACAAAGCTCGGCGTCGGTGCACCGATTGGCAAATGGTCCCGCTCGCGGCGTGCAGAGGCAGAGAGTCCTCCGCGTCTGGCCTGTGTCTCGACATGGGGCTATCGTGGCGCAGAGCGTCGGCTCGCGCTGCCGCGTCTCCGTCCCTCCCTCCGCCGCCAGGCCGCTCACGCCATGATACGCCACATCCTCGCCCGCCGGGCGCCCGTCGTACTCGCGCTCTCCGGGGTGCTGATCCTCGTCTCCGCCAACGTAATGGCCGCGCAGTCGGCGCGCGGTACAACCGCACGAACGAGTGCCAGCGCCGCACCGATCTCGGTGCTGGAGACCGGCATTCCCGAGCTGCGCGCGGCGATGGAGCAGAAGCGCATCACGTCGCGCGAACTCGTTCGGCAGTACCTCACGCGCATCGCGCTGTACGAGGACCGGCTCAACGCGATCATCACGGTCAATCCGAGGGCGCTCGAGGAGGCGGAGGCACTCGACCGGGAGCGCGCCGCAGGCAAGGTGCGCGGGCCGCTGCACGGCATTCCGGTCGCGCTCAAGGACAATATCCACGCGAACGGTATGCCCACCACCGGCGGAGCGCTCGCCTTCGCCGATCTGGTGCCGCCGTATGACGCCACGCTCACGCGGAACCTGCGTGAGGCGGGCGCCATCATCATCGCGAAGACGCAGATGACGGAACTGGCCAACTGGATCGCGAGCGGCATGCCCGGCAACTACAACGGGCTGAACGGATACGGCATGAACCCATGGGACCCGCGTCGCGACCCGCGCGAGAACGTCTTCGACGGCCGGCCGGTGATGAACACGGGGGGCTCGAGTTCGGGCGTGGGCACGAACGTGAGCTTCTGGGCGGGTAACGTCGGTACCGAGACGTCCGGATCGATCCTGAGCCCGGCGCACCAGAACATGTTGGTCGGCATCAAGCCCACGGTGGGCCGGGTAAGCCGGTACGGCGTCATTCCCATCACGGCGGACCAGGACACGCCTGGCCCCATGACGCGCAGCGTGACAGACGCCGCCATCATGCTCGGTGCACTGGAGGGCGCGCGCCCCGACCCTAACGATGCCGCCACGTCGGCGTGCCCCCCGCCCGCGGGACGGGACTACACGAAGTTCCTCGATCCCAAGGCGCTGGCCGGCGCGCGCATCGGCATCCCGCGCGCGTTCTTTTACGAACGGCTCACACTGCCCGGCACCCCGTCGCCGCGCGGCGGGCTGTCCGATGCACAGCGCGCCGTGATGGACGAGGTGATCGCGACGCTCAAGCGGCAGGGCGCCGTGATCGTCGATCCCGCCGACATTCCCAGCGTGGTGGACAGCGTGCCGAGCCGCAACTTCCTCAACTGGAACGTGTGCGGTGGCCTCGACAACGCCAAGGGCCGCGACGCCGACTGCTCGGTGGCCTTCAAGTACGGCATGAAACGCGACTTCGCCACGTGGCTGGCTTCGTTAGGCAGCTCGGCGCCGGTCACCTCGCTCACCGAGCTCCGGCAGTGGAACGTGGCGCACCAGCGTGCTGGCGCCATTCGGTACGGACAGGCCAACCTGGACGTGTCCGATGAGATGGACCTGCAAGCCGACCGGGCGCGCTACGAGGCAGATCGCCGGAAGGACATCGAGCTCTCGGCCACCACCGGCATCGACGCCGCGCTCAAGGCGCACCGTCTCGATGCACTGCTCTTCCCGGGCGTGAGCAGCGCAAACATCGCCGCCCGGCCCGGCTACCCCTCCGTGACCGTGCCGTATGCCCTGCTCCCGGTGACCGGCGGCAGCGGCGCGCAGGTTTTTCCGGCCGCGTTCGAGCCCCGGCCCGCACCATTCGGCGTCAC
The DNA here is from genome assembly GCA_039927015.1 of Gemmatimonadaceae bacterium. Taxonomy (GTDB): domain Bacteria; phylum Gemmatimonadota; class Gemmatimonadetes; order Gemmatimonadales; family Gemmatimonadaceae; genus SCN-70-22. Next base: position 6,674 of record JBDSVW010000372.1, on the reverse strand, counting down.
ATTCACGGGCACCGCGTGCAGTGAGCCGAAACTCATCGCCCTCGCCTTTGCGTTCGAGCAGGTCACCAAGAAGCGCATCGCCCCTCCCCTCTTTCCATAGCGCGCTGGGCGACAGAGTCGTAGAGTAGACCAGGTACCGTAGGACAAGCGGGAGAGGGCAGGCGTCGCCATGTGACGCGCGATTGGCCTGCTCGCCCGGCACGGCAGACGCCTCTTACGGATGGCGAGCCATGAGTGTGCAACTGGAGTCCATCGCGTTCAACCACGACTCGCTGGGTCACGCGAGCGACGCGCTCAACATCCGGCGCAACGAGGCCACGGCAGTCACCGTCCCCGAGTGGCAGCGCGGAGTGAGCGTGCAGCCCGAGGACTCGCCCGCCGCATACGCGATCGCGGCGGTGCAGGGACACACGCCCACCATCAAGGCCGCCTTCCGCCGCACCTCGGGTGAAGCGCGGTGCGTGCACGTGCGCGCCCTCGACGTGAAGGGACGCCGCGGCTGCCTCTATGCCATCATCGAGGCGCTGGGACTCGACCGCTGGCTGCGTCCGCCGCCGGCGAGCATCCTGGGCACCGTCGCGAAGCGCGAGGTGTGCTTCGACGTCAACGGGCTGTCGGGGCCCGTCTCGTTCGAGCTGCCTCACCACCGGCTCGCGTCGTCGGGCGTCGCGCGCGACGAGGTGATGTGGCAGTGGCAGTACCGCGACGGGGGCGGCGCCTGGCAGCAGATGGGATTCACCTCCCACGAGATCTTCGCGGTGCTGGACGTGCCCACGGCGCCCTGGCAGCAGCAACCCTCGGGCTCGGCGAATGTGCAGTTGCCGTGGGCCGATGCGCTGCGGCACGGATGCGCCTGGGCCGCTGGCAGCCAGTCCGCCGACGCCGCGACCGGCACGGTGACCGAAGCCGTGTACGCGTTAGGCGGCAGCCTGGTGGAATACGACTGTCCCGGCGGAGGCTCCTCGCACTATTCGCTCGGCAACTTCGACCTGACGGCATTCCTCGATCGCCTTTCGGGGGGGCCGGGTAATGGCGTGTACGTGAACTGCAGCGACTGCGCGACGTTTGTCTCCACCTTCGCCAATCTCGTGGGCGGGGACGTGTGGCAGTCGCGCATGGGGTGGGGCTTCAACCTCAACCCGCTGCTCGCCATCGGATCCAGCGTGTGGCAGACGGCGTGCAACTGGGGCGGATTCAGCTATCACGAGGTGGCGTGGAAGGGGGCGTGCACGGCCAATGAGCACGTCTTCGATGCATGCCTGCAGGTGGACATCGACGCGCATCCCACGGTGGCGCCGCACACCGGCGAGCTGCCGCGCAACATGCGATTCGGCAACCCGGGCGATGGGGACTACCGCGACCGACTGTCCCCCAGCGGAACGTGCGACCCCCAACCCGCGTCGCGCCAACGGCGCGCCGTGACGTAAGCGGAGAGCCATCATGCAAAGCGATCCCGGCCTGCTGGCCATCCTGCGCGAACGTTACCGCTTCGCGGAGTGGAGTGAGGGCACCGGCGGTGCGAAGGACCCGCTGCGGGTGACGCCCCTCCGCGGCACTGAGCTGCCCGGATGGCGGCTGGAGCGCGGGAGCACGTCGACGCCGCGCCCAGGCGTCTCCCTCGTGCGCGGCATGTGGCTATCCCTTGCCGGAAACGACCGCCTCATGGACCTCGAGCTCTTTGAATGCGACTCGGCGTCGGCGGCGCGGCTCCTGCTGCTGGAACTGCTGGGCGACATGCAGGGGCCCCCAGCCAACCGCCTGCCGCCGGATGCGTTAGGCGACGTGGCGTTCAATGTGGGGGCGGACCTGACCATCATGTTCGTGCGCGCCAACGTCGCCGTCAGGCTCCGCAACGCCGGGAGGAATACCACCGGGCTCACGGCCGAAGCGGGGGCCATCGACGCGCTGCTCTCCGCCGGCGACGCCGCCCGCTGACGCCTCGAACGCGCTAGTACCTGGGCCTCGTCCTCGACACAAACGTCTGCGCGACGATCTTGCCGTCGCGAACGACGAAGGTGTCCGTTCCGAGCTCGTAGATCAGGTCCGGCGTAACGGCCGACCACGTCGCGAAGGAGAACTCGCCCTCGACATGGCTCTTGAGCGGAGTGAAGACCGTGTGCGGCTGTCCCAGCGACGCCATCAGGTGCGTGAAGAACGACACCATGGCCTCCGGACCCGTGAACACGCCCTCCTCCAACAGCAACACTGAGTGTGAGGTGTAATCGGAGAGGACGCCCTTCAGGTCCTGCTTGGCAAAGCACTGATTGTGGTGATCGACGACTTCCTGTGTTGAGGCCATCAGCATCCTCGGTGAGGGCGAACGAAGTTCACCCGTGATGTGTCGCCTTCGAAACGACGTCGCTCACTTCAGTGTCAAGGAAGCTGCGCCGCCGAACAATCCCTGCACCACGCCCACATCGTACGCAATGAACAATCCCAGTCCGATGCTGAGGGCGCCAGAGGCCACACGAAGTCCCTGCTGCAGCGCCTGACGGTTGCCCGTGGCGGCGAAGGGCACCCCGAGCATCGCGGTCACCAGCATCATGCCGGCTATCGTGCCAACACCGAAGACCGCGAGATACGCCACGGCCCAGCCGGGATCGGGAATCGCGGCCAGCACCAGGAGGGCGACAGCGGCCGACCCCGCCAGTCCATGCACGAGTCCCACCGCCAGCGGCCTCACGTAGCGGTAGCCGGGCACGGATCCGAATCGGCGGTCCATCCAACTCACCGGCGTGCGCTGCGGATCGTGCGGGTGCTGTCCGGCATCGTGGCGATGCGCATGCGTGTGCACGTAGTCGCCGTGTGGATGTGCGTGCGAGTGCACATGGGAGTCCACGTGGGAGTGCTCATGGTCGCTTTCGCCCGCCGGCTTGATGGACGTGAGTACTTCGGGAATGCGCCGGACGCTCGTCGCCAGCGCCACAGCGCCGAGCAGGATGAGCATGATCCCCACCGACAATTCGAGCGACAGCCCGAGCCGCGGAGGAATGACCCATCCGAAGAGCACGATGCCGCCGCCGACGACCAGCAACGTCACCGTGTGCCCCAGCCCCCACGCCGCCCCGATCAGCGCCGCCCCCTTCACGCTGCGATGGCGTGACACGATGGTGGTGACTGCCACGACGTGATCGGCATCCGTGGCGTGCCGCATGCCAAGGAAGAAGCCTAACGCGATGACCGTCAGCGCCGTCACAGTGTGGTCCCGGCGCCCGATCGCTGCGCCTCGTGGTCGGGCCGCTCGACGATACTCATGGCGATGGAGCACTCGTGCATCAGCGGTGCGCGAACGCGGCGAGCGCCGCCTGGCCAAGGCTCACGCCGCCATCGTTAGGTGGCACCGCGTGGTTGATCCACACCGGTGTGCCGGCAATGCGCAGCAGCTCGGCCAGGTCCGCGAGCAGCATCGCGTTCTGGAAGACCCCCCCTGAAAGGACCACCGCCTCGACGTCATGCCTAACGCCGAGCGCCAGCACGGCGTCGTGGATGCCCACGGCCACCGAGCGCTGGAAGGTCCGCGCGATCTCCGCCACGTCGCGGCCCGCCGCGCGATCGCGCGCCACGGCAGAGAGCAGCGGACGATAGTCCAGCGTCCGGCCGTCGAATGGAAACGAGTAGGTGCCCTGCACCGTGGCGCCGCCCGCGAGGTGTTCGAGCCAGATGGCCGCCTGTCCCTCGAACGTGACCGCACGCGTGAATCCCAGCAATGCCGCGGCGCAATCGAAGAGACGTCCCGCCGATGTGGTGGCGAAGGTCCGTGTCCCGCTCTTCACCAGCCGCACCGCCTCGGCGTAGCGCGCCGGGAAATCGAAGGGAGCCGCTTCGAGCGGAGGAAGCTCCGCGATGCCGGCGAGGAAGCCCGCCGCCGCCTGCACTGGCAGGCGGGACGCGGCGTCTCCACCCGGCAGCGACGCGCGCCGCAGGTGAGCCACGCGCTCGAAGCCATCCTCTACGCTGCCCACGAAGAACTCGCCGCCCCATATCGTCCCGTCGTCGCCGTATCCCGTGCCGTCCAGCGCCACTCCCAGCACGCGCGCGCGCCACTCACCCCGTTCGGCCAGCACGGACGCTACGTGCGCACGATGGTGCTGCACCGGATGGTGGGCCATGGCGTCGAACTCGCGCGCGAAGCGCGTCGAGCGGTATTCCGGATGCAGGTCGTGCGCGAGCAGCACCTGATCGCGCTTCAACTGGTACATGGCCAGCAGGTCGTCCACCGTTTCGCCGAACGCGCGCAAGGACTCGAAGTGCTCGAGATCGCCGATGTGCTGGCTCACGAACGCCTGTCCGTCCACCACGAGCGTGACGGCGTTCTTGAGATCCGCACCGAGGGCGAGAATCGGCCGCGCGCCTGGAATCGTCGCCACCGCGCCCGGGGCATACCCGCGGCCACGCCGCAGCACCGACGGCCCCCACGGCGTGGCGCGCACCACCGAGTCCTCCACGCGGCGGGCGATCGGCCGCTCTCCTATCACGAACGCGTCGGCAATTCCCTCGAGACGCGCGACCGCCTGGTCGTCGCGGTAGGCGATGGGTTCGCTCGACCGGTTCGCGCTCGTCATCACCAGCACCGGCGGCGCGCCCGCCGCAAACAGCAGATGATGCAGGGGGGTGTGCGCCAGCATCACGCCCAGCTCGTGCGTGTCGGGCGCGATACCCGGCAGCTGCACGCTGGCGGGAGCGAGCACGATGGGACGCGCGGGCGCCCGCAGGATCTCCCGCAACTCCGGCGTGAGCTCCACCAGCTGTTCAGCGGCGGCGAGATCCGGCACCAGCAGCGCGAAGGGCTTCTCCTTTCGGAACTTGCGGTCCCGCAACGCCTGCACCGCCGCCTCGTTGCGCGCGTCACAGGCCAGGTGGTATCCGCCGACGCCCTTGAGGGCCACGACGCGTCCCTCCCGCAGCAGCTGCGCCGCGACCGCAATGACCGCCGCATCGCCGTCGGCGCGCTTTCCAGTCGCGCGTAGGGAGAGGTGCGGTCCGCACACGGGACAGGCGACGGGCTGGGCGTGAAAGCGGCGACTGAGGGGATCGTGATACTCATTCGCGCACAACGCATCCATCGGCCACGCATCCATCGTGGTCTGCCGCCGGTCGTACGGCAGCCCGGTGATGATGGAGTAGCGGGGGCCGCAGTCGGTGCAGTTGATGTACGGATACGCGAAGCGCGGGTCCGCCGGATCGGCCATGTCCTGCAGGCAGCGGTCGCACGTGGCGAGGTCCGGGGAGATGCGCACCGTGGGGACCGCGGAGCTGGTGCTGTCGCGAATCGTGAAGTCATCCAGCCCGCTGGGCGCCGCCGGCTCCACGTCGATGCCCACGATATTTGCTGCTGGCGGTGCATGCGCGGTAAGGTCGCGGAGGAAGGACTGCACCCCCTCGTGCGTGCCTTCGACGCGGATCTCCACGCCGTCCGCCGCGTTCAGCACCCATCCGGTGAGCGTGTTCTCCTGGGCCAGGCGATATACGAAGGGCCGGAAGCCCACGCCCTGGACCACGCCGCGTACCCGGACCGAGCGGGCCGATAGCATGCGCGCCTACTCACCCACCACGCAACCGCGACCCTGCCACCCCACCTGTGATACGCGGCCGTCCTCGACGAGGATCGGCACCGTCCGCTCCGGACCCGCGACCTCGCGCATGCGCTGCCGCGCGACGGCGTCGGCCTCCACGTCGTACTCCTCGAAATCGATGCGACGCAGTTCCAGCCACTCGCGCAGGTCACGCGTGTACGGACAGGTGGAGGTCCCGAAGAGTTCAACCTTCGGCATGTGCATCCTCCAGTCCCTCGCGAATGATATGATAGATGGACGCCTGCACTTCCTGGATACGTGGGATGTAGTCCGACGACACCACGATCGACACATCCGCCAGGCCGCGCCGGCGAATCTCCCCGCCGTCGTATCCCAGCAGCGCCACCGTCAGCAGCCCGCGCTTGCGCGCCTCGGCGAGCGCGGCAATCACATTCTTCGAACCTCCGCTGGTGGAGATCCCGAACGCCACGTCGCCCTTCTCCGCGTGGGCAATCATCTGGCGCACGAACACCACGTCCAGCCCCACGTCGTTGGCGATGGCCGTCACGTTCGCCGGCTCCATGGAGAGCGACACCGCCGGCACCGGGCGCATGCCCAACGGCGGCGACACGCAGTCGATCGCAAGGTCGTTGGCATCGGTGGCCGAACCGCCATTGCCGAACGTCAGGAGCTTTCCCCCCGCCTTGATGCGTTCCCCGATGGCGCGCGTCGCCTCCACGATGGCGGTGCCTTCCTCAGCCGCCACCTGCACGCGCAGCCGCGAATCATCCTGCACCTTCATGGTGATCGACTTCGCCACATCGGCCACCAGCGTGCCGCTCTCCTGCCGCTCCTGTCCCAGGAATGGATAGAGGAACGCCGCGTCGCCCACGTCGTAGCCCAATTCCCGATGTTCGAAGAAGACGTGCACCGACTCCCACAGCGTGTGGTAGAGGATCTCGATGAGCTCCTGGTGCATGAACGGGTGCGTGGTTGCGGCATCACAGGCGAACGATCCCACCCGGCCGGGCAGCGCGAAGGTCATCGCGCCACGCGCGGCGGCGTACTCGAGGATGCGCTCCACCTCGGCGTCGCCCTCCACCGGCCCGAATCCCATCACAATGTCGTTCCGACGAAGGAGCGCCTCCGTCCAGGCGCCCG
>JBDSVW010000371.1:0-3685 GCA_039927015.1 Gemmatimonadaceae bacterium | reverse complement strand
GACAGGAAATCGAGAAATCGATGCGCTTCGGGTCCGATCTCGCCGCTGCCGTTAGGTCCGGGAAGCGAGGTGGGATGAAGGAGGATTCCGGCGGAACGGGGAAACGTCATGACAGGCACAAACCTTGAATCGGGAAAGCGCGAACAGGATCTGTCGGGCGAAGCGCCAGGGACTGGAGTATGCTGGCGTCCGCTCCCCGGTTTCGCTACGTCTGCGGTGTCCGATGCCCCTGCTGAGGCTCCCGCAATCGTTTACGGAAGGGGCTGGAACTCGCGCCCCCGGTCCGTTCCGCGCCGGCTGCTACAGCGCCGGGTGCCGCAGGTGAACGTCGGTATGCAGCTGGAACTGGTGCGCCAGGGAGAGCACCTTGTCGTCGCTGAAGAGGTTGCCCACGATGACGGCGCAAATCGGCTGCGCTGCGAGTTCGAGTGGTGGCGGCGCATTGGCGCTGGCGCCGGGCCCGACGCCCTGCTGCCGTGGCACATCGAACTTGTAGGGCAGCACGACACACGGATGTCCGGTCTGCGCATTGGGGCCCACGTCCGACATGGGATTCCCGATGAACATGTCGAGATCCTTCATGTACTCGGCCCACTTCGTAATGAGCACGTAGCGGCGGCGTTGCATCTGCACGTAATCGATGGCGCGCACGGTGCGGCCGTTCACGAACCGCGGATTCCAGTCGGCGGGCGCCATCGGATTTGCCGGCGGCGTGGACGGCGGGGTGGCCGGCGCCCCGGCCGCGCGGTTGGGGGACGGCTCGGGCAGCGTCGTGAGATCGAGCCCCACCTCCTTCGCCTTGCGCTGCACATACTCATCGAACGCGGCGGCGCCCTCGATACCCAGCCCGGCTCCCATGCCCTGCACGGTGGGCCGGGGGCCCACGTCCCGGGGCTGGAGCCCCAGTTCGCGCAGCTTGTCCACCAGCTCCTTCGGCGCGTTAGGGTCCACGCCCACGCGCAGCGACGCCAGGGAAATGCGCCGATCGAAGTGGAACGGCGCCATTACGGTCGAGGGATCCTTCTCGTCGGTGCCGTGGATGGCGTTGAAGACCATCGCGCAATCCTCGACCGTGCGACAGATGGGCCCCACGCGGTCGTGCGTCCAGGCGAGCACCATGCCACCATGACGGCTCACGCGGCCGAACGTGGGGCGCAGGGCGCTGAGCCCGCAGCGAATGGCCGGCGAGACGATCGAACCCTGCGTCTCGGTGCCGATGCTGAACGCGACGCACCCCGCGGCGGTGGCCGAGGCGGGGCCCGCGGACGAGCCACTCGATCCCTGTACCAGGTTCCACGGGTTGTTCGTACGTCCGCGGAACCACTGGTCGTTTTGCGCGAAGAGTCCGGTGGAGAGCTTCGCGATGAGCACCGCCCCCGCCTCGCGCAGGCGCACGACGATTTCCGCATCCTCGTCAATCACGCGGTGCTCGAAGTCGGCCGCGCCCCAGGTGGTGGGCACGCCCCGCGTGGAGAAGAGGTCCTTTACGCCGTACGGCAGCCCGTGCAGGGGTCCGCGATAGCGTCCCACGGCGATCTCCGCGTCCGCCGCCATCGCCTCGGCGCGTGCCTGCGATGCCATGATCGTCACGGCGCACAGCAGCGTGGGATTGAGGCGCGTGAGGCGCTCGAGGTAGATGTCCGTCAGGCGCAATGACGTGATCTTGCGCGCCTTGATGAGCGCTGACAACCGGTGGGCGGGCAGGCGCGCGATGTCGTCGGGAGATGTGGGAACGGCACCACTCCACTTGTCCACCACGAACGACGCGCGCTCGAAGGCGGCGCGCCCGCGTTCCTTCGCCAGGCGCTCCATGAGCGCACCGGTGCCGCCGGGATAGGGCTGGAATTGCGTGGCCGGCGACTCCCCGTTGCCTAGCGGGAACGGGAGGGGCTGCGCCTGCTGCGGCGTCGTGCTGGCCGCCTGTGCCGCGGCCGGCGCGACGCCGAGCGTGCTGGCGGCGGCTGAAATCAGCGAGAAGAACATGAACTGCCGCCGGTTGAGTCCACCGGCCGCCGCTTCGTCGAAATCGAGGCCGAGGAGGTCGGATTCCGTCTGGTCGAGCAGTTCTTCCGGTGTCGGCACGCCTGGTCTCCGGGGGCTGGGTGAAGTTGAATCTACCCGGGGGCGCCGGCATCGACACCGCCGCCCGTTTTTCCTGCTAGACCTTCAGGAAGCTCCACTCCTTCGAGAAGGGAATGCGACTCATGAGCACCGCGCGATCCTTCAGCACCACCAGCCGATCGCTGGGGTTGATGCCGATACCGCGCTGGGCGTCGTACAGGCCCGGCTCCACCGAGAAGGTCATGCCTTCCTCGATGACCGAGTGATCGCCTAACGCGAGGAAGGGCGCCTGGTGGCCGGTGAAGTTCTGTCCCTGTCCATGGCCCGGCCGGTGGTAGATGTACTCCTGCATGCCCTGCTGGATCTGGTAGGCGTGGACCTTGTACGCCACGTCGGAGCATGTCACGCCGGGCTTCACCTCCTCGGCGATCATCTGCACCGTGTCGGCCACCACCTGCCACATGCGGTCGTGCGCGTCGTTGGAGGGCAGGAGGATGTAGTTGCGATAGCCCTCCCCGCCGTAGCCGCCGAGCAGGATGTCGCAGTTCACATAGAGCGGCTCGCCCTTCCGGATGTTGGCGTGGAAGAACTGGTTCGGGTGCGGATAGGCGGTGGCCACCCCGGTGCGCACGTAGTTGCCTGTCACCTCCATACCCACGGCGCTGTGCGGTTTTCCATCCCGCCGCACGTCGCGCATCATGAGGTTGATCCCGTACGACGACAGCGCCTGGCCCACCTGGTAATCGGTGGTGCTGGTGCCGTGTTCGATGATGTAGTCGCGCGCGAACGCATGCACACGGTCGAAGTATCGATAGGCACGCTGCGTGAGGGCGATTTCCTCCGGCGTCTTGACGATCTGCATCGAGAGGCAGAGGTCGCTCACGTCGGCCACTTTCGCGCCCGGCAGGATGCGGTCGAAGGTGCGTTGCGCCGAGGGTGTGAGCTCCCGGTCGAGCCCGATGGTACGCTCGCCCAGTCCGCGGTCGGCCAGCTTCTTCAGCACCCACTCCCACAGGTCTACGCGTGCCCCGCGCGAGAGTTCACCACGGTTCGGAAAGCCGCCCTCGGCGTGCGGATAGCAGAAATAGTAGTCGTTCTCGGTGCACCACCAACTCGTGATGAGCTCGCGGTCGATGGCCGGCGAGAACCAGTACACCGTGTCACTCTCGTTCGTGGGCATCAGCGCCCACGTGGTGCGCTCGCCGCTGCCACGGAAGCAGCCGGTGAAGTAGACGAGGTTCGTGTCGCTCTGCAGCAGGATCGCGTCCACTCCGCGTGCGCGTGCCGCCTCGCGCAGCCGCCGCGACGTCTTCTTGTACCATTCGAGCGGCAGGCGATCGACGCCGACGGGGGCTGGCGTGGGATGGTGCGGATTGAACACCAGGAGCCGCTCGGATGGCGATGCTCCCTGTCCCTCCGCCGTTTGCAGTGCCAGCATACTGGCCGCGGTGGAGGCGGAGGCGAGACTGACGCCCATGTTGCGGACGAACGCACGACGTGATGACATGGAGCACTCCCGGTGGGTCAGGCGAAGAGGGACGGAACGCACCCCCGGACGTGCCGTGGGGGCGAATTCAGTCGGCAGGTGAGGAACATACGCGTGGGGCCCCGGCGCGAAAACGCC
>JBDSVW010000370.1:0-9098 GCA_039927015.1 Gemmatimonadaceae bacterium | reverse complement strand
GGCGGCCGCCGAGCTGCTGGCGCCGCCCGCCAGCGACAAGGCGGCGACCCCGGCGCTGGTGATCCTGCAGGAGTCGGTGCTGCTGGCCGAACGCTTCGGCAGTGAGGAGGGCGCGCGCTTCGTGAATGGCGTGCTCGACGCCATGGCGCGACGGATGGGGAGAATCTAGTTGCGGCTCCTGGTCGTGAACTGGCAGGACCGGGAGAATCCGCAGGCGGGCGGGGCCGAGATCCACCTGCACGAGATCTTTGGACGCCTGGCGGCACGCGGGCATGAGGTGTCGCTGTTATGCAGCGGATGGGACGGCTGCGTCCGCGACACGGTGCTCGATGGTATCACGGTCGCGCGCGTCGGCACGCGGTATACCTTCCCGTTTCTCGCGCGGCGCGCGTATCGTGAACGCTTCGCGACGCGAGGCTTCGACCTCATCGTCGAGGATATCAACAAGGTGCCCCTGTACACGCCGCGCTGGGGCGACACGCCTGTCGTCGGCCTCGTGCCGCACCTCTTTGGCGGCACGGCCTTCCAGGAAGTCGCGGCACCCTTCGCCGCACTGGTGTGGCTCGCTGAGCGGCCGATTCCGCACATCTACGCGGGCGTCCCGTTTCAGGCCATCAGCGAGAGCACGGCGGACGATCTCGCGCAGCGCGGCGTACCGCGCGCGTCGGTGCAGGTCATCTACTGCGGCATCGACTCGGTATCGTACACCCCGCTGGCGGGCTCCCGGTCGCCCGCGCCACTGTTCGCGTACGTGGGCCGGCTCAAGCGGTACAAGCGCGTGGATCTCATCATCCGCGCATTTGCGCAGCGCCGGGGTCCCGAGGCTACACTGGAGATCGCGGGGGCGGGCGACCATCGCGCCAGTCTCGAACGCCTCGCCGCGTCGCTTGACGTCGGCCATCGGGTGCGGTTTCTTGGGCGCATTACCGAGGTGGAAAAGTTGGCGCTGTTGCGCCGGGCGTGGGCCATGGTGTTCACCTCGCCAAAGGAAGGGTGGGGCATCACGAACCTGGAGGCGGCGGCGTGCGGCACTCCTGTGCTGGCGTCGGATTCACCGGGCATTCGCGAGTCGGTACGGGACGGGGAAACGGGCTACCTGGTGAAGCACGGCGACGTGGCGGCGCTCGCATCGGCCATGTCACGCATGGCGGACGCCTTGCCCTTGGTCGAATCGATGGGCGTCGCGGCCCGCTCATTTGCGGAGCAGTTTACCTGGGAACGGGCAGCGCTCCAGACGGAAGCGCACCTTGCGCGCGTGCTTCAGACGGGAGGTTGATCCTCGTGGAGGTCGTTGTTCAGGCACTCAACATGGTCGTCGCCGACCGGCTCGCGCCGCGCTCGCCGCGTGTCGCCGACGCGTCCTATTCCATCCCTCGACACGCGTGACTCGCTCCGTGAACGTCGGGCGCCTCTATGAGCGCCTGCGGGAACCGCTCGAGCTCGAGCGGGTGGGCGAGACGTCGGGTGACGAGCGGCCGGTGAACAACTCCGATCTCTCCAGTCCCGGTCTCGCCATCGCCGGTTTCGTCGCGCGCTTCATCGCCGAGCGCCCGCAGGTGTTCGGGGAGACCGAGATGACGTATCTCGCATCCATCTCCGAGGCCGACCGGCTCCGTCAGCTCGAGCTGTTCTTCTCCTTTCCCATACCGTGCGTCTTCGTCACGAAGGGACTGGAACTGGTGGAGCCGATGCGGCGCATGGCGGAGGCGGCGGGGGTGCCGATCTTTCGCTCGCCGCTCAAGACGAATGTGTTCTACCGCCGGGCGAAGCCGTTGGTGGAGGACATGTTCGCACCGTCCGTCACCCTGCACGGCTCGCTCGCCGACGTGTACGGCGTGGGCGTGCTGTTCACGGGGGCCAGCGGCATCGGCAAGTCGGAGTGCGTGCTCGACCTCGTGGAGCGCGGCCACCGCCTGGTGGCCGACGACGTCGTCATCGCGCACCGGCGCGGCATCGACGTGCTCATCGGGCGCGGGCACGAGCTGCAACGCCACTACATGGAGATCCGCGGCGTTGGCCTTATCGACGTGCCGACGATCTTCGGCATCCGGTCGGTCCGCCAGCAGAAGCGGATCGAGGTCGTGGTGCAGCTCATGGAGTGGGCCGAGGACGCAGTGGTGGACCGGACGGGCCTGGAGGGTGAGGTGACGAACATTCTTGGCGTTGAACTGCCCATCATCAACGTCTACCTCAATCCCGGCAAGAACATCACCGTCATCGCGGAGGTGATCGCCATGAACCACTTGTTGCGATATGCGGGCGTGAACTCGGCGGACCAGTTCAACCAGCGCCTGATGGGACACATGCAGAAGGCCGCCGATGTGACGCGGTACCTGGTGGAAGACGATGAGTAAGGCGCGTGCGGTGGTGGCCGGCCATGCGGAATTCGCCAGCGGCGTGGTGTCGGCGGTGGTGCAGATCACGGGGCGCGACGACGTCTTTCTCTCGCTGTCCAACCGGGGCATGAGTACCCAGGATGTCGAGCGCGCCCTGCGCGAGATGGTCACGCCCGACGACATCACGGTCGTGTTCACCGACCTGCCGGCCGGCAGCTGCACGATGGCCGCCCGTCGGCTGCAACGCGAGCGTCCGGCCCTGATGGTGGTCACCGGCACCAACCTCGCCATCCTGCTCGATTTCGTCTTTTCCGCGGAGCACGAGCCGGCGGAAGCACTGCGTGCCGGCGTCGAGAAGGGGCGCGCGGCACTCATGATCACCGGCAGCGGTCCGGTGGGAGGATCGCGTGCCGATTGAACTCTTTCGCATCGATGATCGCCTGATCCACGGACAGGTGGTCGTCGGCTGGGGACAGCCGCTCGACCTGCGCTACATCGTCCTGGTCGATGACGAGGTGGCTTCCAGCGACTGGGAGCAGGAACTCTATCGCATGGGCGTGCCGCCGGAGATGGACGTCTTCTTCGAGTCGGTGGAGTCGGCGCGCGAGAACCTGGCCCGCCATCAGGAAGACCCACGCGTCGGGCTCTTGCTCACGGGAGACATCGAGAGCATGGCACGCCTCGTCCACGGCACCAACGCGGTGGCCACCGTGAACCTGGGGGGCATCCATCACAAGCCGGGCCGCGTGCAGCGACTGCGGTACGTGTTTCTCTCCCCGGCCGAGGAAGCGGCCCTTCGCGCCCTCGCTGAACAAGGCGTCGTAGTCACGGCCCAGGATGTACCAGCGGGACGACCCCTGCCGCTCGACGAGGTCCTGGCCGGCGAGGGCAATCGGTGAGCCCCGCGGAGGTCGGCGCGCTGTCGCTTCTGGGCGCCGTGCTCGGGCTCGATGTGGTGAGCTTTCCGCAGGCCATGCTTTCGCGGCCGCTCGTGGCCGCCACGCTCACGGGGGCGCTGCTTGGAACGCCCGGCATGGGACTCGTACTCGGCGTCACGCTGGAGTGCTTCGCCCTCGAGACGCTGCCGGTGGGGGCGTCGCGGTATCCGGAGTGGGGTTCGTCATCGGTCGTGGGCGCCTCGCTCCTCGGAATGGCGCCCGATTCGCGGGGCAGCGCCTTGCTGCTGGCGGTCGTGATGTCGCTGGCCTGGGCATGGGTGGGGGGCTGGTCGATGGTGCAGCTGCGCCGGCTCAACGCGCGGCGCGCCCGGGCACGACACGAAGCGGTGGCACAGGGCACCCGTTCGGCGGTCGTGGAATTGCAGCTGTTCGGCATGACGGCCGACCTCGCGCGCGGCGCCCTGATGACGGCCATCGGGATCGTGGCCTTCGCCCCCGTGGTGCGCTGGGCGCTGCCGCAGTGGACGTCCAACGCCGCGCTCTCGGGGGCGGTGCTCATGGCGATGGCGGGTATCATTGCCGCGGCGGCGGTGCACAAGGTCTTTCACCTGGTGCTGCACACCCGGTGGTGGTTCGCCGGCGGCATCGTGCTCGGTCTCGCGCTGCTGGGCATCGTCCAGTGAGCGACGGAGCGATTGTCCTGCCGGCACGCGTCCGCGGGGCCATCTTTCTGCGCACCCTCGCGATCCAGGGTTCGTGGAACTACGAGACGATGGTGGGGAACGGCATCGGCTTCTGCGTCGAGCCGGCGTTGCGCCGGCTGCCGGGGGGCGTCGAAGGAGGGGCCTACCGTGCAGCGCTGGCGCGGCAGAGCCAATACTTCAACGCGCATCCATATCTCGCGTCGGTGGCGGTCGGGGCGCTGGCCCGCGTGGAGCTCGAGGGGACGGACCCGGCCAAGATCCAGCGCTTCCGCACGGCACTGTGCGGTCCCCTCGGCAGCGTGGGCGATCGCCTGGTCTGGGCGTCGTGGCTGCCCTTCTGCGCGCTGCTGGCGCTGTTAGTGTTCGGGGTGGGCGTCGGGCCCGCGGGCACGATTCTCACTTTCCTGATATCGTACAACGCGGGGCACATCGCCCTGCGGGTGTGGGGCGTCAACGTGGGATGGCGCGAGGGACTGCGGGTGGCCAGTGCGCTCGGCAACCCCGTCCTGCGCCAGGGGCCGCTGTACATCGCGCGGGGTGGGGCGCTGCTGGCCGGCATCGCCCTGCCGCTCGTGGTCCAGCGGCTGCTCGGGACGAACCGTGTCGTGCTCGGCGAGGTGCTCCTGGCGGTGGCCGTCGGGGCGTTCCTCGTCACGCGCTTTCACGGCCGCATCGAAGCCTGGAAGTGGTCGCTTGGCATTCTGGCGTTATTTGCCCTCTACTCGGTAATCCGCTGATGGTGGAACGTTCTGTGGAGATCGTCAACAAGAACGGGATTCATGCGCGCCCTGCCGCCGAGATCGTGCGAACGGCCGGGAAGTTCAAGAGCCAGATCACGCTCATGCGCGAGGATCTCGAGGTGAACGGCAAGAGCATCATGGGCGTCATGATGCTTGCGGCCGAATGCGGCTCGCAGGTCCACCTGCGTGCCGACGGGCCCGATGCGCAGGAGGCGGTGGATGCGATCTCGCACCTGATCGCCAACAAGTTCGGCGAGAGCTGACCTCCATGGATCGCGCCATCGTCGGCCTCCCGGCGTCGCCGGGCATCGTGGTGGGACCCGTGCACCTGCTGCGGTGGGAGGTGCCCGAAGTTCCCCATCACATCGTCGCCGACGAGGATGTGCCGGGGGAGATCGCGCGATTCCACCAGGCGCTGGTGAAGGCAAAGGAGCGCCTGACGCAGGTGCGCGACCGCGCCGAGCGTCACGCAGGGCCCGAGGAGGCGGCGATCTTCGAGGTCCAGATCTCCATGCTGGAGGACAGCGAGCTCGCAGGCCGCGTGGAGCCGTACATCCACCAGAACCTGTGCGCGGAGAAGGCCTTCGACCTCGTCCTGCTGGACTGGCGCCAGCACTTCGCGCGCTCGCCGGTGCCCATGATGCGCGAGCGCGTGGGTGACCTGACCGACGTGCACATCCGCGTGCTCTCCATCCTGCTCGGGCTGCCCGACCACGACCCGGTCGACGTGCCCAAGGGATCCAACGCCATCCTGGTCACGCACGACCTGACCCCCAGCCTCACGGTGCAGCTCGATCGCGAGGCCATCGCGGGCATCGCGACGGATCTCGGCACGCGCACGTCCCACGTCGCCATCCTCGCCCGCTCGTTAGGCCTGCCGGCGGTGGTCGGCCTGCGCGACGCCGTGGCCCGGCTGCGCGGTGACGAGTTGGTCGTCCTCGACGGCTCCAGCGGCATTCTCCTGATGAATCCGAGCGTGGCCGAGATAGACGCCTTCCGCAATCGCGCCGTGCTGGAGGCGCAGACCGAGGCGGAACTGCTGGCCGCGGCCGACGCCGAGCCGATCACGACCGACGGCGTGCGCATCACCATCCGCGCCAACGTGGACCTGCCCGACGAGGCCGAGCAGGCAGCGCACAGCGGAGCCGAGGGCGTGGGGCTCATGCGAACGGAATTCCTGGTCGTGGGCCGGGCCACCATGCCCGACGAGGAGGAGCAGTACCGCCAGTACAAGCGCGTGGTGGGTGCCTTCAACGGGAAGCCGGTGGTGATTCGCACCTTCGACGTGGGCGGCGACAAGCTGCCGGTGGGCGGCTATCCGGCGGAGCCCAACCCCTTCCTGGGGTGGCGCGCCATCCGCATGTGCCTCGACGAGCCAGAACTCTTCAAGGTGCAGCTGCGCGCCCTGCTGCGCGTCGCCCTCCATGGCGACGTGCGCATCATGCTGCCGCTGGTGGTGACGATGGATGAAGTGCGCGAGGCGCGCCGGCTGCTGGACGAGAGCGCGGCCGAGCTCACGGCGCGCGGGGTGGCGTTCAAGCACGACGTGCCGCTCGGCATCATGATCGAGACGCCCGCCGCCGTCATCTGCGCCGATTCGTTCGCCAACGACGTGGCGTTCTTCTCCATCGGCACCAACGACCTTGTGCAGTACACGCTGGCCGTGGATCGGGGCAATGCCAACCTGGCCAACCGTTTCACCGCGTTGCATCCGGCGGTGCTCCGCCTGGTGAAGCACACGGTGGATGTCGCGGCCCGGCACGGACTGGAGGTGTCGGTCTGCGGCGAGATGGCCTCGGATCCGCTGATGGCGTTTGCGCTCATCGGTCTCGGTCTCCGCTCGCTGAGCGTGAACCCGCGCGCGGTGCCGCTGGTTAAGCGCATTGTCCGCGGCCTCAGCACGTCCTTCGCAGCGGAGGCGGCCACGGCGGCCTTGGATGCGCATACGGCGGCAGCCGCTGAGCGACATCTCAAGCTCCGGCTCGTCGCCGCGTTTGGCGACGCATCGTTCCTGCGCGACGGCGTCATTTGACGCCCTCGAAGGGGCCGGCGATCGGCGCACGTGCCGGCAACTGTCGGCACCGGGCTCGCGCTCCTTGGTTGCCGCGCTTCATTTCCGTCCGTTATCGTTGGTGTCTCGTTGCGGCCGTCATGTCGCCGCCGCCTTTTCCCGATTCTCCCGAGACCAGAGTCCGTGGCTGAACGTCATCTCTTCACGTCTGAATCCGTCACCGAAGGGCATCCCGACAAGGTGGCCGACGCCATCTCCGACGCTGTCCTCGACGAGCTGCTGCTCGCCGACCCGCTCTCACGCGTGGCGTGCGAGACGATGGTGACCACCGGCCTCGCGACCATCTTCGGCGAGATCACGACGAAGGCCTGGGTCGACCTGCGCGAGATCGTGCGCACGACGATCCGGCGCATCGGATACACCGAAGCGGGCATCGGCTTCGATGCCGACTCGTGCGGCGTGCTCAACGCGCTCGGCCAGCAATCACGCGACATCGCGCAAGGAGTAGACACCGGCGGCGCCGGCGACCAAGGCATGATGTTCGGCTACGCCTGCGACGAAACGCCGGAACTCATGCCGCTGCCCATCATGCTCGCCCACCAGCTCACGCATGCGTTGGCCGAGCGACGCAGGGACGGCACGCTCCCGTGGCTCCGTCCCGACGGCAAGTCGCAGGTGACGGTGCTCTACGACAATGGCCGTCCCGTTGAAGTGGACACCGTGGTGATCTCGACCCAGCACGCCGACTCGGTCTCCAACCGCAAGCTGCGCGACGGCGTGACGAAGGAGATCGTGGAGGCCGTCATTCCCGAGGAATTGCGCGCCCGGCGCATGCGCAAGTTCATCAATCCTACCGGCCGATTCGTCATCGGTGGCCCGCACGGTGACGCGGGCCTCACTGGCCGGAAGATCATCGTCGACACGTACGGTGGCATGGGACGGCATGGCGGCGGTGCATTCAGCGGAAAGGATCCGTCGAAGGTGGACCGCTCGGGCGCGTACGCAGCCCGCTGGGTCGCGAAGAACATCGTGGCAGCGCAGCTCGCCAGCCGCGTCGAGGTGCAGCTCGCCTACGCCATCGGGGTCGCCGAGCCGGTGTCCATCATGGTCGACTCATTCGGCACCGGTGTCGTGGCCGATGCCCGCATCACCGAGGCGGTACGCGCGGTGTTCAAGCTCACGCCGCGCGAGATCATCGCGGCGCTCGACCTGCGAAAGCCGATCTATTCACCGACCTCGGCTTACGGACACTTCGGCCGGACGCCGGAAAAAATGGGGAGCGGGCGCTCAGCGGGCGTGGCGTTCAGCTGGGAACGGCTCGACAAGGTTGCCCAACTCAAGCGCGCCGTGCGATAGTACGAATCCGGCAACGGAGAAGGGCGCATGAGCGAGATGGTCGAAGTGGCAGTCGCACGCCTGGGACTGGACGGAAGCACGAACACCTATGTCGTGATCCTTCGCGAGGTCGGTGGGGAGCGTGTGCTGCCCATCTGGATCGGGCAAGCGGAGGCAGAATCCATCCTGCTCGAGATGAATCACGTGAAGAAGGAGCGTCCGCTCACCCACGATCTGTGCAAGTCGCTCATCGTGGGACTCGGCGGTACGGTGCAACGCGTGCACATCACCAAGGTGGAGAAGGGCACCTACTACGCCGAACTCCAGATCCACCGGGACGACGAGATGTACCGGGTCGATGCGCGCCCCTCGGACAGCATCGCCATCGCCCTTCGTATCCCCGCACAGATCTTCGCACAGGAGTCACTGCTCGCGCTACCCGGCGAGTCGCCACAGGACGAGGACAGCGACGAAGTGATTCCCGACACCCCGCCGGTGCAGAGTACCGACGAGATGACGGCCGATCAGCTGCAACAGTACCTCGCGAGCCTGCGTCCCGAGGATTTCGGCAAGTTTCACCTGTGAGGCGTCCTTGCCTCGCTTGAGTCGGCATCGGGATGCGCGGGCGCGCTCGTCGGGGTGTCGTGCGCACGCGATGTCGTGTGCGAGTCATCTACGCGTGCTCGGGGCGGCGGCGCTGCTCACGGCGGTGCTGCTCACCGCGTGGCCGCCCGTGGGACAGGCGCAGGATGGCAGTCTCTCCCTCTCCGGCCGGGTGGTGCGTTTGACCATCGACGGCGAACGCGCCGTCGCGGGCGAGCGGGTCGTCCTCCATCGTGTCAGCGCGCGCGAGGCCGGACCTGTGGACTCCGTGCTCACGGACGCGCGGGGACACTACGCCTTCCGCGTCGCCACACCCGACACGCTGGCGATGTTCCTCGCGTCGGCGCGATACGCGGGCATCGCGTACTTCGCTCCGCCGGCGCAAGCTGGACAGGATGCGCCGCCCCCCGGAGAAATCGTCGTTTTCGACACCACCTCGCGTGACGTGCCGCTGCGGGTGCAAGGACGGC
>JBDSVW010000369.1:0-5003 GCA_039927015.1 Gemmatimonadaceae bacterium | reverse complement strand
GCAGCGCCGGCAGCGGCGGCGCCGGCAGCGGCACCTGACGCTCCTGCCGCTCCAGCCACCCCCGCAGCCCCCGCAGCCCCCGCAGCCCCGGCGGAGGAATCCTCCGACGAACGCCTTCGCTCCTCCCCGCTCGCCCGCCGCCTCGCCGCCGAGCGTGGCGTGGTCATGAGCGCCATCCAGGGCTCCGGTCCCGGCGGACGCATCGTCAAGCGCGACGTGGAAGCGGCCGCCACCGACGGCGCCGCGGCGGGCACACCGCCAGCTGCCACTCCCGCAGCTGCCACTCCCGCAGCTGCAACTCCCACAGCTGCAACTCCCGAAGCTGCAACTCCCGCAGCCGCAGGCCAGCGCGGCGCATCGGGCCCGCTCTCCCCTGCAGCGGGTGGCGACTACACCGATGCCCCGCTCACCCAGCTGCGCAAGACCATCGCGCGCCGGCTCGCCGAGTCCATTGGTCCCATCCCGACATTCTACCTCACCGCCGAGTACGACATGGAGCGCGTGGCGGAGATGCGAACCGCGATGGCAGAACTCGGCGATGGCTTCAAGGTCTCGTTCAACGACATCATCATCAAGGCGGTGGCGACGGCGCTCGCCCAGCATCCGGAATGCAATGCCCACTGGATGGGCGACGCGATCCGCACCTGGAATCGCGTCCACATCGGCATGGCCGTCGCCATTCCGGACGGCCTCATCACGCCGGTCATCTTCGACGCCGATCGCAAGCGCCTGAGCGAAATCGCGGCAGAGTCCCGCGACCTCGCCAAGCGTGCTCGCGACAGGAAGTTGGCACCCACCGAGTACACCGGGTCCACCTTCTCGATTTCCAATCTCGGCATGTTCGGCATCGACCAGTTCACCGCGATCATCAATCCGCCCGAGGCGGGCATTCTCGCGGTGGGGGGCATCGAGGCGAAGCCGGTGGTCGTGGACGGCGAGGTACTGGTGCGCCGCCGGCTGCGCGTCACCATGAGCTGCGACCATCGCGTGATCGATGGCGCGGCCGGCGCCAGGTTCCTCCAGACCCTGCGCCGCATGATCGAGAATCCCCTGATGCTCGTGCACTAGCGTCCATCGAGAGTCTCGTACGTTTCCAATCCCGGGAAAGCCGCGCTTCGACGCGGCTTTCCCTTTTTTGTGCGCACGGTCACGCTGGCGCGCAACGGTTGCTCCGGGAGCGACGTGCGCGTCCTAACGGGAGATCATTAGCCCCCTGAGGATCCGTGCTTTTCGACTCCCCCGCTGGCGCCCGGCGTGTCCGCGACGCGCTACCGCGTTTCTTGTCGCTCGCTCTACTCCTGGCCACACTGGCCTGCGGCGGCGCCGAGGGCAGCAATGCCACCGGTTCGCCCGCCGTCAACAGCAGCTCCACCGGCTCCCTCGTGCTGTCGGTGAGCGGCCTTCCGTCAGGAAGCGCCCCGCTGGTCACGGTCAGCGGACCATCGGGCTACTCCCGATCGCTCGCGTCGGCGGAAACCATCACCGGCCTCTCCCCCGGCTCCTACGACGTCGTCGCCGGAGAGATTTCGGCAGGGGGCGACCGCTTCTCCGTGGAACCCGCCACCACGACGGCGACCGTTGCAGCCCGCACTGCCACGACCGTCTCGCTCGACTACGCCATCCGTACGGGTTCCCTCGCCATCGGTGTTGCCGGACTTCCGGCGGGGGCCGCCCCATCGCTCATCGTCACGGGTCCCGACGGATTCTCCCGCACGCTCACCGCGGCGGGCACCATTTCGGGCCTCGCGCCTGGCAGCTATAGCGTCGCCGTAGCCCCGGTGTCGATAGACCAGCGCACCTTCGCCTCCGACGTTCCGAAGCTCGACCTGAGCGTGTCGGCGTCACTCAATCCCACGCCTGTCGCGGTCACCTACCGCCTCGCATCCGGCGCCCTGCTCATCGACATACAGGGCCTGCCGTCGGGCGCCACCGCGTCAGCCCTGGTCGAGGGTCCGGGCGGCTTCCGGCGGACCGTCGTGCACGGGGACACGCTCGGGCGGCTCGTGCCGGGATCGTATGCGGTCACGGCGGATCCGGTGACCGTCACCGGAGATGTATATCGCACGCCGGGCACCATGGTTCTCGAGGTCCTGCCCGCAAGCGACCCCGTGCCGGCGGCCGTGCGCTACGCGCTGGCCACCGGACGTCTCGACCTCGCGATCGGTGGACTGCCTAACGTGGTCCTCGGCTCGGTCGTGATCACGGGCCCGTCCGGCTTCTCGCAGGCCGCCACGGCCTCGTTGCAGCTCGCGGGGCTCGCTCCCGGCGAATACACGGTCACGTCCAGCACCGTGGTGACCGCGGCTGCGAGCTACGCGCCCGCTGTCGCCACGGCACGTTTCGCCGTCACCGCGGCCCCTACGCCAGTGCCGGTCACCGTCAGCTACGCCCTCTCCACAGGCAGTATCGCCTTCGTCGTCAGCGGGCTGGGACCCACACTGCCGGCCGCCATCGCGGTCGCCGGACCCAATGGCTTCTCGGCGAGCGTCCCGGCCACCAGCACGCTCACCAACCTGCGGCCGGGCGCCTACACCCTCACGGCGGCCGCCGTCACGACGGGCTCACACACGTACACCGCCACGCCCGCGACACTCGCGGTGACCGTCGCGGCCTCGCTCGTAGCCAGCCCCGCGGCCTTCGCCTACGCGCTCTCCACCGGCGGCATCGCCGTCAGCGTCACGGGCCTGCCGAACAACGTGGCGTCCGCCATCACCGTCACCGGACCGGGCGACTATTCCCGGGCGGTCACGAGCACCACGCTCCTGCTCGGCCTCACGCCAGGCACCTACACGATTGCTGCCGCCACCGTGTCGTCGGGCAGTGCCTACTGGGCGCCGGCGCCGGCATCGCAAACGGTGGCGATCACGCCCTCCACCTCGGCCACGTCGGTCTCCGTCAGCTACACCACCGCCACCGGCAGCCTCGCCATCTCGGTCAACGGTCTCGGCGCCGGCGTGAACGGAAGCGTCGGCGTCAGCGGCCCGAATGGCTACGCGCGCTCCATCAGTGGCACCACCACCCTCGCGGGACTCGTCCAGGGGCAATACACCGTCGCCGCCGCCAGCGTGACGAGTGGGTCGACGACGTATACCCCCTCGCCATCATCGCAGAACGTGAGCGTTGGCACCGGCACGTCTGCCGCATCGCTGACGTACACGGGAAGCGGCTCGCCCCCGCCCCCGCCGCCGCCCTCCAATCAGCTGAATCTCACGATCGACGGCCTGCATGTGCAGCAGGTCGTGCAGGCGTATGGCGGAAGCGTGCCCCTTGTGGCCGGTCGCGACGGCCTGCTGCGCGTCTTCGTCAAGGCGAACATCTCGAACAGCGCGGCGCCGCCGGTACGCGTGCGCTTCTATAGCGGCGCGACGCTCGCGAGCACGGTGACCATCAACGCTCCCGTGGGGGCGGTCCCCACGACCCTCACGGAGGGCACGCTCACCTCGTCGTGGAACTACGGCATTCCCGCGTCCCTCATGCAGCCCGGACTCAAGATTCTCGCCGACGTGGATCCCAATGGCACGGTCACGGAGTCGTCCGAGTCGGACAATTCCTTCCCCGTGTCTGGCACCGCGGCCACCATGGACGTGCGCAGCGTGCCCACGTTCAGCGTGACACTCGTGCCCGTCCTGCAGAGCGTCAACTCCCTGCAGGGCAACGTGACGACGGGCAACGCCACCCAGTTCCTCAGCACCACACGCCAGCTCTACCCCCTCGGCGCGATAGATGCCGATGTGCGGGCTCCCTTCACCACCAGTGCGCCTGTCTTGCAGAGCAATGACGGCAACGGGGGATGGAACCAGGTCCTGAGCGAGATCAACGCGCTGCGCACCGCAGACGGCAGCGCACGCTTCTACTACGGCGTGGTCAAGGTGGGTTACACCTCCGGCATTGCCGGCTTAGGCTACGTCCCGGGTCGGGCCGCCATCGGCTGGGACTATCTTGGCTCCGCCGAAGGCGTCATGGCCCATGAACTCGGACACAACTTCGGCCGCTTCCATGCGCCCTCCTGTGGCGCCGGCGGCGCGGACCCCTCCTATCCATACACGGGTGGCGCCATCGGCAACTACGGCTACGACGCCACGTCGGGGACGCTCAAGGCGCCCACCGTGACAGATCTCATGGGATACTGCAACTCCGTCTGGATCAGCGACTACACGTACAACGCCGTCCTGAACTATCGCGCCTCCAATCCCTTCATGGCGGCCGCCGTCCTGGGTGGGAACCATGCGCGGCCAGGCCTGCTCGTCTGGGGACGCGTGCAGCACGGCCAGCTGATTCTCGAGCCCAGCTTCGAGGTGGTTGCTCCGCCCTCCCTGCCGCAGCGCTCCGGCGGTACGCGGATTCAGGCGTTCGGCGCCATGGGCGAGTCGCTCATCGACTTCTCGTTCGACGGCAAACGCATCGCAGATCTCCCCGACGCCACGGCGCGCCAATTCGCCTTCGTCATCCCGCTCGATGCCATGCGGGGCGCATACCCCACCAGGCTGCGACTCTCGACGGCTGGCCAGCAGGCGGAAGTGCTCTCCACGGCCCCCGCCAGCGGCACCATCGAGCCCGTGCTCGAGCGTACGGGCCCAGAGGCAGTCCGCCTCACCTGGCGCGACGCCGCCACGCGCGGCGTGCTCGTGCGCGATGGGCGCAGCGGCCAGATTCTCGCCTTTGCGCGCGGGGGGCAGGCCATCGTGCACACGCGCGAGGCCACGCTCGACCTCACGACGTCTGATGGAGTGCGCGGCGTGCGCCGCCGCGTTGCAGTCTCGCCGGCCGGCTCCCCGCCGCCTCCGCGCCGCTGACGCCCGAGGGCGCCGCGGATTTCCCGCGGCGCCCTGCTCTCTCCGGGCACGCTCGGGTAGATTAGGAAGATCACGTGGTGCCCTTCCGACCACGCCTTCACGCCCTGTCTCCCGACCTGTCATGGCCTCGTACGACGTGATCTTCATCGGCGGCGGTCCCGCCGGCTATGTAGGTGCAATTCGGTCCGCGCAACTCGGCCTCTCCGTCGC
>JBDSVW010000368.1:0-6347 GCA_039927015.1 Gemmatimonadaceae bacterium | reverse complement strand
GAGCGCGAAGTGACGCTCGACCGGGTTCGCGTGCACTTCGCGATTCAGGCGGAGCCACGGGGCACCGCCGACGCCGTGGCCGCCGCCGCGCCGTTCGCCGGGCACGACAACGTGCTCGTGCTCAACTCCGACAACTACTACCCGCCGGAGTCGTACCACGCGCTCGCGTCGTTAGGTTCGGCGGGACTGGGCGGCTTCTCGTTCGACGACCTGGTGACAGAGGGCAACATCCCGCCGGAACGGGTGCGCCACTTCGCCCTCGCGGAACATGACGAGGGGTGGCTGACCCACATCATCGAGAAGCCCGATGAGGAGACCTTCGCGAGGCTGGCGCCGCGTGCATCGGTGAGCATGAATCTCTGGTCCTTCACGCCGCGCATCTTCGACGCCTGCGCGCTCGTCCGGCCGTCCGCCCGGGGCGAGCTGGAGCTGCAGGATGCGGTGCGCGTGTGCATGGAGCAATTCGGCGAACGCTTTCGCGTGGTTCCCTGCTCCGGCGGGGTGCTGGATCTCTCCAGCCGCCAAGACATTGCCGCGGTCAAGCGGCACCTGGACGAGGTGCGCGTGTCGCTCTGACCCTTCGGTCGCGGACTTCCGCGACTACTTTTCCCCGCATGGAAGATCGCCAGCAACTCCTGAGGGTCGGCATGTCGCCGGCACAGGCTGCCATCAAGGCCGCCATGTTCTGCCGGTGTGACGCCGCGCTGGATGGGTTGGGCTCCCAGTCGGAGCAGCGCTACTCGGTGTGGGTACCGGGACGCATCGAGGTGCTGGGCAAGCACACGGACTATGCGGGAGGGCGGTCACTCCTTGCCGCCGTGGAGCGAGGCTTCGCGGTGCGACTGGCGACGCGTTCCGATGCGCGCATCCGGGTGGTGGACGTGTCGGGCGAACAGACGTGCGAGACAGCGCTCGATCCGCAGGCAAGCGGACCGCCCGGCCATTGGTCCAACTATGTCGCAACCGTGGGCCGCCGCCTGGCGCGCAACTTTCCGGAGGCGCGGCGGGGCGTGGACCTCGCCTTCGACAGCGACCTGCCAGTGGCGGCTGGCATGAGTTCGTCGAGCGCGCTCATGATCGCGGTGTTCGTCGCCCTCGCCAAGTCGAACGACCTGCGCAGTTCCGAGACCTTCCGGCGCGCGATTTTCTCGCGCGAGGAACTGGCGTCGTACCTGGGCGCGGTGGAGAACGGGGAGTCGTATCGTTCGCTGGAGGGCGATACGGGAGTGGGGACCTTCGGCGGCAGTCAGGATCATACGGCCATCATGTGCACCGAGGCTGGCTCGGTGGTGCAGTACTCGTTTGGTCCGGTGAGGCGCGAAGCCGCTTACAAACTTCCGGCCACGCACACGTTCGTCATCGGGGCCAGCGGTGTTCTCGCCGAGAAGACGGCGGGGGCACGCGACGGGTACAATCGTGCGTCGGAGATGGTGCGACACCTGCTGGGTGCGTGGAATCGCGCCACGGGCCGCGACGATGCCACGCTCGCCGACGCCGTGCGCAGCAGCCCCGGTGCTCCGGATGAGTTGCGCGCGGTCGCTCGTCGATCAGCGACTCCCGAATACTCGGCGGAGGCACTGGGCAACCGGCTCGAGCAATTCCTGCTGGAGGCCTTCGAGCTCATTCCGCAGGCCGCATCGATACTCGCGCGTGGTTCACTGGCCGAGCTGGGAGACGTGGTGGATCGGTCGCAGCGCGCATCCGAGCTCCGGCTCGGCAACCAGGTTCCCGAGACCATCGCGCTCGCTGCCTCCGCGCGCACGCTTGGCGCGACGGCGGCGTCTGCGTTTGGAGCAGGTTTCGGGGGAAGTGTGTGGGCGCTGGTTCCGCTGGGCAGCGCGCCAGCGTTCATCGACGCGTGGGCCGCCGCGTATCGCGAGCGCTTTCCCGAGGCCGCCTCACGGGCGGAGTTCTTCGTGACGCCCGCCGGGCCCGGTGCGCACCAGTGGTAAAACATCGCGCGGGCCAGCTCGATCACTCTTCCTCGCCGACTCATGACCGATCGACCGACTGACGGCTCACGCCGCGACCTTCTCAAGGGCGCCGCCCTGGCCGGTGCCGGCCTTGCCTTCGGGCTGACGCCTAACGCCGCTGCCGCGGACGCCACCGCCGGCGATGGCGTGCATGAGGGCACCCGTGCCCGCACGGCGCCCACCATGGCCGGCGTGCCCTTCGATCGCCATGGCGTGGTGCGTGTGGCGATTGTCGGCACCGGCCTGCGCGGCCGTTCGGTGCTGCACGAGCTGCTCGGCGTGGAGGGCGTGCGCATCACCGCGCTGTGCGACGTCGTGCCCGAGAAGGTGGAGATGGCGGTGCAGCAGATGAAGAAGGGGGGCCATGACTACGAGCCCGCCCGCTTCACCAGCGGCGACCGCGAGTACGAACGCCTCGTGCAGCGCGACGATATCGACATCGTCTACACCGCCACGCCGTGGCAGTGGCACGTGCCCGTGGTGCTGGCGGCCATGAACGCCGGCAAGCACGCCGCCACCGAGGTGCCGGCGGCGTACACGCTCGACGATTGCTGGAAGCTGGTGGACGCCTCCGAGCGCACGCGCCGCCACTGCATCATGATGGAAAACTGCAACTACGGCTACAACGAGTTGCTCGTGCTCAACATGGTGCGCGCGGGGATGTTCGGAGAGCTCAAGCACGCCGGCGCCGCGTACAACCACGACCTGCGCGAGATCGTGTTCGAGAACAAGGACGAGGGACTCTGGCGTCGTACGCATCACACGCTGCGCAACGCCAACCTCTATCCCACGCACGGCCTGGGTCCGGTGGCGATGTTCCTCGACATCAATCGGGGCGACCGTTTCGACTATCTCGTCTCGATGAGCACGCCGGAGATGGGCCTGTCCAAGTGGCGCGAGGATCACGAGCCGAAGGCTTCGCCCAAGTGGAAGGAGCAGTACCGCACGGGCGACCTGAACATCTCGCTCATCAAGACCGTGAAGGGCCGCACCATTCGCCTGGAGCACGACTTCTCTTCACCACGCCCGTACTCGCGCATCAACTCCGTGCAGGGAACGACGGGCATCTTCGAGGATTACCCCGCACGCATCTATCTCGAAGGGCAGGAGGGGGGTGAGCGCTGGGGCTCACTCGACCCGCACAAGGCGAAGTTCGAGCACGCGTTGTGGCGCGAGTTGGGCCAAAAGGCCCGCAGCGGCGGCCACGGCGGCATGGACTACGTGATGGCGTACCGCCTGGTGCAGTGCATGCGCGAAGGGCTCGCGCCCGATATGGACGTATACGACGCGGCGGCGTGGTCAGCGCCCGGCCCGCTGAGCGAGCAGTCGGTGGCGAAGGGGAGCGCGCCCGTGAAGTTTCCGGACTTCATGCGCGGAAGCTGGCAGACCGCACGCCGTAGCCTCTGAGCGCTCCCCCGCGCTCCTGGGCTCCCTCGCCCTCGCCCTCGCCCCCGCTACGCCGCGCCCCCGCACGCGCGGGGCGCGCGCGTGACTTACACGTCGCAGATCTTCACGCCCTCGGCCAGCGACGTGAGGGGATCGCGGGAGGGGATGAATTCCTGGGCCACGTAACCCTTGAAACCAAGATCGGCGATCGCACGCATGATCGCGGGATAGAACAGCTCCTGCGACTCGTCAATCTCGCGCCTACCCGGAACGCCACCGGTGTGAAAGTGCGCGATGGTGTCGAAGTGGTCGCGGATCGTGCGGATCACGTCGCCTTCCATGATCTGCATATGGTAGATGTCGTAGAGCAGCCGGAAGCGGGCGCTGCCGACCTGCCGCACGAGTTCCGCGCCCCACGGCGTGCGGTCGCACATGTAGTCGATATGATCGACCTTGGAGTTCAGTAGCTCCATGCAGATGGTGACCCCAAGCGACTCGGCCAGCGGCGTGATGCGCCTGAGCGCCGTCGCGCAGTTCGCGAGGCCCTCCCCGTCCGACATGCCGTCCCGGTTGCCGGAGAAGACGATCATGTTCGGCAGGCCGGCAGCCGCAACGAGCGGGAGCAGGCGCTGTGACTCGGCGACGAGCCGGTCGTGCTCGCTCGGCCTGTTGAATCCCACCTTGATCGTGCTAGGACCATTGGCCATGGCGCAGGTGAGACCATGCGCCTTCACAGTGGCCCAGTCCTTCTCGCCCAGCAGTTCCACCGATTGCAAGCCGATGCGCCGAGCCGCCGCGCAGAGGTCGGGCAGTGGAATACTGTCGTAGCACCACTGGCAGACGGACTGGCGGATGCGGCCGGAGCGTGCACCATGCCGTGGAACAGGCGCCGCCAGCAGCACCTGCCCTGCGGGCACGAGCAGGCTCCCCGCCGCCACACCCAGCGCCGAGTGCACGAAGCCGCGGCGGTCCAAGGCCTTCGCCCCCTCCCGCGGCTCCGACCCGGAGGCCGAGCCCTCAGCCTCTTCGTGTTCGCGCATTGGCAACTCCATCGTGGGGAACGCCGGCGCGCCAAACGGTTGCCGGCGGCGCGCACGTCGAACGTAGCCCCGCGCGGAATGCCGGTAAAGCGCCAGCGGCATGCGCTCGCGCGGCAATCAATATCAACACCGGTGGCGGGACTCGCGCCGCTGTCACTTTGTACAACCGGGGCGCGGTCTCGCGCAGCGGACATTCTCAACGCCGGGCGCGGACTCGCGTAGCGGCCAAGTGCAATAGATTGGTGAGCCACCCCATTCCCGTCCCCCTCCCGTCCCGGCGTCTCCAATGCGTGCACCCTCTTCCATGCCGCTCTCGTTCGCCGTGCCGGAGCTGTCGACCACGGCCGCCGAACGGCTGCTGCAGCAACGTTTTGGCGTGAGTGGCACCTGCACGCCGCTGGACGGCGAGCGCGATCGCAACTTCATGGTGAGCACGGCCGAGGGCAGCCGGTACGTGTTCAAGGTCGCGGGCGCGGGAGAGGACGGCGACTTCCTCGACCTGCAGCGGGCGGTGCTGAACGCGCTGCAGCACGGCGTGCGCGGCGTGGAGACGCCCCGGATCGTCCCCACGACCGCCGGCGAATCCCTGGTCGCCGCGCAGGTCAATGGCGCGACGCACTTCCTGCGGCTGCTCACGTGGATCGACGGCAAGCCGCTCGCGCAAACGCGCCCTCACTCCCCCGCGCTGCTGCGGTCGCTCGGCGCCGCGTTAGGCGAGGTGAACCGGTGTCTCGCCACCTTCTCGCATCCCGCGGCGCAGCGCTCCCTCAAGTGGGACCTGGTGCACGCCGGATGGATCGTCGCCGAGCTGCAGCACGTGCCCAACGAGGGGCGTCGCCAGCGCCTCGCGCGGCACATGGAAGATTTCGCGGCGCGAATCCTGCCTCGCCTGCGCGAGACGCGTGCTGCCGTTATCCACGGCGACGCCAACGACTGGAACGTCCTCACGCGCGCCGTGGACGGCGACGCCGCCGCGCGGGTGGTCGGGCTCATCGACCTCGGCGACCTCGTGCTCTCGCATACAGTCTGCGACCTCGCGGTGGCCTTGGCGTACGCGATGATGGACAAGCCCGATCCGATCTCGGCAGCGGTGGAGGTGGTCGCGGGCTTTCACGACGAGTATGCGCTCACCGAGGACGAGTTAGCACTCCTGCTCCCGTTGGTGCGCACGCGCTTGAGCGTCACGGTGACAAATGCGGCGCTGCAGCGGGTGACGCAGCCCGACAACGAGTACCTCAGTGTGAGCGAGGCAGGCGCATGGCGACTGCTGGATCAGCTGGAGGCGGTGAATGACCGATACGCGAATTATCGCTTAAGGGACGCCTGCGGGCTTCCTCCCGTGCCGACGAGTGCACGCGTGTCGGCGTGGCTCGCCGCCAACCGCAACACCTTCGCCCCCATCGTCTCGGTGCCGCTCGATGGCGATGACGTGCCCGTGCTGGACCTGAGTGTGGGCAGCGATGACCTTGGCCCGCTGGATGAGTGGCAGGACGTGGATCGATTCACCCGCAAGCTGTTCGGACAACTGCGTGACGACGGCGCCCCCGCCGCCATCGGCCGCTACGACGAGGTGCGCGCGCTGTATGCGAGCGACGGCTTCGGCGTGGCCGGCAATGACGGCCCCGAGTATCGCGCGGTCCACATCGGGCTCGACGTATTTCAGGAGGCTGGCGCTCCGGTATTCGCGCCGCTCGCCGGCATCGTGCACTCACTGCGCGACAACGACGCACCGCTGGATTACGGCCCCACCATCATCGTCCAGCACAGCGTAGAAGACGGCGCCCTCCCCTTCTACACGCTGTATGGTCATCTCTCGCGCGAATCACTGCCGCCGCTGCGTGCGGGCCAGCGTGTGCGAGCCGGTGAGCAGATCGCGACGCTTGGCGACCAGCGGGTGAATGGCGGCTGGCCGTCACATCTGCACTTCCAGGTCATCTGTGACCTGCTG
>JBDSVW010000367.1:0-15422 GCA_039927015.1 Gemmatimonadaceae bacterium | reverse complement strand
GCCGCCGAACGTTCGGGCAGGTTCCAGTACCCCTGCATCACGTTGTCGCCACGA
Organism: Gemmatimonadaceae bacterium; assembly: GCA_039927015.1. GTDB lineage: Bacteria > Gemmatimonadota > Gemmatimonadetes > Gemmatimonadales > Gemmatimonadaceae > SCN-70-22. The sequence continues at coordinate 15,368 of JBDSVW010000367.1, read as the reverse complement.
ATCACCAGTTCGCCTTCTTCCCCCACCGGAACGTCGTGACCGTCGAGGTCTGTGACGCGCGCCTCGAGGTGCTCGCACACCCGGCCGATCGGATACGGCGTGGTGCGCTCCGCGTCCACCTCATCCGGAATGGGGTGATACGTGCAGACGTTGGTCTCGGTGGGTCCGTAGAGGTTGTAGAAGGCGGCGCGCGGCAACTGCTCCTTGATGGCCCGCAGGTGCTTGGGAGGAAAGACCTCCCCAGCGAACAGCGCGAGGCGCAAGGCACGGTAGTCGTGGCGTTCCATGCGGCCCGCTTGCGCCAGCAGCGTCAGGATCGTAGGCGTGGAGTACCAGACGGTGAGACGGCGTTCCGCCATCAGCTGCGCCAACCCCAGGGGCTCCTTGCCCTGTTCCGCATCAATCAGGACCACGGCCGCTCCGTGCTTCAGCGGCACGTAAAGGTCGAGTATCGACAGGTCGAAGTGAAAGGGCGCATGGGAGGAGAATCGGTCGGACGACGTCGGCGTGAAGACCGTCGAGCACCACTCCACGTAGGCGACCGCGTTGCGATGGCTCAGCATCACGCCCTTCGGCTTTCCAGTGGAGCCCGAGGTGTAGAGAATATAGGCAAGGTCATCTGCGCCTAACGCCTCGTTCTGTCCCCCGGCGGCGGGCGCCTCGGCGTCGAGTCCCGAGAGCCGCTGGTGGAGCGCGCGCCCACCGCCAGGGCCCGTCAGTTCGAGCACCGTGGGCACCTCACCCAGTCGCCCGGCCTCGGCGCGCCAGGCAGGTGCAACTTCCGCATCGATGACGACGACACGGACCGCACAGTCGGACAGGATGAACGCCGTGCGCCACGCGGGCGCGGAGAGGTCCACCGGCACATACGACGCGCCCGCCTTCATGGCCCCCAGCATGGCGGCATACGCATCGATGGTCTTCCGGAGGCAGATCCCGACGCGATCGCCGCGTTGCACGCCGAGCTGACGCAGCCGGTCGCGCACGCGATCGCTCAAGGCGTCGAGTTCCGCATATGTCAGAACGCCGTCGGGCAGGTCCTCCACTGCCACGGCATCGGGCGCCCGTCGCGCCGAAGCGACCAGCAGATCGATGAGCGTGTGAATAGGACTCCTCCGCCTTGTACGATGACACCGGATGCTTTCGTCGAGTCCGCTAATGCAAGGATGGTGCTAGCGGGGTCGATCCCTTCCTCCAGCGCCCGGCAGGGCGCTTCGTCTGTCCTGCGCCAGACTAGAGGTGCCCGCGAAGGTTTTTCCCCTCCATTGCCGGTGGCACTGGGGCGCCGAGCGCCGCGAGGATGGTGGGGGCGAGGTCGATCAGGCGCGCGCCCGCTGCCGCGAAGGGTTGGTTCATGAACAGCACGCCGGGAGCGAGCAGCGGATCGATGATATGATCTCCACCCCACGGCCGCACGTTGTCCTCGAACAGGCCGTGACCCATCCCACCTAACGCGGTGCTCCAGGACGCGCGGTAGCCCCGGTTGAAATTCACCATCACATCGGGCGATTCGTGCGCAAAAGGCCCGCTGTAGACTTCGCGGCGCGTGCGGGCGCTGGTAATGGCCACCGTTCCCCGCGCGAGATCCGTGAGGCCGGCGAGGGATGCCGCCAACGTCGCGGCCAGCCGGTCGGCATCCGCGGCGGGCACGATACCGGCACCCTCGCGGTCACGGATGTTGAGGTAGATGGAACCGAACCCCAGCGCGTACGCCTGGGTTTGGCCCCAATCCACATGGCGGAAGAAGTCGGCACCGCCGGCGTCTGCGTCCACGCTCGACGACAAGGCAAGGAAGCCCCGCTCCTGCAACACTCGATTGAGGTGCACGCCTCGCTGAAACGAGTGGAACCCATGATCGGAGAGCACGATGCACAGCGCGTCCTCGCTCACGGCCTCGAGCGTCCGTCCCAGCAGCGCGTCGCAACGGACATAGTGGTCCTCGACAACGCGTGCCAGTTCCGCGCAGCGCGCCGGGCGCTCGCGGTTGGCAGGGTGTCCGGGCTCGCGAAAACGCCAAAACATGTGCTGCAGCCGATCGGGGGTATCGAAGAGGCAGAAGAGCAATCCCTCGTCCAGGCGCGCGAGTTCGTGCTGCAGCATCGCCTCGCGCTCCCCGAACGCGAGGTCGCATTGCGCGAGAAACTCCTCCTCGCTGAAGCGTCCGTTGGAAAGCCCGGTGTGATCCTCCACCATGCCCGCCGTGTAGAAGTCCGCGCCGAGTTCGCTGGCCAGCTGTCCGGCGTATGCGGGCGGGTATGAGATGTCGAACAGCGGATCGCGCGGATCGAAGTTGACGGGGGAGGCGTAGAGTTCCACGTGCGGAGCCACGCGCACCAGGAGGAAGCGCACGACGCCCGCCACGGCGCGTAGCACGCCCACCTTGAACTTCACCCGCAACCAATCGCTCCACTCGCCCTCGCGCAGTTCCATGCGATGCGGGCGTCCGTGCGACGCCACGCGGGCCGTGCGGCCGACGGCGTCCACTTCGAGCTCGAAATCGAAGGTCGCGGCATCGCCTCGGCGCCCAGTGCGGGGTCCGGGAAGCCGGGCGCGGAGGGAGGTCGCTCCGGAGCCGGCGAGAGGGACCAGCTGCTCCCCCTCGCGCGCCGTGGCGAAGGGGTCGGTCGTGAAGAAGGTGCTGGTGCCCAGTCCCCCTCGAATGTCCGGAACGCCCATTCCTGCCAGCAGGCGGCCGTGCATAGGGGCGGGGGGAAAGGTGCACGGGCACCGCAGGATCGTGGAGGGCACGCCGGCAGCCGTCAACACATCCCACAACGCAACGCCCCCGCGGAGGTTCGTGACCGTCGGGGGCAGGAAGGGATTGGCCTGCTCGAAGCGGCTCAGTCCCAGATCGGGGGTGTAGCTCTCGGGGTCGCGTCGCAGGAAGTCGAAGATCCCGTGACCACCGGGATTCGTCCCTGTCGCGAAGGACGACCACGCGACCGGAGTCTGCGCGGGCGTCGTGGTCGCCAGGCGGCTGTATCCTCCCCTGTGTCGGAGGCGTGCGAGGTTGGGAAGCTCGCCGGCCTGGAGCATGGCCTCGACGATGGAAGGCTCGAGTCCGTCGAGCCCGATGACGAGGACCTTCGAGGTGGCCGACACCGCCGGTCGGCCGACTTGCTACTGCTTGGAGCCGAACTTCGAGGCGATGAGCTTCACGGCCCCGACGATGCGCCGCCAGAACATGAGGAAGAAACCAGCAATCGCCGCAATCGCCGAGGCGAGGGGCATGAGGGCGTCAGGACCGATATACACGATTGAACTCTCCGGGTAGGGCGGGCGAATGGAACCGCCCGTCGTAAACGCGGACGGATTACACAATCTGGCACGTCTCCGTCCCGCGAGCCAGTCTGCGAGGCAACGCTATTGCAAGATCAGGGCGCGAACAAGGACGAGGCGGCCCGGAAAGGGGCAACGTGTCCTCCTGTTAGGGCGCTGGCCGCCCTCTTGCCTCGCTGTCACGCTTATTCTTGTACATGTCTTCGTGCTCGTCATCGTCGTAGGATATCACCTAGGGCTATCGGCACTTCCATCTCCCCACCAGGATTCCAAATGAGCAGAGGAGTAACTGTCTGGTTCACCGGACTTTCCGGCTCGGGCAAGACCACGATCGCCCGTCGCGTGCACGACTTGTTGCAGGAGCGCCATATCCTGTCGGAACGCCTCGACGGAGACGTGGTTCGGCAGACCCTGTGCCGGGACCTCGGATTCTCCAAGGAGGATCGCGACAAGAACATCGAGCGTGTGACCTACGTCTCGCAGGTCCTGACGCGCAACGGCGTAGTGGTGCTCTCCTGCTTCATCTCCCCGTACAAGCGGATGCGTGACAACGCCCGCACGGAGATTGGTGATTTCCTCGAGGTGTACGTGCGTACGCCGCTCGACGTGCTGGTGGGCCGGGACGTGAAGGGCATGTACAAGAAGGCCATGGCGGGCGAGATCCAGGGCTTTACCGGCGTCAACGACCCCTACGAGGAGCCCACGTCGCCTGAATTGCTCCTCGACACGGACAAGGAGTCCATCGAGGAGAGCGTCGCCCGCGTGATGCAACTGCTGGAGGAGCGCGGCTACCTCACGGCGTCCTCGGCAGCTGGCCTCGCCGACGCAGCGCGACGCACCGAGCAGGGCAAGCGCGTCCCCGGACCCATTGCACCTCACGGCGGCGTGCTCGTCAACCGGGTGCTCACCGGCGATGAGCGGAAGGAAGCCATCGAGCACGCGAAGGGACTCAAGACCTTCGACCTCGACGACCGTGAAGCGAGCGACCTGGAAATGATCGGCGTCGGCGCGCTCTCGCCGCTGGTGGGTTTCATGCGCAAGGCGGACTACGACACCGTGGTCGACTCGATGCGCCTGTCGGACAACCTGGTGTGGGCGTTGCCGGTGACCAAGGCGGTCTCGAAGGCAGAGGCCGATTCGCTGAAGGTGGGCGAGGAGATCGCACTGCGCGATCCCAGCGGCCAGTTGATGGGCATCATGCAGGTGACGGACATCTACGCCTACGACAAGGCGCGCGAGGCGCAGCAGTGCTTCGGCACGACCGAGACGGCGCACCCTGGCGTCGCGCGCCTCATGGCACAGGGCGAGATGCTGATCGGCGGACCGGTGCAGGTGGTCAACCTGCCCACGCACGAGGACTTCAACGACTACCGCCTCACGCCGCTCGAGACGCGCCAGATGTTCGACGAGAAGGGTTGGAAGACGGTGGTGGGATTCCAGACGCGCAACCCGGTGCATCGCGCACACGAGTATTTGCAGAAGGTGGCACTGGAGCAGGTGGACGGCTTGATGCTGCACCCGCTGGTGGGAGCCACCAAGTCGGATGACGTACCGGCCGACGTGCGCATGAAGACGTACGAGGTGATTCTCGACAAGTACTATCCGAAGAACAACGCGATGCTGGCCGTGTTTCCGGCGGCCATGCGCTACGCCGGTCCGCGCGAGGCCGTGTGGCATGCCATCGCCCGCAAGAACTACGGGTGCACGCATTTCATCGTGGGCCGCGACCACGCCGGCGTAGGCAGCTACTACGGCTCGTACGACGCGCAGAAGCTCGTCGACACTATCCCGGCACACGAACTGGGTATCACACCGTTCAAGTTCGAGCACACGTTCTACTGCAACACGTGCGGCAGCATCGCCTCCTCGCGCACGTGCCCGCACGATCGCTCGCATCACGTGATGCTGAGCGGGACGAAGGTGCGTGAGATGCTGGTAGCGGGCGAGTTGCCGCCGCCGGAATTCACGCGCAAGGAAGTGGCCGAGATCCTGGGCGAGGCGTATCGCGCACAGGCCGAGGCCGCGTCGGCCGTCGCATCGTAGGACGAACGAGCCACGTGAACGAAGCGTTGCACGTGCCGGAGGGCGGGCGGTTCGCCGACCTCCAGTTGCATTCCACCGCCTCCGACGGCTCGGATACGCCGTGGGAGGTGGTGCGGCGCGCCGCCGCGATGGGATTCGCCTGCATTGCCCTCACCGACCATGACACGCTCGCTGGCGTGCGAGAAGCGGAGGGGGCGGCACAGGCGTCAGGCGTGGAGTTGATTCCGGCGTGCGAACTCTCCACGCTGGACGAAGACGAACGGCAAGTGGACATGCTCGCCTACGGCGTGTCGCTCGACCACGTGCCCTTTGGTCACCTGCTGCATTCGATGCGCGACGGGCGCTTTGCCCGCGCGTGGGGCATGGTGCAAAAGCTGAATGAGGTGGGGCACGCCATCTCGTTCGAACGCGTCGTCGAACTGGCCGGGGGCACGGAGAACATCGGCCGTCCCCACGTGGCCAAGGCACTGGTGGAGGCGGGGATCGTGCCGGACGTGCAGTCGGCCTTCACCCCGGAACTTATCCTGGACGGGGGACGCTGCTATGTGCAGCGGGTGAAGATCGCGCCGCGCGAAGCCATCACGGCGATTCATGCAGCTGGCGGTGTCGCAGTGGTGGCGCACCCGGCGCGCACACGACTCAGTGACGAAGAGATCGCGCAGTTCGTCGCGTGGGGGTTGGACGGCATCGAAGCGTACTACTCGCAGCACACCGACGCGGAGACGGCGCATTTCATGGCGCTCGCCGGGCAGCACGGCCTGCTGGTCACGGGCGGATCGGACGATCACGGCGACATCAACGAAGGCCGCTTGATGGGACGTGTGCGGCTCGACTACGGTCACGTGGAACGGCTGAAGGCGGCCGTGTTGCGGCGCCGTTCCGTCGTACACGGGGCCTAGCCACCTCCCCGCGCGACGCCCCGGCGCCGCGGTCCTGATTCCCATCCCTCTCCGTTCACGCATGGCCGCGACCAACCCCGACACGCTCGCAACATCGCCCGATGAGGCGGGGCTCGAGCCCGGCTTTCGCTGGCCCGAGGAGCGAACGCGCGGTGAGCCCGGAAAGGCGGCATACCCGCCCGACGCGCCGAGGGGCTGGGAGTTGTGGGGATCACGCGCCCTGGTGTCGGCCGGTTGCATCGCCGCCCTGTGGATCTACCTGGCGCCGGCGGCCGACGGGCTCTCCATCGAGGGCAAGCACGCGTTCAGCGTCTTCGTCCTGTGCACGACGCTCTGGATCACCAACGCGCTGCCCTACGGCGTGACGGCGCTGTTGGCTGTTGCCAGTTTGGGGTTGCTGGGGGTGATGCAACCGACCGACGTGTACTCCGCGTTCGGATCCTCGGCGATCTTCTTCCTCATCGGCATCTTCCTCATCGGCGGGGCGCTCACGGAAACCGGGCTGAGCAAGCGGTGCGCATTGCTGATGCTCAAGCGTTTCGACCGCACGCCGTTCACGTTCGCGATGGGCATCATGCTCACCGGGGCCTTTGCCACGGTGTGGATGCCCAACCAGGCGACGACCGCGATGCTCTTTCCCATTGCCATGGAAATCGCCGCCTCGCTCCGCCTCCGGCCGAAGGAGAGCGAGTATGGCAAGCTGCTCTTCTTCTCCATGGCGTGGGGTGCGATGATCGGGGGGAACCTCTCGTTCCTTGGCAGCAGCCGAGCCGTGCTGGCGCTGGGCATGCTGCAGAAGAGCTACGGCGTGGGCATCGGATTCGGGCAGTGGATGCTGGCTGCGTTTCCGGTGGTCGTACTTGGCCTGCTCGCCACCCCGCTCGTCCTGCGTTCGGTGATCAAGCCGGAACCCGTGGAGTTCGGGGCGGCGCGCACGGTGCTGGAGCGCGCCGTGGCAGGCCTGGGTCCCATGCGACGCCCGCAATACGTGGCCCTCGTCATCATCTCGCTGACGATTTTGGCGTGGGTGAGTGTGGGGGGCCGGCGCGTGGACCTTGCCGTGATCGCGCTGCTGGGCGCGGTGGCGCTGTTCGCGTTCCGCGTGCTGACATGGGAGAAGGCGGAGCGGCATGTATACTGGAACATCGTGCTGATGTACGGCGGGGCCATCGCGTTAGGTGTGGCGCTGGAGCGCACCGGCGCGGCCACGTGGTTGCTGCGCGGCGCGCTGGGCAGCTATGTGCCCTCGGCATACCTGACCATCGCCGGTGCGGCCGTTCTCGGGCTGATCCTGTCGGAGGTGATGAGCAACGCCGCCGCCCTCGCCGTGGTGCTGCCGCTGGCGTTCGGTCTCGCGAACCAGTCCGGGGCATCGCCCGTGGCGCTGGTGCTCGCGGTGTCGTTTGGTGCTGGGCTCGACTTCATGTTCCCCATGAGCACGGCGCCCAATACCATTATCTTCGCCTCGGGCTACCTCAAGACCACCGACTTCTTCAAGGCGGGTCTGCTGATGACGGTGGCCTCGATCCTCATCCTTCTCACGGTGGTGAAGTTCTGGTGGCCGATCATCGGGCTGACATGACGAAGAATCTTGGAGCCGTGGTCTGGTTCACGGGCCTGCCGGCATCGGGGAAATCGACCATCGCACGCGAGGTCTATCAGCGGCTGCTCGATCGCGGCTACGCCACGGAGTTGCTGGATGGCGCCGAGGTGCGCGAGAGCCTGTCGCGCGGCTTGAGCTTCACCCCCGACGACCGGGAGGAGCATGTGCGCCGCATCGGGTTTGTGGCCAAGTTGCTCGCCCGTAACGGCGTGATTGCCATCTGCGCCGCGGTGTCGCCGTCTCGTGCCACGCGCGGCGAGGTGCGTGCCAACACGACGAACTTCATCGAGGTGTACGCGGAGTGCCCGGTGGAGGTGGCCGCGTCGCGGGACCGCGAGGGAATGTACGCGCGTGCCCGGCGCGGGGAGATCAAGGACTTCACCGGCGTGAATGCTCCGTATGAGGCCCCGTTGTCGCCCGAGGTGCACCTGCACGCCGACGTGGAGAGCGTGGACGTGGCGGCATGGAAGGTCGTGCGAACGCTCGAGATGATGGGCATCGTGCCCGGCCTGTCCCAGGCGGCGCCGACGCCCATCGAAGACGATATCCGCCGCCGCCTGGCTTCGTTAGGCTACCTCTGATGTCCTCGCGCGGCATCGGCGCGCGCTTCGTGACGCTGGGCGGGGGAGAGGTGCTGGCACGACTCAGCGCTTTCGCCGCCACCATCTACCTGGCCCGCACGCTCTCGCCCGCGCTGTACGGCATCGTGGGCGTGGCGATGGGCATTATGCTCTACCTCTCCCAGGTGGCCGACGGCGGCATTGAGCTCGTCGGCGTGCCGCTGGTGGCGCGGGCCGGCCGCGAGGTGGCCGCGCTGGCGCAGCCAATGCTGGCGGTCCGCGTGGTGCTCTCGCTGGTGCTGGCATTGCTGGTCATCGCCGCCGGTGTGACCGTGCTGCCGCAGCCCGATGGTGCCATCCTCGCCATCTCCGCGCTGGCCCTGCTCTTCTCCGGGTTGAGTGTACGCTGGATCCACATCGGGCTGGAGCGCGCGAATGGCGTCGCGATCGCGCGCACCCTCGGCGAGGTGGTTGCCTTGCTGGCCATCGTCGCGCTCGTGCACGACGCCGGGGACGTCGCGCTCGTGCCGCTAGCCCAATTCCTTGGGGCCGCGGTCACCGCCTTCATCCTCCTCTACTCCCTCCAGCGATCGGGCCTCAAGCTCGTGTGGCAGTGGGCGCCGCGCCTCACGGCGCCGATCTTTCGCCGGTCGCAGCACCTGGTCGTGTTCACGCTCCTGGGGTTGCTGCTGTTCAACTTCGACCTGATCTACCTGCGATTCCGCACCGGCGCGGAGGCCGCCGGGTACTACGCGGCGGCGTACACGATGATCTCGTTTGCCGCCAACCTCATCGTGGCCTTCGCGCATACCGTCCTGCCCAACCTTACGCGTCTCGAGGACGATATACCGCAGCGCAGCGAGCTCTACGAAACTGTCTGCGCGCAGGCGTACGCGCTGGCCCTTCCCGTGGGCGCGGGGGCCTGGTATGTGTCGACGCAGGTCATCGAGCAGGTGTTCGGGGGCGCCTATCTTCCGGGGGTGATTGCCCTGCAGTGGCTGGCGTTCACCATTCCGCTCGCCGCGCTCCGGGAGCTCCCCGTGGTGGCGCTCATCGCCGCCGGGCGGGAGCGGACGCTCATCCGGGTGAATGCCATCACGGCCGCCTGCAACGTGGTGTTGGTGCTGCTGACAGTGCCGCGCTACGGGCTGGCTGGGGCGGCGGGTGCCACGGTGGCCACGGAGTTCATTCGGCTGGTGTTGGCCTCGCACTTCGCGCGCGCGGCGGGGTATCCGGTGGTGCCGCTCCGCCGCCTGCTGAAGGCGACCGCGGCCACCGTCGCGATGGTGGGGGCGCTCGTCACGCTGGCCCCCGGCGTGCTTTGGACGTCCCTGCCCGTGGGAGTGGGCGTCTACGCGGTGGTCATGATGCTGATGGGGGGGGTGCAGCTGAGGCGGCGCATCCCCGTCCTGAGCGTATAACTTGCAAGGGCACGGGGTTGCATCGGGGGCGCGTCAGCCGTCCCTACACGAGGGACCCGATCAATCCAGCGGCTGGAACGAGAGATGAGAGCAGGGGCTCAGGGATGGCGATCGTCACGAGGACTGGGGGCAGCGGCCAGCGCCAGCGCGCCGCCGTTGCCGCAGCCGTTGCCGCAGCCGTTGCCGCGCGCCGGAAGGCTCCGGCCTCAGGGTGAGGTCGCGCCGGTTTCCGGAGCCCGGTTCCCGCGGCTGGAGGAGCGCTTCGCGTGGCCGTGGCAGGGCGTGGACTACTCGCCCGCCTACCTCTGCTTCCTGCTCTACTTCTTCATCATCTGCTCGTACGTGGTGAATCTCGGGCAGGCGGCCATGGGGGCCGCCATACTCGCCATCACCATGGGCTCGAAGGACCGCTGGCGATTTCCGGCGCCCATGTTCCTGATGGCGGCCTTCATGGTCATCATCACGCTCACGTTCAAGTCCTCGGCGTATCGCAATTACGTCTGGGCGCCGCTGGAAGACATGTACAAGGTCTTCCTGATCATGCTGGTGGGCATCTCGGTGCTCAACAGCAGGCCCCGGCTTCGCTTCTTCATGTTCTTCGCGCTTGGGACGTACGCGCTCTTCCCCGTGCGCGGCGGCGTCTTCAACTGGTTCATCTACAGCGCGGCCACGCAGGGACGCGTGGCGTGGAACAACCTGTTTCTCAATCCCAACGACTACGCCGCGCTGATGCTGTTTCCGCTGGGTCTCTGCCTCGTGGTGTTCACCGGGGAGCGGTCCAAGATCATCAAGCAGCTGTCGTTCGTGGGATTGGCGGTCATGCCGATGATCATCTTCATGACGCAGTCCCGGGGAGCAATTATCGCCCTGGCCGCCGGCGGTCTTGCGTACCTCGTGTTGCAGGGGAAGGGGCGCGCCAAGGCCATCCTCGCCGTTGGTGGCATTGCGGTGGTGGTGGTGGTGTTCGCTCCGAGCAGCGTGTGGAGCCGGCTCTCCAGCCTCAAGAGCGCGGGCGAGTCGGGAAACCTCGAGACCGCGAACGACAACCGGTCGGCGGAGCAGCGCTTCGAGATCTGGAAGGTCGCGTGGAACGTCCACAACGCCTATCCAATCACCGGCGTGGGGTGGGCCGCCTATCCCAACGCGCACTCCGATTTCTCCCGCCGTTCGGGCATCGACGTTATCGCCCGGGGCGCGCGCGACGCGCACAACACGTACCTGAGCGTCCTGGCGGAGACCGGATGGGTCGGCTTCACGCTCTGGAGTGGCATGCTCGCCCTGATCGTCATGCCCGCCATCCGGGCCATGCAGCGGGTGCGCGCCTACGCACCCGAATACGCGCAGCAGATCAAGCTCCTGCTGTTGTCGCTGCTGGCTTATGGCGTGTGTGCCGTGTTCGGATCCTTCGCCGCAATGTCATTCACCTATTTGCACCTGGCGACCATCGCCGCACTGACCACCGTGACCAACGCCGAGATCGATGCCTTCCAGCATGGGGCACGACAGCGGCGTGGGACGTAGCGCCGATGGCGTACCCCCGGGGCACGGCCTGATGTCCGCCCGCGAGGTGGTGGGACGCGCGGTGACGGGTGCCATCGACCTCGCGCGGGCGGTACGGCCCGCCACGCGTGAGGGAGAGCGTCACTACAATGCCGGCCTTCGGTTCCGGAAGCGCGCACGCTCGTGGACCGAGGCGCAGCGACTGGAGTGGACGCTCCAGCGGCTGCGCGAGGTGGTGCGCAAGGCGGCGACCGATTCGCCGTTCTATGCCGCCCGCTTCAAGGCGGCCGGCTTCGATCCCGCCGCGCCCTTCTCGTTCGACGACTTCGCGCGGGTCCCTCTGCTCGAGCGGGCCGACGTCGCGGAGCACTCGGCGCGCATGCTCTCGCCTGGGGTACCCGCCAGCCTGCGACGGAAAGACGGCACCGGCGGATCGTCGGGCGAGCCGCTGACGTACTGGAGCGGCCCCGAGGAACGGGGCTGGCGGCTCAGCGGACAGGACGACTTCATGCGCTGCATCGGCGTGCCTCGCGGCGTGAGCACGGCGTTTCTCTGGGGGCATCACATCGACCGCAGCGAGCGCACGGCGTGGCGCGAACGCGCACGCGACCGGCTGACCAACCGGCGATGGTTCGACTGTTTCCGCCTGTCGCCGGAGGTCCTCATGGGCTACCACGAGGCATTGTCGCGTTTCCGCCCGGCCTCGATCGTGGCTTACGCGAGCGCGCTCGACGCGCTGGCCACCGTGCTGCTGGAGCGCGGGCTCACGGCCAACTATCCCGTGCACCGGATCGTGACCGGCGCAGAAAAGCTCTGGCCGGCGCAGCGCGCGCGCATCGAGCGCGCCTTTCCGGTGGCAGTACACGAACGATACGGCAGCCGCGAGATGGGACTCATCGCGGCGCAGTTCGATGCCGCCACATCGCCGAGTCTGGAAGTGGACTGGGGCAATGTGCTGGTGGAGCCCGAGGGCGACGCCACCGATTCCCCGATCATCGTGACCAAGCTGCACGCCGACGCTATGCCGATGATCCGGTACCGTATCGGCGACCGCGCCCGTTTTCCCGCCGGCAGCGCGCCCGGACACCCTACGTGGCGGCTGGAGGAGGTGCTCGGCCGGCAGCTGGACGGCCTGCACCATCCAGACGGACACTGGATTCACGGCGTGGGCATTCCGCACCTCATGAAAGACCTGCCCGTGCGGGAGTTCCAGATCAGGCAGAACGCCGACTACACCATCGACGTGCTCCTGATACCGCACGACGCGTATTCCCCCGCCGCCGGTGAGCACATTCTCAAGGTCCTGGGCGACAACCTGCCGGGACTCACGATGCGGCTGCAACTCGTGGACGACATCCCCCGCACGGGCGCCAGTAAGTGGCGTCCCGTCATCACCCACGCGGCGGCGCGCGACGTGCCAGTGGCCGCGAGGCAGGAGAACTGATGAACGCATCCCCCACCGTCGCGCTGTCGCGCGTACCGTCCGCCTCGTACGATCCCGCGGGCGTGCGGCTGGCGGTTCGTGACGTTTCACAGCTCATGGGCTGGGGAGCGGGCACTGCATCGGAGTCCGCCTTCGTGGGGCTCGTTCCCGCTGGGGCGCGCGTGCTGGTGAAGCATAACCTCGTGCTACACCAGAATCAGGGGCCGTGGGGCATCGTGCCGCTGGTCACGCACGTGGCGCTCATTCGCGCGGTGGTCGAAGAGCTGCTGGCCAGCGGGGCGTCGCAAGTGATTGTGGGGGACGCGCCCCTGCAGGAATGCAACTTCGATCGCCTGCTCCAGAACAGCGGGCTCGCCGAGTGGGCGCATCCGCTCGCTGAGCGCGAGTCGCGTTTCAAGGGCCCGCGCGACTATCGCCGCACCAAGTCTCAGTTCGACGGGGGGCTGCGCGTGGAGCGGGAAGAACTGCTCCCGGTGGACCGATTCGTCTTGTTCGATCTTGCCGGCGCCAGCCTGCTGGAGCCCATCGCGGAGAACGCCAATTTCCGCGTGACGCAGTACCCGCCGGCGGAGCTCGCGCGCACCCACGCGCCAGGCAAGCATCAGTACCTCGTGGCCCGCGACATCATGGAGGCCGACGTGGTGGTCAACTTGCCCAAGCTCAAGACGCACAAGAAGGCAGGCATCACCTGCGCGTTGAAGAATCTCATCGGGATCAACGGCAACAAGGAGTTTCTGCCGCATCACCGGCTGGGCGGCTCGGACAGCGGGGGAGACTGCTATCCTGGCGAGAGCGCGGTAAAGCGCATGCTGGAGTTCGTGTACGACCAGTCCAATTCCACACGCTCCATTCCGCTGCGCCGCGCGCTGCGGGTGGGCACGCGCGCGCTGCAGCGCGTGCTGCACGAACAAGGTGACCAGCTGGGTGTGGAGGGATCGTGGTCGGGCAATGACACCATCTGGCGCACCTGCCTGGACCTCAACCGACTGCTCTTGTACGGGCGCACGGATGGCACGCTGGCAAACGATGTGCAGCGGCGGGTGATCCACATCGTGGATGCCGTCGTCGCAGGTCATGGCGACGGCCCACTACGTCCCGAGCCGCTGCCGATGGGCCTCATCGCGGCGGGAGAGAGTGCCGCGGCGGTGGACCTCGTCGGCTCGTTGCTGCTGGGCTACGACCCCGCGCGCATCCCCATCGTCTCGCACGCCTTCGACGATTTCCCGTGGCCGCTCACCAGCTTCTCCGCCACGGACGTGGAGGTCCGCGGGGCACTCGGCGATGGACCAGCCGCGGAGCTGGTGGAAGCCGCGTATGGCGACACGGAGATGCGCTATCCCGCCGGCTGGCTCGACGCCGTACGTGAACTGCCGACACCGGCTCGTTAGGTCGGGAGGTGCCGCGGGCACGCGTGCCGGCGCGCCCACCCGCTGGCAGCAGCGTCAGGCCACGGCGGCCACGGTGGCCACGGTGGCCAGGGCGGGCGTGGTGCCCTGCTCCACCCGCAACCAGGCATCGAGCACATAGAGATTCCAGAGGCGCATCGCTGCTGTGGGAGAGTGACGCGCCGCCTCCAGCTCGGCGGGTAGCGCGCGCGCGTCCAGCCACCCCTCGGCCACCAGCGGCGAGTGTCGGAGGGCGGCGCTGACATCCGCGTGCCAGCGTCCCGCAATCCATGCGCCGACCGGAATCGTGAAGCCCCGCTTCGCGCCGGTGGCCACGCGGGGCGCGATGCGACGCCGCGCGATAGTCCGCAGGATCGCCTTGAGGCCGTTCTCGTGCAGGCGCACGTCCACGGGAAGCGACGCGGCGAATTCCCACAGCTCCTGGTCCAGGAAGGGCGAGCGTGCCTCGAGGGCAAAGTACATCGTGCCGCCGTCCACCTTCGTGAGGTACTCGGCCACGAACTGCGTCCGCAGGTCGTGCGCGAGATAGTCGGTGAGCAGCTGGCGCGCCGCTCCCACCGACCACGGCGTGTCGCGGGCGTCGATGGATGCGCTGGCCAGGCGGGGTCCAAGGAGATGACGAGCGCGATACGCCGGCAATCCGTCGTTTGCCGAGAGGAAGGCGCCGAGGCCCCCGGTGGCGTAATCCACGAGGTGCTTCGCGCGACGCATGACGCCGGTATGCGGCAGCAGCCCGCGCACCGAGCGCCACGCGGGGCCGGCGGCCGCGGGCAGCCAGCGCGCCGCCTGCTCGATGCGCCGCAGCATCAGGTGCCGCTCGTAGCCGAGAAAGACATCGTCGCCGCCATCGCCCGTGAGTAGCACTTTCACCTGAGCGCGCGCCACCGCGCGGGAGACGGTCAGCATTCCCAGCGCCGAGGGGCAGGCAAAGGGCTCGCCATACGCCTCGGCGAGCGAGTGCACATCCGCCTGGTCGCTTTCGCTGAGGGCCAGCAATTCATGACGAATGCCCAGGTCCCGGGCCGTGGCGATGGCGTCCGCTGACTCGTCCGCCTCGTGTCCCGGCGTGCCGATCGTGAACGCCGTGACGTCGCCGCCTAACGACTTGATCGCCCAGCACACCAGGGCCGAATCCACGCCACCGCTCAGGAGCGCCCCCACCGGCACGTCCGCCTGCAGGCGTCGTTCGGTGGCGGCAAGGAGCAGGCGCTCC
>JBDSVW010000366.1:0-9425 GCA_039927015.1 Gemmatimonadaceae bacterium | reverse complement strand
GGAGCCCCAGCGCATGGAGCATCGGGGGTCCGAGGGGGCCGCCGATGGGCAGGCGGCGCCGGCGGGGTCACGCGGCGCGCCAGTGTGGTTGTGGGGGGCACTCGCGGCGCTCGTCGCCTTCTTCGTTTACCTCGTTCTGCAGGGCCGCTCGTGGAGCTGACTGTTGCCGCCCGCAGCGATGTGGGCATGATTCGTTCGGGAAACGAGGACTCGTTCTTCGCCCACGCCACCAAGGAGCGCGGCGTTTTCATCGTCGCCGACGGCATGGGCGGCCACGCGGCGGGCGAAGTGGCGAGCGAGATGGCGGTGCAGATCGTCTCGCGTGAGCTCCAGGAGCTCGCCGATGTGTATGACGAGGCCGCGAGCAAGCAACTCGCCGAGTCGCTGCGCATCGCGAATCGCGCCATCTACGATCGCACGATCCAGGAGGCGGACAAGCAGGGGATGGGCACGACGCTGTCGGTCCTGGTGCTCTCCGCGTCGCGCTATCTCATCGGCCAGGTGGGCGACTCCCGGGTGTATCTCCTGCGCGACGGTGCCCTGCGCCAGTTGACCAAGGACCACTCCTACGTGCAGGAGCAGGTGGATGCCGGCTTCCTCACGCCGGAACAGGCCCGGTATCACCCCTACAGCAACGTGATCACCCGGTGCGTCGGCGCGAGCGATGCGGTCGAGCCAGACTCCTACGTCGGCGAGATGAAGATCGGCGACGTATACCTGGTGGCCAGCGACTGGCTCACCGGCATGGTGGATGACCGCCGCCTGCAACAGCTGCTGCTGTCGCGCGCGTCGGCGGGACGCGTGGTGGATGCGCTCATTGCCGAGGCGAACTACCGCGGCGGCCTGGACAACATCACCGCGATCGTGGTGCAGGTGGTGGCCGTGGACGCAGCCTCCTCCTCCTCCGAGTCTGCCCCCGAGGGGCCGGCGGTCGGCCGGTAGCGCGCCCGTGCCTGACGAGTCGCCGGCGGAGAGCGTGGAATCGCTGGCCGCGCTCTACCTTGGCAACATCCTGTATGCCCTCGAGGCCACGGCGATGGGGTTCGAGGCGAAGGGCCAGGCAGAGCACGCCGCCTTCTACCGCGGCATCGCGCGCAAGCTGGCGGAGGCGCGGGGCCGGGAGAAGCAGTAGCCTCCTCTATCGTTCGTCCTCGCCCCGCCGGTCGAGCCCTAGGCGCCCCGCGCGACGTCCAGTACCCGCGCACGCGGAATGTTCACCTCGCGCGCGACGAAGACGCGCAGCCAGCGCGCCGAGCGGTAGAGCTGCTCGGACATCTGCGTGAGGTTGATCGACCCCGGCAGCCCCGCGCCCGTCAGCTGCATCACTTCGCCGCTGCGACGGACCACGGGAATGTCGAGCCCCAGCATCTCGGTCTTCTCGGGATAGTCGAGCAGCAGTTCGCCCGGCGCGAGCCCGAACTCCGCGGCCAGCTCATCCTCCACTCGCACCGCCCGCGCGCGGTCGGTGGCGATCCACTCGCCCACATCGGCGTCCAGCTCGGCGGCGGGGCATTCGAAGGCACGCTTGTAGAGCCGCCGGTTGCGCAGCGCATCGAGCAGTGCGGAAGGCGCCCGCTGCTCGAGCGCATGCAGCAGGGACTCGTCGGTGAGGAACGACAGCTCCCGCACCTCGAGGGCCGATGCGGCCAGCGCGTCGGCGACGAGCCGCTTGTACATGGCGGTGGCGCTGCGCACCGCGTGGTGCCAGTACACGTTCCGGTACATCTGGTACTTGGCGAAGAGCAGGGACTCCAGCGCCGAGAGTCCCTTCTCCATCACGCCCACATGGGCGCCCCCCGACGCGGCATCGCCCACCACCGTGAGCGAATTCATCAGCCGGTCGGCGTCGATCTCACCGTACGGCACCCCGCACATCAGGGCGTCGCGGTTGAGATACTCGATCTTGTCGAGGTCGAGCGATCCTGACACCAGCCCCTGGAGCGGCGAGTCGGACTGCCCCCGGATGAGGGCGAGCACGCGTTCGGGGGCGTCGGGGGCCAGCTCGCGAAGCACCGTGGCCACCTCGCCCGAGGTGATGAGCGGGCGCGCCACCTCCTCATGGTGCGGGGCGCCAATCTCCTCCAGCGCATGCGAGAAGGGATAGTGCCCCACGTCGTGCAGGAGTGCCGCCATGCGCACGATCGTGGCCTCCTCGGCGGGAATGCCACGCAGGGCGCCATTGTCGCCCAGCAGGCGCAAGGTGCGACCCGCAAGGTGGTAGGTGCCTAACGCATGCTCGAAGCGCGCGTGGGTGGCGCCGGGGTAGACCAGGTAGGCCCACCCCAGCTGTCGCACGTAGCGCAGGCGCTGGAACACTGGCGTGTCGATCAGTCGCAGTGCGACCGGGTCGACACGGATGTTGTTCCAGAGTGGATCGCGGATGATGGACACGTGACCGCGTGTGAGGATCGATCGTGAGGCGTGCCCGGCTCCGCGCGTGCTAGCCGGTGGGGCCCGCCGCCAGCAGCGCGGCGTCCACCGATCCGAACGTCTCGAAGTTCTTCCGGAACATCCCGGCGAGCTTCGAGGCCTGCGTGTCGTATGCCGCGCCGTCCGCCCACGTCTTGCGCGGATCGAGCACCTCATCGGGCACGTCTGGCACGGTGCTGGGCATGTGGAGCTGGAACACCGGGTCGGTGACCGTCGGCACCGTGTCGAGCTGCCCCGCGAGCGCAGCGCGCACCATGGCGCGCGTATGCGACAGCTTCATGCGCTTGCCGGTCCCGTACGCGCCGCCGCTCCATCCCGTGTTGACGAGCCACACGCGCGCGCCATGCGTGTCGATCAACGCGCCAAGCATGTCGGCGTACTTGGTGGGGTGCCAGACGAGGAAGACCGCGCCGAAGCACGCCGAAAAGGTGGCCTGCGGCTCGGTGACGCCGCGTTCGGTGCCCGCCAGCTTGGCCGTGTATCCGCTCATGAAGTAGTACATCGCCTGCTCGCGCGTGAGGCGCGCGATGGGCGGCAGCACGCCGAACGCATCGGCGGTCAGGAAGACGATGTTCTTCGGATGGCCGCCGCGACCGGCGGGCACATGGTTGCGGATGTAGTGCAGCGGATACGAGGCGCGGGTGTTCTCGGTGATCGACTGGTCCTCGAACTTCACGCGGCGCGTGACGGGGTCGAGCACGACGTTCTCGAGAATCGTGCCGAACATCTGCGTGGTGGCGAAGATGTCAGGCTCCTGCTCCTTCGACAGGTTGATGGCCTTCGCATAGCATCCGCCTTCGAAGTTGAAGATGCCATCGTCCGACCAGCCATGCTCGTCGTCGCCGATCAAGCCGCGCTGCGGATCCGCCGAGAGGGTCGTCTTGCCGGTGCCGGAGAGCCCGAAGAAGAGCGCGGTGTCGCCCTCCGGACCAACGTTGGCCGAGCAGTGCATCGACATCACGCCCGTCTTGGGCAGGAGGTAGTTCATGACCGTGAACATCGACTTCTTCAGCTCACCGGCGTAGCGCGTGCCGCCGATGAGAATGGTCCGCTTGGCCAGATGCAGCACGATGAAGGTGCCCGTGCGCGTGCCATGCTTTTCCGGGGAGGCCTGGAACTCCGGCGCATGCAGCACCGTGAAGTTCGGGGCGAACGCGGCGAGTGCGGCGTGCTCCGGGCGGATGAACATGTTGCGCACGAAGTTGGCGTGCCACGCGTTAGGCGTGACGTAGCGGACACTGAGCCGGTGGGCGGTGTCGGCACCGCAGTACAAGTCCTGCACGAAGAACTCATCGAGCTCGTTGAGATATGTCTTGACATCCTGCAGCAGTACGTCGAAGTGCGACTCGGCCAGCGGCTGGTTCACCTTGCCCCAATCCACATCGGCTTCCGTGCTGGGCTCCTTCACGACGTACTTGTCATTGGGCGACCGGCCGGTATGTGGCGCGGTGATGCCAACGAATGGCCCCATGTCGGCCAGCGTCCCCTCGCCGCGCTCCACCGCGGCCTGGATGAGCGCGGGAGTGACGAGATTCCAGTGCACCGTGCCGGAGGGTGAGAGACCCTGGCCGTCGAGTCCCTGGGATAAGGTCGGGGCGGATGTAGTTGCCATAACGGAAGAAGGTGGAAACGGAAACGACACAGTCGGGTTCGCTGCGACGCCTCCTAGGTGAGGAGTCTATCGAATGGTGGCGCTACAAGAATGAAAAAGCCCGCGCGCCACTCGTGGGAGCGAGTTCGCGAGCCGACGGACGGGAGCGTTCCTGAGCATCCATGACCGCGACGGCGGCCATGTTGACGATATCCTGAACGTCCGCGCCCTGCTCCAAGATATGAACGGGACGCGCCATTCCAACGAGTATGGGCCCAATCGCCGTGGCACCGCCCAGGTCCCGCAACAACTTGTAGGCGATGTTGCCCGCGCTCAAGTTCGGGAATATCAACACGTTAGCGGCGTCCTTGAGGGCACTGAACGGGAACGATTCCGCGAGCACATTGCGGTCCACCGCTGTATCCGCCTGCATCTCTCCGTCGACCATCAGGCTCGGATCGCGCTGCCTGAGCAGCGCCACCGCCTCGGCCACTCGGGCGGCTTCGGGATGGCGGACGGACCCGAAATTCGAGAAGGAGAGCATGGCCACCTGCGGCGTGAGCCCGAACATCCGGACGATGCGGGCGCCGGCGTACGCAATCTGCGCCAGCTGCTCGGCGGTCGGCTCGATATTCACCGTGGTATCGCCGCAGAAGACGACGTGCTTCTCGAAGACGAGCATGTACATGCCGGCCACGGCCCCTGCCTTGGAGTGCGCGCCGATGACCTGCAGCGCCGGCCGCAGTGCCTCGGGGTAGGTCGTGGTCATACCAGTCAGCAACGCGTCCGCGTCGCCGCGGGCGACCATCACGCTGCCGAAATAATTCCCGTTGAAGATCCGGTGCTCGGCCTCGCTGAGCGAGAGCCCCTTCCGCTGCCGGCGTTCCCAGAGGTCGCGCGCATACGTCTGCATGCGTGGCGAGCGGACCGGGTCTTCGATGGCGACGTCGGCGAGGGAGATGCCGTGCGCCGCCGCGTTGTGGGTGATGGTCTCCTCGTTGCCCAGCAGGATGGGGTGCGCGATACCGTCGTCGACGAGTATCCGGGCGGCCCGGATCATCTTGAGCGCTTCGCCCTCGGCCAGCACCACGCGCCTTGGATCGCGCACCGCGCGGTTTATGATGCCGCGCATGATGCCCTTGGCGCGTCCGAGGCGCGCCTCGAGTTGCTCGCGGTATTCGTCCAGCTCGATGAACTCCTTCGCGACACCCGTGGCCACGGCGGCCCAGGCTACCGCGGGCGCGACCCAGAGCAGCACGCGTGGGTCGAAGGGGAAGGGTATGAGGTACTCCCGACCAAACTTCACGTTGCGCAGGCCGTAGAGCGCCGTGACCGACTCCGGGACGTCCTGCTTGGCGAGGGCGGCGAGCGCGCGCGTGGCCGCCATCTTCATCTCCTCATTCACTTCCGTGGCGCGCGAGTCGAGGGCGCCGCGGAAGATGAACGGGAAGCAGAGCACGGTGTTGATCTGGTTCGGGTAGTCACTCCGCCCCGTCGCCATGATGGCGTCGTCGCGTACCTTGCGCACTTCGTCCGGAAGAATTTCGGGCACCGGGTTGGCGAGCGCGAAGATGATCGGATCCCTCGCCATCGCCACCAGCATGTCGCCCGTGACGGCGCCGGCGGCGGAGAGGCCGACGAAGACGTCGGCGCCCACCAGCGCTTCCTTGAGCGTGCGCGCCGAGGTGACGTTGGCGAAGCGCTGCTTGTAGTCGTCCATGTGCTCGGTGCGGCCCTGAAAGATCACCCCGCTCTTGTCCGCGAGGACGATGTGCTCGCGGCGCACGCCCAGCCGCTCGTAGTGCGCGGCCGTGGCGAGGGCCGCCGCACCGGCGCCGGAGAACACCACACGCACCTCACTGATGTTCTTTCCCACCACCTCGAGCGCATTGAGCAGCGCGGCGCCGGAGATGATCGCGGTCCCGTGCTGGTCGTCATGGAAGACCGGGATCTTCATCGTCTTGCGCAGCGTCTCCTCAATCACGAAGCAGTCGGGTGCCCGGATGTCCTCGAGATTGATGCCGCCGACGGTGGGTTCGAGCAGCTGGCAGAAGCGGATGACGTCGTCCGGACTCTCCGATCCCACCTCCAGGTCGAACACGTCGAGATCCGCGAACTGCTTGAACAGGTTGCCTTTCCCCTCCATCACCGGCTTGCCGGCCAGTGCGCCGATGTTACCGAGGCCGAGGACCGCGGTGCCGTTGGTCACGACCGCCACGAGGTTGCCCTTGGCGGTATACCGATAGGCGTCGTTAGGATTCTGCTGGATTTCAAGACACGGATCCGCCACCCCGGGCGAGTACGCCAGGGAGAGGTCGCGCTGGTTGTTGAGTGGCTTGGTGGGTACCACGGCGATCTTTCCCGGGCGGGGAAACTCGTGGTACTCGAGGGCGTCAGTGCGTTTCATGCCCGAAATGTAGGCGGCGTGATTCGCGGGTGCGATACGGGTGTCGCCGGCATGCCGTACACTACTGAGGCTCCTTCACCGGCGGCAGCGGATAGGCCTTCTGCAGCGCGGTGATGTAGTCCCCGAAGAGCGCCTTGGTGCCGGCGAATTCGGCCTTCACCTTGGCCCGGAACTCCGCATCGGTCGCGAAGTCGTGCAGCAGCGCGGCCATGGCCATGGCGTCGATACGGAAGCCGGTGTGTCCGATGTCGGTGAGGGCGTCGGCCTCCATCTCGTACGTGTGAAAGCCGCCGCTGGAGGTGTAGGCGGAGAAGCCGGCGCCGGGAATGTCCCGCGACACGCTACCCGTCTCCTCGAAGCCCTGCGGCTTCTGCGGGTCGTCGATCACCTTGGTGGCGCCGTACTTCTTGAGGTAGGCGAACGCGACCTCATTCAGCGAGGCAGTCGAGATGCCATCGCGCATTTGTCCATAGGCGTCGATCTTGAGCTTGGTGCCGGTGGCGAGCGCCGCGCCCCGCGCGACGTCGTCGACCATCGCCCGGACCTGGGCGAGGTAGACCTCATCCGGGTAGCGGATGTAGAAGTCCGCCACCGCACGGTCGGGCACGACGTTAGGCGCCTTGCCGCCCTCCGTGATGATGCCCTGGATGCGCGCTTCGGGCCGGATGTTCTTTCGCAGGCCGTCCACGCCCTGGAACAGGTGCAATACCGCGGTCAGTGCGTCGCGGCCTTCCCATGCGGTCATCTGGTGCGCGGGGGCACCGCCGAAGATGTAGCGCACCCCCTCGATGTTGAGGCAGCAGGTGCCGAAGCCCGGCGCCGGGCGCTGCGTGCCGGTGGACGAGTGTGAGCGGACGATGACGTCTGCGCCAGCGAACACGCCGGCCGTGTGCATCACGGTCTTGGAGGGCGGAGGCATCATCTCTTCGGCGGGCGTGCCGTACACGGTGACCGTGCCCGGCGTGCCGCTGCGGGTGAGGAACTCCGCCACCGCGATGGCGGCGGCCATGCCCACCGGCCCCTGCGCGGAGTGCTGGTCACCATGGTAATCGCGCGCGGTCCCTCGCAGGGCATCGTACTCGAGGATGACGCCCAGGTTGGGGCCGGCGGTGCCCTTGGTGTACCGGGCCACGAACGCGGTGGGCAAGCCCGCCACGCCCATCTCCACCGCGAATCCGTGCGCGGTGAGATAGTCGGCCAGCAGCTTCACCGACCGCTCTTCCTTGAAGCCCACTTCCGGATGCTTGGTGATGTCGTCCGCCATGGCCTGCAGCTCGCCTTCCCACAGTGCACGGGCGCGCGCCACCACGGCGTCACGGCGCGCGTTCGGCGCGCCGGTGAGGCGCGTGGCCAGGGCCGCGGCATTGGTGGTGCGCTGCAGCTCTGCGAGGCGGCGCACCACGTCGCTGGCCGCGGCGCGCTGGGTGGGTGTTTCCTGCGCCAGCAGCGCCGGGGCCGCCACGAGCAGCGAGACCGCGAGCGCGGCGCGTAGGAGCGCGGCAGGCACGAGCGCGGCGCGATGGGTGGCGGGGCAGGGCGGAATGGTCATCTGCGGGTCGTGGGTGCGTGTGGCGTGGCCGGAAGGAGGGCGTCGATCTTGTCCACGCGCTTGGCGTGCCGCCCCCCGGCGAAGGGCGTGTCGAGAAAGGTGCGCACGATGTCCTGGGCCAACCGCGCGCCCAGCAGTGTGCCGCCTAACGTGAGCACGTTGGCGTTGTTGTGTTCGCGCGCATTGCTGGCGGTGGTGACATCGTAGCACATGGCGGCGCGCACGCCGGGCACCTTGTTGGCGGTCATGCAGCTGCCGATGCCGGCGCCGTCGATCATGATGCCGAGCTCGGCCCGGCCCTCGGCCACCGCGCGCGCGACGGCAATCGCGAAATCCGGATAGTCCACCGCCTCGGAGCCAAACGTGCCGAGGTCGCTCACCGCGTGACCGCGCTCGCGCACGAAGGCGAGGAGGGCGTCCTTGAGGCCCACGCCGCCGTGGTCGGCGCCAAGCACAACGCGCGCCGCCGCGCCGGGCGTCGCCTCCTCTACAGGTGCCTTGACTGGCGCGCTGGACGTCTTCCGAGCGGCCGTGGACGGGGCGGCCGTGCTCACTTGCCCGTCCACCAGCGTGATGCCGCGCGCCGCCGCCAAATCGCGGGCCGCCGGGGTGACCACGGCACCGGTCACGTCGAGGGTCGAGGCCCTCTCACGTCGCGCGCGGAGCACATCGCGCTCGGTGATCAGTGGTCGGCGGGGCATGTCGAAGGCTGGAAGGACTCGTCACGCGAGGCGCAGGGCGTCATTCCTACATTCTGCCGACTCGACCGCGCGAACGCGAGGGGGCGTGACGCGACGCAGGCGGCGACACCAACATCAACGCCTGATGGCGCGTACCAGTGCATGAATCGCAGCCCTCGCGGGCCGTGGTGCTCGCCCCGGGGTAGTACGCGGG
Source organism: Gemmatimonadaceae bacterium (assembly GCA_039927015.1). Lineage (GTDB taxonomy): Bacteria > Gemmatimonadota > Gemmatimonadetes > Gemmatimonadales > Gemmatimonadaceae > SCN-70-22. The sequence goes on along the minus strand of JBDSVW010000366.1, from coordinate 554 downwards.
GCGTCCACACGGGACGCGATTGTCTCACACCGTGACGCCTGTTAGGGTGTATCCCATGCCTGTGCGACGCTCCATCTCCCGGGGATTGACCGCACTGTTCGCGGTGCTGCAGCTCCTGGCCCCGGGCGCCGCCGCCATTGCCGACGCGCGGCCGGCTGCCACGGCCCTGCGCGCGGGCGTGGTCGTGCACGTGGAGGCCCCGGGCAGCGATCAGCATGTCGCGCACCTCGATCGCTGCGCACTGTGCAGCCTGGCCACGCAGGTGCTGGCCGCGCCACCCTCCACGGGAGCGATCGCGGTGCCGGTGGCGGCGGCGTGGCCTCCACGCGACAGCTGGCGGGCACGATATCGGGACGCACGACTCTCCTCGGGTCACTCTCGCGCTCCTCCCGTCTGACGGCCTCGGGTCGTGGCAGCGCCTCGCGCCGCGACCGGTCCCATCTCCCCGAAGGCCATGCCACGTACACACGTGCCGTCCGGCACGCCCGGTTCGTGGCAACCAGACGTCCAACGGCCCCCTCATGCGAATGTTTTCATGGCGTTGCCTCATTCCG
>JBDSVW010000365.1:0-5190 GCA_039927015.1 Gemmatimonadaceae bacterium | reverse complement strand
ATGGTGCAGACGAAGATGAAGAATCTTCGCAATGGCTCGAACTTCGAACATCGCTTCCGCGCCGACGACTCGATCGACAAGGCGTCGATGGAAACGCATGAGCTCGAGTTCCTGTACCAGGGCGGCGACATCTACCACTTCATGAATCTGGAGAACTTCGACCAGATCGAGCTCGACGCCGAGGCGCTGGGCGACAACGCGCAGTGGATGGTGTCCAACATGAAGATCATCGCCGAGTACTACGACGGCCGCCCGATTGGCATCGAGCTCCCGCAGAACCTGACGTTCGAGATCGTCGAAACGTCGCCGGTGATGAAGACGGCCACGAAGACTTCGTCGTACAAACCCGCCAAGCTCGAGAACGGCGTCACGATCAACGTGCCCGAGTTCGTCGGCACTGGTGAGCGCGTGCGCGTGAACCCGAGCACGGGCGAATATCTCGATCGCGCGAAGGATTGAACTGGGGCACCCGTTGTTTCACGGGTGTGCCCGGTTTAGAATGCTCTTCCTTCGCACGTCATGGTGGCTGTAGCTCAACTGGTTAGAGCACCGGATTGTGGTTCCGGGGGTTGGGGGTTCAAGTCCCCTCAGTCACCCTTAGAGACAGGAGACGAGGGATTGGGGAAAGATCATTCCCGTCTCTCAGTACCTTCGCCGACTGTCCGTAGGGGTCAGTAGCTCAATTGGTAGAGCACCGGTCTCCAAAACCGGCGGTTGAAGGTTCGAGTCCTTCCTGGCCCGCTCGACATGTGCAGTTCGGAAACGGTCGAATGGCAGCAAGGATCGACGGCACGATGGGATTCGTGCCGGCAGGTTGCACGACGTGGGCGCGCCCGACAGGCAAACCCGACGGCAGGAAAGCCTCCGCTTTCGGCTCGCGCCGGTGGCGAACCCGAGGCGGTATCGTCTAGGGGACTAGGACACAGCCCTCTCAAGGCTGGAACACGGGTTCGAATCCCGTTACCGCTATGCTTGCTGGTAGACGGTGGACGGAAATGCCATCGTCAACTGTTTGCCTGGATGGAGCGCCCAATCGTCTATCGGTTAGGACGGCACTCTTTCACAGTGCAGAGACGGGTTCGACTCCCGTTGGGGCGATGGTGCACAGGTGGCTGGTGGCTGGTGGCTGGTGGCTGGTGGCAGGTGCAGGTCGCAGGTGAAGGTGGCAGGTGAAGGTGGCAGGTGAAGGTGGCAGGTGAAGGTGCAGGATGCAGGACGCAGCACAACGGGGCTGTAGCTCAGCTGGTTAGAGTGCCGGACTGTCACTCCGGAGGTCGCGGGTTCGAGCCCCGTCAGCCCCGCTCGAAAAATTGAAGTTGCAGTCGCCCAAGTGGTGAAATTGGTAGACACGCCATCTTGAGGGGGTGGTGCCGAAAGGCGTAGCGGTTCGAGTCCGCTCTTGGGCATGTCGCATTACCTCGCCAGCGTAGCTCAGTGGTAGAGCACCCGATTCGTAATCGGGCGGTCGTCGGTTCAATCCCGACCGCTGGCTCTGATGAAAGTGTGCGTGGCGGTTGAGTGCCACACGCGGGCGTAGCTCAGTTGGTAGAGCGCCAGCTTCCCAAGCTGGATGTCGTGGGTTCGAACCCCATCGCCCGCTCTGGTTGCAAGAAGCCGAACATCCGTCATCCCCTCCCGTCCGGCCGCGCTTGCGGTCGGACTTTTTTTCCCGGCGGAGCGCCGTGCGGCGCAGGGAGGGAAGAACGGACTTGCTCACCTTGAGTCCCGAACTCACGATGCGCGAGGCGATCCAGCCGCTGGCCTCGCGGCACGTGCGGGGCGCGCCCGTCGTGTACTGGGGCGACATGGTGGGCGTGCCCTCGACGACGGCCTTGCTGGAGTTTGCGGCGGCCCGCGCGAAGCTGCCTGTTTGCCGCGGAGCCGTCGGTCGACTCCCGCGAATGACGGCGTGCGGCGTGCGTGCGTGCTTCGCAGGATCAGCAGGCACTGCATAACGACAACGCCCGCAAGCGATTGCGGGCGTTGCTTCATTCAGTGTACGAGCGGCAATCCGGGGCGACGAAGTCGCTAGGCTGATTCCGCCGGTATCACCTTCGCGTGTGCGTCGCAGTCGGTTTTTTGGTGGTCTGGGCCGCCAGCGGCGAGGCCCCGCCGGCAGCGATGGCAAGCGCGAGCGCGAAAGTGCATCGACTCATCAAATGAGATGCCGGATCCCGGCGGGAGAGGGGCGTGCAACGCGAACACCTCACCTACGCGGGGCGCGCGCTCAATGATGAGCATTGATGCAGGGTGCTGCTTTCATGCGGAGGGACGCCGAGCGAGCCCTCACAGGCGCTCCACCGGCATCGGCGCGCCACCCGCGCGTGCGGAGCGCAACAGGGCATCCATCGCGGCTGCATTGGCGATGGCATCCGCGACCGGCCAGCGCGGCGCCGTGCCACCTAACGCACAGTCGGCGAAGTGCTCCACCATGAGCTGGTACTCGTCGGCGCCGTCCATCGCGTGCGAGGCCTCCTTCCCGTCGCGGCGCTCGAGCATCTGTACGGCGTCGGTGCCCGGCACGAAGACGGCGTCGGCCGACACGCTGGCATCGGTGCCCGCGATCTCGACCATCTCGCGTCGATCCGACGTGAGCGCACAGTCGAAATGCGAGATGACGTCACCAGGAAAGCGCAGCATGCCCGTGAGTTCGCTGTCCACATCGGTCGCGGCGTAGGTGGCCCACGCCTGGGCTTCCAGCGGTTCGAGGCCGGTCAGGCGCCGGCTGATATTCACGCAGTAGCATCCCACATCCAGCAGCGCCCCACCGCCCAGCTCCGGTACCATGCGGATGTTGTCGAGCGAGCGGAGCCGGAAGGTGAACGCGCTGCGGATCACGCGCAGTGCTCCCACCGCACCTTGTTGTGCCATGCCGGCGAGCCGGTCGATGCGCGGGTGGAAACGATACATGAAGGCTTCCATGAGCAGGGTGCCGTTGGCACGCGCGGCCGCCTCCATCTCCCGGCACTCCGCCGCGTTCACAGCGAGCGGCTTCTCGCACAACACATGCTTGCCCGCCTCCGCCGCGCGAATGGACCACGGTCGGTGCTCGCTGTTGGGCAGCGGGATGTACAGTGCGTCCACGTCCGGGTCGGCGAGCAGGTCGCCGTAACTTCCATAGTGCCGTGGGATCCCTGTGTCCGCCGCGAAGCGCTTCGCGCGCTCCTCGTCACGACTGGCCACCGCCAGCAGCGTCCCGTTGCGCGAACGCTGGATGGCGGGATTGACCGCGTTACGCCCGATCTTGGCGGTGCTGAGCACGCCCCACGCGACCTTCCTTCCCGTCATGCACCGCTCCGCGGATTGAGGTGCCGCAGCATGCGCCGGCAGCTGCCGGTGCACAAGGTCGCGGCGATCACTACACCTCGCAGCCGTCCTCGTTGCAGACGGCGGGGGAGGCGTCGCTCACTTCGGCAGCGTCGGTGTGGAACATCGCCTGGTGCATGGCCGCGACGAGCGCCTCCGGCGGCTGCGCGCCAGAGACTCCGATGGCCTCGTCGATCGCGAAGAAGGGAACGCCGCTGATGCCGAACGCATGCGCTCGCGACTCATCGGCACGCACGGCGTCCGCGAACGCATCGCCGCGCAGGCTTTCCCTCGCCGCGTGTGGGTCGAGGCCCACTTCCTCCGCCAGCCGCACGAGCACGTCAATGTCGCCCAGCGCCTCACCGTCTGTGAGGTAAGCGGAGAAGAGGCGCTCGACCATCTCCTCCCGCCGTCCCGCTGCGGCGGCGAAGTGAATCAGCCGGTGCGCATCAAAGGTGTTGCCCACCTGGACGCGCTCGAAGTGAAAGTCGAGACCTTCGCTCGCGGCCGCAGCCGTCATGCTCGCGTTCATCGCTTCGGCCTGCGCCAGCGGAACGCGGTACTTCCGCGCCAGCAGCACGGACTGCGGCTCCGACTGGCGCCTGGGGGCCGTGGGATCGAGCTCGAAGCTGCGCCACACGACGTCCACCTCGTCGCGCTGCGGGAATGACGCCAGCGCCTTCTCGAAGCGTCGCTTGCCCACGTAGCACCAGGGACAGGCAATGTCGGACCAGATTTCCACCTTCATGACGTTCCTCCAGGGCGGCACCGCCAACCCGGCAGGGCCGCGAAGTGATCAGTCGCGCGCCGCGCGGGCGCCGCGACTAGCAGTCGAAGAGCTTGGTGCTGAGATAGCGCGCGCCCGAGTCGGGTGCGATGGTGGCGATGCGCTTCCCCTCGCCGAACTCCTTCGCGAGTTCGAGCGCGGCCCATGCAATCGCGCCGCTGGACATGCCGACGAACAGCCCTTCTTCACGGGCCAGCCGGCAGGCAAGCGGGAAGGCCTCCTCCTCGCGGGCCTGCATGATGCGATCGACCACGGAGCGATCGAAGTTCTGTGGCACGAAGCCCGGCCCCATGCCCTGGAACTTGTGCTCGCCGCGCGCACCGCCGGACAACACCGCGGAGCGCGCAGGTTCCACGGCCACCACCAGCGTCTGCGGGCTGCGCTCCTTGAGAAAGCGGCCCACGCCGCTGATGGTCCCGCCCGTCCCCGATCCGTAGACGAAGACGTCGATGTTACCCTTCATCGCCTCCCAGATCTCGGGGCCCGTGGTGTCGTAGTGCACGCGCGGGTTGGCCGGATTCGAGAACTGGTTCGGCATCCATGCGCCGGTCTCGTCGCGAATGCGCTCCGCCTCTTCGATGGCGGCCAGCATCCGGCGTTCGGGGTCGGTGAGCACCAGCTCCGCGCCGTAGGCCTGCAGCGTGCGCTTTCGTTCCTCGCTCATCTGGGAGGGCAGGCAGAGGATGAGCCGGTAGCCGCGCGCCGACGCCACCTGGGCGAGGCCGATACCGGTGTTGCCCGACGTGGGCTCGACGATCGTTCCGCCCGGCCGCAGCAGCCCCTTCTCCTCCGCGTCGAGGATCATGCCTAACGCGGTGCGATCCTTGATGGAGCCGCCCGGGTTCATCCCCTCGAGCTTGACCCAGATCTCCGCCATGCCCGGCGACGGCACACGATGCAGGCGCACCATTGGCGTGCGACCGATGGCGCCATCGACCCGCGAGGAGTCAGAGAGGGGAATGACAGCAGGGGACAAACTCGCGCGCATGTGGATCCTGGAGAGAGGTCGGGTTGCCTCACTCTATCCCCCGGGACCCTGGTGCGTTCCGATCCCACCGTTTCACGTGCACCGGGGCGGGCGACTGCTACCGGCGCGC
>JBDSVW010000364.1:0-9867 GCA_039927015.1 Gemmatimonadaceae bacterium | reverse complement strand
GGCGCTGTTCCGGCCGGCCATGCACTGGATGGAGCGCGCGCCGCAAAGCCTCTCGACGGTGGAGCGACGGGTGCGGCGCATCTCGCGACCCTTGGCCAAGTTGCAGGAAACGACCGCACGCGTGCAGGAGGCGGCATCGCCCAAGGGCGGCGGAACATCGGTCAGTGTCCAGCAACCATCCCTGCTTGCGAAGGCCACGGGAAGCCTCGCGACCTTCGGCGCCACGCTGCTGACCATCATCTTCCTGACCTTCTTCCTGATGGCGTCGGGCGACCTCTTCATGTCCCGCACCATCGAGTCCATTCCGGCACTCTCTGACAAGAAGAAAGCCGTGCGGATTGCGCGGGAGATCGAGGACAGCGTCTCAGCCTACCTCGCGACGGTCACGGCCGTGAACGTGGGTTTGGGACTGGTGACGTGGGGAGTGTTGGAGCTGCTCGGCATGCCGAACGCGGCATTGTGGGGCGCGGTGGCCGGCATCCTCAACTTCGTGCCGTACGTCGGCGCGGTGCTCACCATGCTTGTCATCGGTGTCGCCGCGGTGGCCTCCTTCGAGAGCACCAGCCGTGCGCTCATCATGCCGATCGCGTTCTTCGTCATCAACATGCTGGAGAGCAACGTCTTCACCCCGCTGGTGCTCGAGCGGCGATTCCCGCTCAACAGCGTGGCGATCTTCATCGGCCTGCTGGTGTGGTGGTTCCTGTGGGGGATTCCCGGCGCCCTCATCGCGGTCCCGCTGATGGTGACGCTGAACATTGCCTGCGACCACATCGAGGTCCTGCGTCCCTACGGCGCCTTCCTGCGCCGTTAGGCGGCAGCCGCTGCGGCGATACCGGTCTGGCCGGTTACCGGAAGCCCGCAGCTAGCGGCCAGTGACCCCCTGCAGGATGCCGCGCCGAATGCGCAGTGCCTTCGGCGACGCCGAGGAATCGAAAATGATCCGCTGCTGCGTGGAGCGTGACATGCGGATCGTGAGCGACAGCACGACCACGTCGCCACCCCGCTGAATCTTCATGGGAATCGCCTGCCCTTCGGCCCGACCGTAGCGGCCACGAAAGCGCGGACCGAAGCCCTCGTTGACGTCGATGTCGCCGATGCTGAGCAGCGCGTCTCCAACGCGTACGCCCGCTGCCTCAGCCGCTCCCCCCAGCTCCAACTCGGTCACGACCACATGCCGGCCCATCGAGTCCAAGGCAGTGAAAACCCCGATGCGCGGTTCCTTGAGCGTGTCCACCTTCAGCCGCAGGCCCGCCAGCGGCAACAGCTCCGCCCACGGGTACGGCGCGCGACCATCGATATAGTTGACGGTGAACTCGGTGAACGACTTGCCCTTCGCCGCGCGCGACACGGCTCCCCACCAGTCCTGCGGCGTGAACCCGCGGCCCGCCTTGAAGCTCTTCTGATAGACCTCCCGCATCACCTCATCCAACCCGGCGCCGTTGTCGGTCGCGTCCCGGATCAGTACGTCGAGCATGAAGCCCGCGAGCGATCCCTTCGGGTAGTAGAGGTACGCACTGCCGTCCACGGGATGAATCCACGTGGAAACGGACGCATCTTCCAGCGCCACGGCCGGTGCCGCGTTCACTTCCTCAATCTTGCCGTTTGTCAGCGACAGAAACTCGAGCGAATCGATCACGCCGCCGCGCACGAGCGCGAGGTCAGCGTAGTAGTCGGTGATGCCTTCGCTCACCCACAACCATGGAGTGGGCATCGCGCGATCGTAGCGATAGGGCGTCATCTCCGCGGGACGCATCCGCTTCACGTTCCAGGCGTGGAAGATCTCGTGGGCGGTGATTGACGGAAATGCGGTGTTGCCAAGGATGTACGGGCTGTAGATGCCCACGTGCGAGTTGCCGTGCTCAAGCGCGCTCCCGCCCCCGGACGATGAGTCGAAGACGGTGAGGATCGTGTACGCATCGTACGGCGTCTCGCCCATCACCGTCGCCATCGGCGGAATCATGCGTTGCACCTGCGTCCAGAACTCGCCGCGCGCGCGACCCGCAAGCTGCCCCTTCGGATAGCTCGCCAGGCGCACCCACTTGTCCATCACCCGCTGCGAATCGGCATCGAACGCCCCCACGAAGAAGGGCATGTCCACGAGCTCATGGTAGTTCGGCGCGCTGTAGCGGCGCGGCGCACCTCCCGGCGCCATGCCGGTCATCACCGTCCACTCGCCTTCCGTCGCGATGGTCACGGTGGCGCCGAAGGCGGGGTCCCTCCCCTCCGGATACAGGAAGAGATTCGTCCCGTTGAAGAAGGCGAAATCCTCCCGCGCCCATGCCATGGCGTTGTCGAGCGAGTCCGCCCGAAAGTCGAACGTGACGCTGAGCTGCTTCGCACCATCGGGGACGATACGCCAGGTGTCATAGTCCACCTTGTCCCAACGCAATGGCTTGCCATCGCCGGTCGCCGAAAAATCTGACACCAGCCGCGCAAAGTTCGACAGCTCGTACGCGCCAGGCGTCCACGCCGGCAACGAGAGCAGGACGGGATCGGAACCGCTGGTCTCGAAGCGCGTGGTGACGTGCAGCGTGCGCGCCCGCGCGCGCGCCCGGTCGAACGCGACTTCGTACCGGACATTCGAGATCGGCGCAGAGACCGGCTCACCCCGCGCGGGGCCACGCTGGGCACCGAGCGGCAATATGGATGTCGCCACGAGGACGGCCGAGACAAGCAGTGAGCGCATGCACCGAGCAGGAGAGAGGGATCGGAAAGCTAACAGCGCCCTCGGGTTGGCCGCTGCTGTGGCCGGGATGTGCAAGTCGGGAGCGCTCGCGACGTCTCCCTGCACAAGCGCGCGAGGTGTTCTCGCGCCCAGCAACGGAGCCATCCCATGTGCCGCCTCGTGTTTCGCCTCGTGTCCCGCCATCACCGCTCCCGGATTCTCCCCCTTCTCTCCGCGCTCGCGATCCTGGTACTGACGCTGGGCTGCTCGCGCCAGCGGGCCGATCAGGACCGAGCGAACGCCCCCGCTGATGCAGAACAGCTCGGCGCCCCGGCCGCATTCGCCGAGTCGAAGCTTTCACGCGACGCGTTGGGCGCCGCCGCGCTCGCACCGCTGGCTCCTCCGCAGGGTAATGCGGTGCCCTCCGCACCAACCGGGCAGCCGCGTGGCACCTCCGCGAGCATGATCATCAGGACGGGCAACGCATCGGTCGAAGTGGACTCGCTCGAGCCGGCGATCGCGGCGGTGCAGCGGCTCGCACTCGCGCTCGGCGGGTGGGTGGGCAACACGTCGCTTGCCAGCGGCGAATACCAGGTGCGGAACGCGACGCTCGAACTCAAGATTCCCTCTCAACGCTACGACGACGCGCTCAGGGGATTGTCGCCGGTCGGCACCGTCGAAACGATCACTTCCGACGCGCAGGATGTGGGAGAGGAGTTCGTCGACCTCTCGGCGCGCGTGCGCAACGCCCGGCGGCTAGAGACACGGCTGGTGGCGCTGCTCGACACGCGCACCGGGAAGCTGGAGGACGTGCTGGCCGTGGAGCGCGAACTGGCCAGGGTGCGCGAGGACATCGAGCGCCTGGAGGGACGCCTGCGCTACCTGGAAACGCGCGTCGCCACCAGTACGCTCCTGGTCACCCTCCATGAGCGCGCCCCGCTCGTGAGTGCGTCTCCTGGGCAAAACGTGCTCGGTGAGGCCTTCCGCGATGCCTGGCGCAACTTCGTGCACCTGCTGGCGGGAGCCATCGCGGCGTTAGGCATCCTGGTTCCTGTCGGGGTGGTCGTCACGGTGATCGTCATGGCCTGGCGGCGGTCGCGCAGGGGCCGCGGCCCGGCGGCCAGTAACGCTTAAACTCTCGCTCTTGGCCCTCGCCATGTACGTCGCGCCGGCCCACTTTGCACCTTCTCCACCGTCCTTTGCTCCATCCGAATCCGATGCCCATGAAATCCTCACGTGCCCTGCTCGCCGCGTGCATGCTGTCGTCCGCGTCCCTCGCGACCGCACAACAGGCGCCCGCGCCCGACCTGATCGTCTCCAACGCGCGCATCTACACGGTCGATCCCAACCGGCCCATGGCCGAGGCCATGTCGGTGCGGGATGGACGCATCGTAGCGGTGGGGCCCTCGCGCCTCATCCTCGCCTCGCGCGGAGCCGGGACGCAGGTGCTCGACCTCGACGGGCGCACGGTTATTCCGGGGATGATCGACGCGCACGTCCACCTGCTGGGCCTCGGCCAATCGTTGCGCAACGTGGACCTGCGCGGGACCACCTCATACGACGACGTGATCGCGCGCGTGGTGGAGCGCGCGAAGAGCGCGCCTCCGGGTACCTGGATTCTCGGGCGCGCCTGGGACCAGAACGACTGGGCGGACACGCGATTCCCGACACACGAGAAGCTGTCGGCCGCGGTGCCGAACCATCCGGTCTATCTCACCCGGGTTGATGGGCACGCCGCGCTCGCCAACGCGTCCGCCATGAAGGCGGCGGGCGTCACGGCGGCGGCGAAGGATCCGTTCGGCGGTCACATCGAGCGCGGGGCGGGCGGTGCTCCCTCGGGCGTGTTCGTGGACCGGGCGCAGGGGTTGGTGGCGCGCGCCATCCCCGACGCGTCGGAGGCCGAACTGAAGGATGCCACCGTTGCCGCGACGACTGAGATGAACCGGTGGGGTCTCACCAGCGTGCATGACGCCGGCGTGGGCCGCGAAACCATCGACGTCTATGAGAGCCTCGCCCGGGAAGGCCGCTTCTCGGTGCGCGACTACGTCATGATCGCGTCGGACGACAGCACGCTGGCGCACTACTTCCGGCGCGGACCGCAGAGCGGGTTATACGACGGCCGGCTGTGGATCAAGTCGATCAAGATCAGCGCCGATGGCGCGCTTGGTTCGCGCGGCGCCGCGCTTCTCGCCCCGTACGCGGACGACCCCGCCAACACCGGACTCACGCTCGTGCCCCCTGGCCGCGTGGCGCAGGTTGGCGCGCAGGCATTGCGGAACGGCTTCCAGCTCAACGTGCACGCCATCGGTGATCGCGCCAATCGCACGGTGCTCGACGAATTCGAGAAGGTGCTGAAGGAGGATCCGCGCGTGGACCACCGTTTCCGTGTGGAGCACGCCCAGATCATTCATCCCGATGACGTTCCGCGCTTCGCCCAGTTGGGCGTCATTCCGTCCATGCAGGCGAGCCACCAGACCAGCGACATGTACTGGGCCGGCAACCGGCTCGGGCAGTCGCGCTTGTTAGGCGCCTACGCCTGGCGCTCGCTGCTCAACACGGGCGTCGTGATTCCCAACGGCAGCGACCTGCCAGTGGAGAAGACGAACCCTCTCATCTCTTTCCACGCCGCCATCTCGCGTCAGGACGACGCGGACTTTCCCGTGGGTGGATGGTTTCCGGAGCAGCGCATGACACGCGACGAAGCGCTCAAGTCCATGACGACGTGGGCGGCATGGTCTGCGTTCATGGAAAGCGAGGTCGGGTCGCTGGCAGTGGGCAAGTACGCAGACTTTGTGGTCCTCGACCAGGACATCATGCGAGTGCCTGCGGAACTCGTCCTTCGCACACGCGTGCTCTCCACCTGGCTGGGAGGAAAGCCCGTCTACGAGCAGAAGTGAGCGCGTCATGACCCGCTTCGCTTCTTCTCCCCCGCTCCGGAGTCGCCATGCGTGACCATCGCATGGGCCCCTCGCACGCGATTCGGTTCGCGATGATGCTGGGAGTCCTCCTGTTCGGCGGTGTGACCTGGTTCCTGCGGCAGTCGGGGGAGGGAGACACCATGGACCAGAGCCTGCTCCCCTCGCTCCTGTGGATCGCCCGTGGACTCTGGGTGCTGGCGATCGCCGGCTGCATCGGACTGTTCGGGGTGCTGCGCAACACCACGTCGCCCGCGCGCGTCTCGCAGTTGTCGATCATCGGCTGGGCGCTGGGTGAGTCGGTGGCCCTGCTCGGCGGTGTGGTCTGGTTCGTGACGGGCTCGCCCGCGTGGTACCTGCCCGGCGTGGTGTTCCTTCTGCTGACGTTCGTCGCCTTCCCAGGACGACGGAGCTGAACGACCGCGCCTCATCTCGCCCCCAGGCGTGAGGGCAGCAAGATCCTCACCCGGATCTTCAAATTGTCGCTGTTCTCGCCAGTTGGTGGCGAGCATGCGAGGATGGTCGTCCCTTAGATGCCCGTTTCTTCTACGCCTTCCCACACGCCATGCTTTCGCCCTCGTCCGTCGCCTTTCTCAAGCGCCTGCTCGATACGCCCGGCCCTTCTGGCTTCGAAACGGCTCCCGCGCGCATCTGGCGGGAAGAGGCGGCGGCGTTCGCCGAGGTCTCGTCTGACGTGATCGGCAACAGTCTGGCGTCCGTGAACGCGGGGGACGGACCCGTCATCATGCTCGCCGGCCACATCGACGAGATCGGCGTCATCGCGACCTACATCGACGACGGGGGCCTGGTGTACGTGGCACCCATCGGCGGGTGGGACACGCAGGTGCTGGTGGGACAGCGCATTCGCTTCGCCGGCCGCAATGGCGACGTGGTGGGGGTCATCGGGAAGAAACCGATCCACCTCATGAAACCCGAGGAGCGCGAGAAGGTCTCGAAGATGAGCGATCTGTGGGTCGACATCGGCGCCGCCACGAAGGACGAGGCACTCGGGGTGCTGAGCGTGGGGGACGCGGGTGTGGTGGATTCGCGCACGCTCGACCTGCCCAACAACCGCATCGCCTCGCGCTCGGTGGACAACCGAATTGGCGCCTTCGTAGTGCTGGAGGCGTTGCGACGCTACGCCGAGCGTCCGGGCTCGGCCCGGGTGGTGGCCGTGGCGACGGCGCAGGAGGAAATCGGATTGCACGGCGGCGGCGCCCTGGTGGCGGCGGCGCGCGTGAACCCGCAGATGGCCATCGCGGTGGACGTCACCTTTGCGACCGACCACCCCGGCCCTGAAAAGAAGGAGGTCGGGGAGCACAAGCTCGGCGGCGGACCCGTCCTCACCCGGGGATCGGTGAACTCGCCGGTCGTCGTGCGCCTGCTGCGTGACGCGGCCACTCGCCTGAACATCACCTACTCGCTGCACGCCGCCGGCCGCGATACCAGCACCGACGCCGATTTCATTCACCTCGCGCGGGAGGGAGTGGCCACGGCACTCGTGTCGGTGCCCAGCCGCTATATGCACTCCCCCAACGAGATGGTGTCGCTCGACGACCTGGACGCGACCGCGAACCTCATCGCGGAGACGTGCCGCGCGGTGACCAGCGCGACGGACTTCACGGCGCGGTAGCAGGCGGGCTGCGGGCTTGGCGCCACTCGCAGCGCTCCGGCGCGGGCGGTGGCGTTTCTCTATTCAGGGGTGCAACATTGTATACAATTGCCCCCCCTGCGCTCCGGAGGATCCATGCGCCTGCCCCCCGTGCTCCGCCTGTCTGTCCTTTCCGCCTGCCTTGCCACCCTCACCACGCTCGCCACCTTCGCCACGCCGGCGCCGGCGCAGCAGCCAGAACGCGCGCGCATCGTGGCGGCCATCGACTCGGTCGTCGCCTCCTTCCTCAAGGATGGCAGGGCCGCCGGCATGTCGATCGCGGTCATGAAGGGGAGCGACACGCTGGCACTCAAGGGCTACGGAAAGGCGGATCTCGAACTCGACGTGCCCACGCCCGCCCGGGCCGTCTACGAGATCGGCTCGGTCACCAAGCAGTTCACCGCGGCGGCCGTGCTCCAGCTTCAGGACGACGGAAAGCTCAAGCTCGACGACGACATCACGCGCTACCTGCCCGACTATCCCACGCAGGGCCATCGCGTCACGATCCGGCGCCTGCTGGACCATACTTCGGGCATCAAGGGCTACACGGAGATTCCGCGCTTCGGGGCGATCATGTCGCGCAAGCTGCCGAGGGATTCCCTCGTGGCGCTCTTCAAGGACGAGAAGTTCGACTTTGCGCCGGGCGAGGCCGAGGTCTACAACAACTCCGCTTATTTCCTCGCCGGGCTGATCATCGAGAAGGCCAGCGGCATGTCATATGCCGATTACGTGAAGCAGACCTTCTTCGACAAGGTGGGCATGGCCGACTCGCGCTATTGCTCGGAGAGCGCCATCATCCCGCGCAAGGCCCACGGCTACGACATGGGGCCCACCGGCCTGCAGAACAAGGGATACATCGTCCACACGTATCCCTACGCGGCGGGCTCGTTATGCTCGACGGCGGGCGACCTGCTGGCGTGGAACCTGACACTGCACGGCGGGAAGGTGCTCTCCCCCGCCGCCTACCAGGAACTGATCACGCCGGGGACGCTGAACGACGGCACCCGGCTGCGGTACGCGAAGGGGCTGGCCGTGCACACCTTCCGGGGGCATCGCACCATCGAGCATGGCGGCGGCATCAACGGCTACCTCTCCGAGTCCGCCTGGTTTCCCGATGAGGACGCGGTCATCGTGGTGCTCATCAATTCCGCGGGACCCGTCTCGCCTAACGACGTGACCGGTGCACTGGCCGATGCCGTGTTCGGGCGCGCGACTCGCGAGGCGAGGCGTTTCGACGGCGACGTCGCGGCGCTGGCCGGCACGTACACTGGCGTCGGCCGGGGGGTGCACATGACCATCAAGGTGGCCGTGGATGACGGCAAGCTGGTGGCAACCTTTCCGATGAACGCCAAGCCATCCCCGCTGCGCTTCATCGGCGACGACACCTGGGAAATGGAGGACAACCGCGTGACGTTCGTGCGGGAGGGCGGCAAGGTCAGCGCCCTGCGCGCCGACCTTGTCTACGGCTACTCCCTGCTCACCCGGCAACCGTAGACGTCGCCCCGGCGGCGCGCGCACTCTCGCGCCACGCCCCCAGCGCCTGCTCCACGGCCGCGCGCACCTCCCGGTCCTTGTCGCCCGCCAGGCTACGAAGGGCCGCTGAGGCCGCGTGCGTGCCGGCTTCGCGCAACGCGTTCACCGCCGCCACGCGCACGCCGGACGATCGGCGATGCAGCAGCGACCCGGGACGCGACGCCTGCACGAGCCGCTCCACGGCCGCGTCGGTGGCCAGGGTGCCTAACGCGGCGAGCATGGTGTGCTGCACCTCCACGTCCTGCTCGCCGTCCAGTGCCTGCAACACGGCCGACACCGATCGTACATTGCCCCCCGCGACGAGCCCACGCACGGCCTGCAGGCGCACGCTGGGAGCGGGGTCGTCCAGCAGCTGTCGCAGCGCCCCCAGCGCGCGCGACGTGGCGAGGCGGGCCAGCGCCCCGGCGGCCGAACGCCGCACGCGCGCATCCGAGTGCTTCAGCGTCGCGACGAGTTCCACGTCGCTCTCCAGCACCTGCAACTCTCCCAGCAAGTCCGCGGCGTTGCGTACCACGTACCAGCGCGGATCGCCCAGCAGGTGCATCACCGGCATCGCTGCCTCGGGACAGCGCGCGAGCGCGGAACGAAAGGCACGGCGCTCGGACGTGAGGTTGGACGTGACCATGCAATTGATAAGGACCTCCACGCCAGGGTCGCCGGCGCGACGGAAGATGCCCTCGGCGCTCTCCCGCATCTCGCGACGCTTGCCCAGCACGCCGGCCACCCCCCGCAGCAGCTCCGGCTTGAGCAGCCGGCGCAGCTGGATGAGAAAGCTGCGCCGCACGTTGGCATCGGCCTCGAGCGATTCGCGTGCAATCACGCGCGAGAGTACCTCCGCGACACCTGTCCACATGCCGTCGCGGGCGTACTGCTCGGTCAACCTCGCCAGCTCATCGAGCAACCGGTGGGCGGAGGTCGTGGTGAGTTCGCCGTCGAGCCGCGCGAGCAACTCGACCAGCCCGCGCGACCGCTTGGGTCGCGAGAAGGCGCTTTCCACCATCACGCCCGCTTCGCCGCGCGTTCCGGGCAACGCCGGGGCAGCGCGCGGCTCCTCGCATCGCGCACCTTCGTCTCGCGCACCTTCGTCTCGCGCACCTTCGTCT
>JBDSVW010000363.1:0-7835 GCA_039927015.1 Gemmatimonadaceae bacterium | reverse complement strand
GCCGGTTCGCAAGCACCGGCATGCCGGCCGCCATGGCCTCCAGCACCGACAGGTTGAAGCCGTCCTCGAAGCGCGCGTCGGCGGTGTGCACCAGGAAGCGGTGCGTGCTGAGCGTCCGCTTGAGGTCGTCCCAGTCCGCGGCCGCCTCGACGTTAGGCATGTCTGGATTGTGACCGACGATGCGCACCGGCAATCCCGCCAGCGCCTCCTCGTGGAATTCCCACGCCAGAAAGACGCGCTTGGACGTGATGTGGTTCGCCACGCGCAGGCCCGAGGCAATTTCCCCGGTATATGGCAGGTACGCCTCCGGGTCGGCGCTGTTGTGCACCACCACATGCGTCACCCCCCACGACTTCGCCTTCGACCGGGAGATGGCCACCGCATGTCCGCCCACCGACGCCAGGTAGGTGTTCAGCATGGCCCGCATCTCCCGCGCATCGAACTCCGCCCCCTGCTGCGCCATGCGCCCCTCCAGCGTTTCGTGCAGCACCAGCAGCTTGGGAGCATCAATGAACTTCGTGTCCAGCAGGTCGGTGATGTTGTGATTGATGACGCAGTCGTACGAGTCGCCCGCGAATCGGACCTCGTCGAGCGTGAGCGTGCGGGCTCCGGCGGGCAGGGGGCGCATGCGCGAATCCCAGCCCTGGGTGTAGCGGCCGGGAAGTCCGACGACGATGTCGAGTTGCGCGCCCAGCACCGTGAGCTGGTGAATCCAGGCTTCGTGGCAGTTCAATACGAGAAGTTTCACGACTCATAGACGCGCGTAGGGGGGGCGAAGTATCACGCCACCCCCCACCTGCGAACGCGTCCCTGTTCCGTGGACCGGAAGCCCCTCCCCGCGGTCAGGCCATGGCCTGTTCCGGCACCTCCTGTCCTTCCCGCCGGTTGCCGAGAGTCAGCTGCAACAGCTCCTCCCGGTGCACGATCATGTCGGCGATCGTGTAGCGATCGAGTGTCGACAGGAAGGCGCCGAGGGCCTGCTCCATCATCGGCGAGATGCCGCATGCCGCCGTGATGGGGCACGACTTGTTCGCGTCGTCAAAACACGGCACGATCCTGAGGTTGTCCTCGGTCTTGCGGACCACCTCACCGATGAAGATCTCGTCTGGCCGCCGAGCGAGACGTACCCCACCCTTTCGTCCACGGATCGTCTTCACCAAGCCCGCCTGCGACAGGCGCTGGACGACCTTCAGCAGGTGGTCCTCCGACATCCCCATTCGCTTGGCAACCGTTCCAACCGTCGATCGCTTTTCTGGCTCAAGGGCAAGATATCCCATCGCCCGCAAGGCATAATCTGTGAATCGCGTCAGGTGCATACGGCGCTCCAGAGTGCCTTGGCAGCCGTCAATCGGCCGCCCTCTCGGAACGTATGGTCCGCGGAAAAGTCCGAAGTCAGGTTTCGCCTGACATCACGCGAGGAAAAGTCGTACGCAGAATCACGGATTCGCCGATCACAGGCCGTGATGACGGGGGCGAAGATGAAGGGGAAGGATTGGCGCTCTCTACCGGCCGCCTCCCCCCTGCGCTCTTCATCTGAGGCCTCCCACATGTCGTTCCTGCGAAAGTCGAAGTACCTCGCGACCGCCGGCGTAGTCCTGCTGGGCGCGTTCTATATGTATGCATGCACGCCGAGACAAAGCGTCGGCGGCATCGGCGGCTCAGGCGACGCCGCGGCGCGAACTCACGTGCCGCCCGGGAGCTACGACGAGTTCTATCTCTTCACCTCGGGCGGATTCTCCGGGCAGGTGGGCGTCTATGGCCTGCCGTCGGGACGGCTGCTCAAGGTGCTGCCCGTGTTTTCGCAGAATCCCGAGAACGGCTATGGGTACAACCTCGAGACGCGGGCGATGCTGAACACGTCGTTCGGCGAAATTCCGTGGGACGATGCCCATCATCCGTCGCTCAGCATGACCAATGGTGAGCACGACGGTCGCTGGCTCTTCATCAACGCCAACAATACCCCGCGATTCGCCCGCATCGACCTGCGCAACTTCGAGACGACCGAAACGCTGGAGTTGCCCAACACCGCCGGCAATCACGCTGCGCCGTTCACGACGGAGAACACCGAGTACCTCATCTCGGCGACCCGCTTCTCCATTCCGATTCCGCAGCGGGACGTGAGCTTCGACCGGTTCGCAGAGGACTTCAAGGGCACCATCACGCTCGTGAAGGCCGACGAGTTCGGGAAGATGGACGTGGCCTTCCAGATCCTGATGCCCGGCTTCGACTACGACATCGGCCGTCCGGGCAAGGGAGTCTCCCACGGCTGGGTCTTCTTCTCCTCGTACAACACCGAGCAGGCGCACACGAAGCTCGAGGTGAATGCCTCGAAGCTGGACAAGGACTACATGGCCGCGGTGAACTGGAAGCGCGGCGAACAGTGCGTGGCGGAGGGCAAGGCCAAGACGTGGCCCGCGCGCTACTTCCACAACGTGATGAACGAGTCCACCCACATGGCGACTTCGGAGGTGAAGACCTCCGTCAAGATGCTCCTGCCCGAGGACTGTTCGGACCTGGTGTACTTCGTGCCCACCCCCAAGTCGCCACATGGCGTGGACGTGGATCCCACCGGCGAGTACATCGTGGGCGGCGGCAAGCTGGCCACCGTCATTCCGGTGCACTCCTTCAGCAAGATCCAGAGTGCCATCCAGCGGAAGGATTTCGAGAAGATGGCCTACGGCATCCCGGTCATCAACTACACCGCCTCGATGTTCTGTGAAGTCGCGAACCCCGGGCTCGGTCCCCTGCATAACGAGTTCGACGGACGGGGAAACGTCTACTCGTCCATCTTCATCAGCTCGGAGATCGTGAAGTGGTCATTGCCGGGGTGCGAGGTGCTCGATCGCGTGCCCGCGTACTACTCCCCCGGTCACCTGACCGTGATGGGCGGCGACACCCGCAAGCCGTACGGCAAGTATGTCGTGGCGCTCAACAAGGTCACGAAGGACCGCTACCTCCCCACCGGGCCGGAACTCACGCAATCCGCGCAGCTCTACGACATCAGCGGCGACAAGATGAAGCTCCTGCTCGACTTCCCCACCATCGGGGAACCGCACTACGCGCAGGGCATCCTGGCCAGCAAGATCAAGGACGCGCAGGTGAAGTACTACAAGCTGGCGGACAACATGCATCCGTACGTGGCGCGCTCGGAGCAGGAAACGGGCCTCACGCGCACCGGCAAGGTGGTGCACATCAAGATGACCGCCATCCGCTCGCACTTCGCGCCCGACAACATCACGGGAGTGCAGGTGGGCGATACGGTGCTCTTCCACGTGACCAACATCGAGCAGGACTGGGACGTGCCGCACGGCTTCGCCGCCATCGGTTCGTTCAGTGACGCGGAACTGCTCGTCATGCCCGGCCAGACGCGCACGCTCACCTGGATACCGAAGTACGAGGGCGTGTTCCCCTTCTATTGCACCGACTTCTGCAGCGCGCTGCACCAGGAGATGCAGGGCTACGTGCGCGTGGCGCCAGCGGGGGCGGTGGTCGCGCTCTCTGCCACCACCAGTGCACCCGCCCGCAAGGCCATGTCGCAAGCGGTGCGCGGCGGGCGCTGACGCCCCTCGCCCGACGGAGCGGGTCCGACCGGGACCCGCTCCGCCCCGCTTCCCACTTCCCACTTCCCACCCCCTGATGCTTTCCTCGCGCACGCGTGTCCTGCTGGCCTTCGCCGCATTGCTCCTGACGGCGCTCTACTTCGTGCCCCTGTGGAGAGTGTCGCTCAGCGCGCCGCAGTATCCCGAAGGCATCGGCCTGCGCATCTGGATCAACACGGTCAGCGGCGCCAAGCCGAACGACCTGCAGAACATCAACGGCCTGAACCACTACATCGGCATGCAGCGCATCGAGCCGGAGTCGATTCCCGAGTTGCGCTACATGCCCTACATCGTGGCGGCACTGATCGCCACGGGACTCGGCGTCGCGGCACTCGGGCGCCGGCGCCCGGCGCGGCTGTGGACGGCCGGCTTCCTGCTGGTGGCGGTGGTTGGACTGGCCGACTTCTGGAAGTGGGAATACGACTACGGCCACAACCTCGACATGGAGAACGCCATCATCAAGGTGCCGGGCATGACGTACCAACCCCCGCTCATCGGGACGAAACAGTTGCTCAACTTCTCGGCGAGCTCGTGGCCCGACGTGGGCGGCATCCTCGCGGTGGTGTCCCTCGGTATTGCGGTGGGGGTGCTGGTGGTCGATGGACGCGCGAGGAGAACGGCAGAGCCGGCGGTTGCCCCGACGACGGCAGCGCGCATCGACGCCGCCTGACGCATGACGCCCTTCTCCCGCATCGTCGTGCTGCTGGCGGGTGCCTTCCCGCTCGCCGTGCGTGCGGATGTCGCGCCGCCCGCGCAGGCGCCGGACAGCCTCGTGATCGTGGATCCGCGTGGAGCGGTGACCTCCGTGCAGGCGGGCGTGCATCGCGTGGCCAGCGGGGGTCGCGTGCTCGTGCGCGCCGGCGTGTATCGTGAACCCTCAATCACCATCGACCATCCCCTCACGCTGCAGGGGGAGCCGGGGGCGATCCTCGATGGCTCGGGTGAGCATACCGTCCTTATCGTCGCCGCCGACGACGTGACGGTCCGCGGCCTCGTGCTGCGCAATACCGGACGCAGCCAGAGCGAGCAGCGCGCCGGGATTTTGGTGCAGGAAGCGCGCGGCTGCCGTATTGAGAACAACCGGCTGGAAGCCACCCTGTTCGCCCTCTACCTCGCCCACGTACGCGACTGCGTGGTGCGCGGCAACGTGGTGCGTGGCGCCGGGGGGGCGCAGACCCTCACCGGAAGCGGCATTCACATCTGGTCGAGTGAGCGGGTGGAGGTGGCGGAGAACGAGGTCTACGGCCATCGCGACGGCATCTACTTCGAGTTTGTGACGCATGGATACGTGCACCACAACCGCACGGAAGGCAGCGCGCGCTACGGCATGCACTTCATGTACTCCGACGACTGCCGTTACGAGCATAACCTCTATCGCTCCAACAGCAACGGCATTGCCGTGATGTACTCGAAGCGGGTGTTCATGTCCCACAATCGCTTCGAGGACAACTGGGGGAGCGCCGCGTATGGACTG
Organism: Gemmatimonadaceae bacterium; assembly: GCA_039927015.1. Lineage (GTDB taxonomy): Bacteria > Gemmatimonadota > Gemmatimonadetes > Gemmatimonadales > Gemmatimonadaceae > SCN-70-22. The sequence goes on along the minus strand of JBDSVW010000363.1, from coordinate 2,762 downwards.
CTGCTCAAAAACATCAGCGACTCACACGTGACGGACAACGAGTTCCGCAGCAACTCGATCGGCCTGTTCATGGAGGATTCCAACCGCAACCTCGTGCGGGGGAACCGTTTTCGTGACAATGGATGGGCCCTCAAGCTCATGGCCAGCGCGCAGGACAACACCTTCGAGGGCAACGTCTTCGAGTCCAACACCTTCGACGTGACGACCAACAGCCGCTCGAACTTCTCCAGCTTCAGCGGGAATTTCTGGGACCGCTACCGCGGCTACGACCTCGACCGGGACGGCGTGGGCGACGTGCCCCACGCGCCGGTGCGCCTCTTTGCCCTGGTCGTGTCGCAGGCGCCGCAGACGATCATCCTGCTGCGCAGCCTCGTGGTGGACCTGCTCGATGTCGCCGAGCGACTGCTGCCGAGTGTGACGCCGGCAGGGCTGGTGGATGCGCGGCCGCTCATGAAGCGCCCTGCTTCCGGAGGGACCGATGATTGAGGCCCGCGGCATCTGGAAGTCGTACGGCGCGCTCGGCGTGCTGAAGGGGCTGGACGTGGACGTGCCGCGCGCATGCATCACCGCCATCATCGGGCCAAACGCCTCCGGCAAGACCACCTTCAACAAGATCCTGCTCGGACTCGTGCGTCCGGACGACGGCGTGATCCGCATCGACGGAGCGGTCGTGAACGGATCGTCCGCCTACCGGAAGGGGATCGGCTACATGCCGCAGGCCGCGCGCTTTCCCGAGAACCTCTGCGCCGATGACGTGTTCCGCATGATCTCCGACCTGCGCGGACCCGCCGGGCCACGGGACGAGGACCTGATCGAAGCCTTCTCGTTAGGCCGCGTGCTGCGCACGCCCATTCGCGTGCTCTCCGGCGGCATGCGGCAGCGCGTGAGCGCGGTGCTGGCGTTCCTGTTCCGGCCGACGCTGCTCCTGCTCGACGAGCCCACCGCAGGGCTCGACCCCATCTCCAGCAGCACCCTCAAGGACAAGATCCTCCGCGCGCGCGATGCGGGCGCAACGGTCATCGTCACGTCGCACGTGTTGAGCGAGGTGGAGGAGCTGGCCGATCAGGTCATCTTCCTGCTCGACGGCGTGGCGCGATTCACCGGCACGCCCGAGGCGTTCAAGGCGCGCACACGGCAGGCCACCCTCGAGCGGGCCGTCGCCTCGCTGATGCGCGATCCCGAGGGGCGGGTCGTGACGGAGGAGGCGCCATGCCCATGATCGCCAAGGTACTCCGCTACGTGCTGCTCGACGTGATACGCAATCGCTGGGTGGTGGGGTATGCGCTCTTCTTTCTCCTCGTCACCGACGCGCTGGTGCGATTCGGCGGCAGCGGAGGGCACGCGTTGCTCGGCCTGCTGAATGTCGTGGTCCTGCTCATTCCGCTCGTGACCCTCGTCTTCGGCACCATCTACTGGCATGGCGCGCGAGAGTTCAACGAGCTGCTGCTCACGCAACCCATCGGGCGCACGACGCTCTTTCACGGACTATTCGCGGGACTCGTCTTCCCCCTCTCCCTCGCCTTCGCGCTGGGCGTATCGCTGCCGCTGCTCCTGCACCGGGTGCTGGATGGGCAGACGCTGCCCTTGCTGGCGATGACCCTGGTCACGGGCGTGGCGCTCACCGGCGTGTTCGGCGCGCTCGCGGTGCTCATCGGCGGCGTGGTGACCGACCGGCTCAAGGGGCTCGGCATCGCGCTAGGCGTGTGGCTCTTCCTGACCGTCGTGTACGACGGCTTCGTGCTCTGGGTAGCCGTCGCGTACCAGGATGCGCCGATCGAGAAACTGTTGCTCGCCCTCACCTTCGCCAATCCCGTCGATCTCGCGCGCGTGCTGCTCATCGTTCACTTCGACATCTCGGCGATCATGGGCTACACGGGGGCGATCGTGCAGAAGATGCTGGGTGGCGCGGTCGGGGTGCTTGCGGCCGCCACGGCGCTCGTGGCCTGGACCATTGTGCCCGGGCTGGTGGCGCTGCGCGTCTTCCGCCGCCGTGACTTTTGAGACAGCCTACGCCCAGCACGCCCCTTCACGACCACAACGACGCTTCCGATTGGCCCCGCTCCCAGTACTCCTCTCCCTCGACCCGGAGTTTTTCATGAACGCCCATGCCAGGCTTGGACTCTTGCTTTCCTTCGTTGGCCTCGCCGCCGTGGCCGCCTGCGGTGGGGGCGAGCCCGCGACCGCTGACAGCGCCGCCGCGCCCGCCACTCCCGCCGTGGCGCCGGCCGGTGGCCCACAGACCCCCGACGCTGGCGGCAAGGTGATCGCGGTCAACATGGTCACCGACGACCAGGGCAATAACGTCTTCATCCCCGCCGACTTCTCCGCAAGCAAGGGAGACGTGATTCGCTTTACGCTCGTGCAGGGCGTGCATAACGCGCACTTCCTTCCCGACTCGAATCCTGGGGCCGTGGGCCTTCCCCCGGCCACCGATCTGTTGCAGCTCCCGGGGCAGACCAGCGATGTCAAGGTCACGTGGGGGCCCGGGCATTACTTCTACCAGTGCGATCCCCACGCCCTGCTTGGCATGGTGGGACACCTCACGGTGCAGTAGAAGCGCCGGGACGCCGGACGACGGCGGGCCGGCCGGGCGCGAGCGGCCTGCCGTTCAATTGATGACGTCGAACAGCAGGCTGCAACAGGTCACGCCCCCTTCGGCCTTGGCCAGCTCCGATGCATCCACGCCAATGACGCGCACGCCGTGGGCGCGCAGCGCGTCCTGCGTGCGCGGAAAGGCGGTGGAGTGTACCACCGCCCCATTC
>JBDSVW010000362.1:0-8061 GCA_039927015.1 Gemmatimonadaceae bacterium | reverse complement strand
CGTCGCGATGCCGGCCGCCATCGCGAGCGGGTTTCCCGACAGGGTGCCCGCCTGATACACGGGACCACTCGGCGCCACACGCTCCATCAAGTCGGCACGCCCGCCGTACGCCGCCACCGGCAGCCCGCCCCCAATCACCTTCCCCATGGTCGTCAGGTCCGCCCGCACACCGTACACCTCGCGCGCGCCGCCTAACGCCACTCGAAAACCCGTCATCACCTCGTCGAAGATCAGGATGGCCCCCGTGTCGTCTGCCAGTGCACGCAGCGTCTCCAGGAATCCCGGTTGCGGAGGAATGAAGCCAGCGTTTCCCACCACCGGCTCGACGATAATGGCGGCCAGCTCACCCGCATGGGCGCGAACGATCCGGGTGGTCTCCTCGAGGTCGTTGAATCCGGCCGTCAAGGTGAGTGCAGCGAGGGCCGCCGGCACGCCCGGGGAGTTCGGCAAGCCGAGCGTGGCCACGCCCGACCCGGCCTTCACGAGGAACGAATCGGCATGCCCGTGATAGCACCCATCGAACTTGAGCATCTTGTCGCGTCCCGTGGCGGCGCGCGCGACGCGCACGGCACTCATCGTGGCCTCGGTGCCGCTGGAGACGAAGCGCATCCGCTCCACGTGCGGCATCAGCGCGCGCACGCGCTCGCCCAGCAGGACCTCCAACTCGGTGGGTGCCCCGAAACTGGTGCCACGCGACATGGCGTCGCGCAGCGCGTCCAGCACGGCGGGCGCCGCGTGTCCCAGCACGAGCGGGCCCCACGACAGCACGTAGTCGATGTACGCGTTTCCATCCACGTCCCACAGCCGGGCGCCCTCCCCCCTGGCCACCACGAAGGGCTCTCCGCCCACGCCGCGAAAGGCGCGCACGGGCGAATTCACCCCTCCGGGAAACAGGTCCTGCGCGCGCTTCATGATGGCGGCCGAGTTCCCGGTCATTCGAGTGTGTGCTCGCTGCATCTGGATGGTGGATCAGGTGGACCGGCGACGGTCGCGGCGGGATTGCCGGATGCCTGTCATGGGCCCGGCTCACCCTCGCGAAGTGCGACTGCCGCGTCGATCGCAAAATACGTCAGGATGAAGTCAGCACCGGCCCGGCGAATGGCGACCAGTGACTCGAGCATCGCCCGACGCTCGTCCAGCCACCCATTCGCCGCTGCCGCCTTGATCATCGCGTACTCGCCGCTCACCTGATACGCGGCCACCGGATAGCCCGTCTCCACCTTTGCGCGCCGGATGATGTCGAGGCACGGGCCGGCAGGCTTCACCATGATGGCGTCCGCCCCCTCGGCGATATCCATCCGGATCTCACGCATCGCCTCGTCGGAGTTACCGACATCCATCTGGTAGCCGCGCCGATCGCCGAACTGCGGCGTCGACTCCGCCGCCTCGCGGAACGGCCCGTAGAACGCCGACGCGTACTTCGCGGCGTAGGAGAGAATCGGCACCGACGAATGCCCGTGCGCGTCCAGCGCCGCACGGATCGCGGCCACGCGGCCATCCATCATGTCACTCGGCGCAACCACGTCAGCCCCCGCCGCCGCGTGACAGAGTGCCGCACGCGACAGCAGCTCGAGGGTGGCGTCGTTGTCCACCCGGCCGTCGCGAATGATGCCGCAGTGGCCATGCGCGGTATACTCGCACATGCAGACGTCGGTCATGATCACCAGCTGCGGCACTTCGCGCTTGAGCGCGCGTACGGCGCTCGCCACCGGTCCCTCGTCATCCCACCCCGCACTGCCGCTGTCGTCCTTGACGTCTGGAATGCCGAACAGGATGAGTCCTCCCACGCCCAGTGCGGCCGCCCGCTCCGCATCGCGTAGCAGTTCGTCGACCGAGGTCTGGGCCACGCCCGGCATGGCACCGATAGCCCTGCGCACCCCCGTGCCCGAGCGCACGAACAGGGGTAGCACGAGTTGGGAGGGAAGCAGGTGCGTCTCCCGCACGAGCCCCCGCAGTCCCTGGGATTGCCGCAGCCGGCGCAGGCGAAGCGCGGGAAAGCTGCCCATGTTCATGCCTCCATGCGCGGCGCCGCGGTCATCAACCGCGCCCGGGCGAGTAGCGGCGCCCCACCCGCTGCCAGGAGTTGCTCGGCCAGACGCTGCCCCGCGCGCGTGGCCCCATCGTCGCCGATCTGCATGTCGCCTCGCACTCCCGGTCCTCCTTCCACGTCGAGAATGGCTCCCGTCAGCCACAATGCCCCATCGCGCCACGTCGCGAGTGCCCCGATGGGCACCTGGCATCCGCCCTCCAGCGCCTGCAGGAAGGCGCGCTCCGCCAACGCCGCCTGCCACGACGGACCGTGATGCACGTGGGCCAGCATGGTGCGCATGCGCTGGTCGTCGGCGCGCACCTGCACCGCGATGATTCCCTGCGCGGGTGCGGGAAGCCAGGCGCTGCCGTCCAGCCATTCCGTGATGCGTCCCTCGAGTCCCAGTCGCCGGAGTCCCGCCGCGGCCAGCACGATGGCCTCCATCTGGCCGTCGTCGAGCTTCTGCAAGCGTGTCGGCACGTTGCCCCGCAGGTCAACGAGTTGCAGGTCGGGACGCAGGTGCCGGATCATCGCGGCCCGGCGGAGCGAGGATGTCCCGATGCGCGCCCCCCGCGGCAGGTGCGCAAACGTCTGCGCCTCGCGCGCCACGTCGGCCCGCACGAGCAGTGCATCGCGCGGGTCATCGCGCGGCAGCACGGCCCCGATGTCGAGACCCTCCGGCTGCTGGGTGGGCAGGTCCTTGAGCGAATGCACGCACACATCCACGGCGCCTCGAACGAGAGCCGCTTCCAGTTCCGCGGTGAACACGCCCTTCCCGCCGATGCTGGGCAGCGGCACATCGAGTCGTTCGTCACCCAGTGTGGAGAATCTCACCACCTCGGTGTCGTAACCAAGGCCGGCGATGGCCTCCCGTACCATGCGGGTCTGGCGAAGCGCGAGCTCCGATCGCCGCGTGGCGATCCGCACAGGCGCCCTGGCGTCGGACGGGCGATGATCGTTATGCATTCAGGTGGGTCTCAGTGACGGCTCGGCGCGCCGCGCGTGCCAGCGCCTCGACATTTGGGGACTCCGCCTCGTCCACCACGCGCAGGCCCATGGAACGCGCAATCTCGCTCGTGGTCGCGCCGATGGACACCAGCCGGGTGCGGGAGTGCAGGTCGGCCGGAACGAGCGCCCCGAAGGCGCGCGCGGCCGAACCGGATGCGAGCGTCACAACCGCCACCTCCTGCCGCGAGAGTGCGGACGCCAATTCGGCCGCCCCCGCCTCACAGGGCAGCGTCTCGTAGGCAATCACGTCGTCCACCAAAAGTCCGGCGGCGCGGAGCGCGGCGGGAAGGGAGTCGCGTGCGGCCGCGGCGCGCGGAAAAAGCACGCGCGCACCGGCCCCGGGCGCGGTGGCCAGCAGCGCCGCTGCCAGCTGCTCCGCGTCCCCACGCTCCGGTACCACCGACACCGGAATTCCTAACGAGGCCAGCGCCGACGCCGTCGCGCCTCCCACCGCGGCCACGCGCAGCATGCCCAGCAGGTGAGGCGCGATGCCCGCCACACGGCAACCCTCGGCCAGCGCGTCCACCGCATGCCGGCTCGTACAGGCAATCCAGTCGTATTGCTCCCACTGCCCCAACACCTGGGCGAGCCCCTCCGCGGGACGCGGCACAATGCGGATGAGGGGCGCCACCAAGGGCCGCAGGCCGTGCGCGTCCAGGGCGACCGCCAACGAGAGCGCGTCCTCCCGCGCTCGCGTGATGGCCACCACCGGGCGGCCGGCGTCGCGGTCGTCCGTCACCGCGCGGTCTCGGGCGCCGGCAGCTGTCCGCCTAACGCGCGCAGCCGCGTCAGCGCCAGGGGAAACCAGGCGGTGAAGCGCTCGGGAGACTCGGACACTTCGCGCCAGGCATCGGGCAGCGACACGTGGCGCACGTCCTCCACTTCGTCCGGATCGGGAGACAGGGCCCCGTGAACGGTGGCCACCAAGACATGGTCGAACTCGTGCTCGACCAGCGAGGGGGAGACCTGCGCGCGATAGATGAAGGAGAACATCTCGACGAGACTGGCGCATGGCACGCCGAGTTCCTCCCGCATGCACCGGCGCGCGGCGGCGTCCACACTCTCACCCGCCCGAGGATGTGTGCACGCGCTGTTGGACCAGAGTCCGCCGGAGTGATACTTGCCCGGCGCCCGGCGCTGCATGATCAGGTCGCCCGCCGCATCGAAGGCAAAGACGGAGACGGCACGGTGCAATGCGCCTTCCCGGTGGGCGGCCAGCTTCTCGCGCTGACCCACCTCCTGGTCCAGCTCGTCAACGAGGATGACGGCGTGAGGCATCGCGCGTTGCGTCGCCGAAGGGACCATGGGGAAAGCGTGAGTGGGAGAGAAGGGGGAGGCCACGTCGGCCGCGCCGGGCCGAGCCGGGCCAGGTGAGGCGTCGGGTCGTCAGCCGACCTCGGCTCTGCTCTGGGAAGGTGACAATCTAATTGTTGGCGTCCCCTCGCACCGCCGCCGGGGTCAGCTCTGCGGCACCATGCGTTACACTTCCCGACTGGACACGAGCCCGGCCGGGAGCCGGAGATCGTTAGGTCGCCCCTCTGCACGAGGACTGTGTTGCGCACTTCTGATCCCAAACGCGCGGGAGCCCCCCCTCATCTGGGCGCCGACGTCAACGCTACCCTTCCGCTCCCGCGGCTGCTGGCCGCGGCGCGCGGACAGAACAGCGGGCGTCCGCCGGTCTGGTTCATGCGCCAGGCAGGCCGATACCTGCCCCAGTACCGGGCGGTGCGGAAGACGGCGGACTTCCTGACGATGGTACGGACGCCGGAACTGGCGGCGGAGGTCACGCTGCAGCCGGTCGATCTCATCGGAGTGGATGCGGCGATCATCTTCAGCGACATCCTCGTGGTGCCCGAGGCGATGGGCATGCACCTGGAGATGCACGAGGGCAGCGGCCCCCGATTTCCGGCGCCGCTCCGCACCGCCAGCGCGGTGCGTGCACTCCGCGCGCCCGACGTGCTCGACTCGATTTCCTACACGCTCGAAGCGTTGCGACAGACGCGCACCGCGCTGGGGGGCCGCGTGCCCCTGATTGGCTTCGCCGGCGCGCCGTGGACGCTGGCCTCTTACATGATCGAGGGCCAAGGCACAAAGCATTTCCACGTCGTGAAGAAGCTGCTCTTCTCGTAGCCGGCGATGCTGCACGACCTGCTGGAGCGCCTGACGCTGGTGGTCGGGGATTTTCTCGTGGCGCAGGTGGCGGCGGGGGCGCAGATCGTCCAGCTCTTCGATTCGTGGGCCAGTGCGCTGGGTCCCATGGAGTACACGGAGTTCGCCCTGCCGTACGTCAGCCGTATCGTGCGGCGCGTGCGGGACGAAACCGGGGTACCGGTCATCAGCTTCGCGCCGGGGGCCGGGGCGTCTTTATCGGCCATGACGCAGCGGACCACGGCAGATGTCATCGGCATCGACTGGGAGACGCCATTCTCCGTGGCCCGCGCGCTGTCCGACACGCACGGCGTCGCCATCCAGGGCAACCTCGATCCGTGCGCCCTGTTCGGAACGCCGGACGACGTGCGGGCCCGCACGCAGCGCATGCTGCAGGCGCTGCATTCGCCCGCATACATCGCCAATCTCGGACATGGCGTACTCCCCGACACGCCGGTGGAGAACGCGAAGGCGTTCGTGGACACGGTGAAGGAATTCGTTCCGACCACTCCGCGGGCGGGCGCGTAGGAAACAGGAACGCAACGTGCCACACGTCCCCCAGTCCGAGCCAGCTTCCCCCAGTTTGTCCGAGTCGCAGCACATTGCGGCGCGGCGGACGGAGACGTTGCACGCGTCGCTCTCGGAGTTTTTCCTCGCGCTGGATGGCGGCGGTCGCTTCGTGGAAGACCGGTGGTCCCGCGACGGAGGCGGCGGCGGCGTCTCCCGCGTCATGACGAGTGGAGCGACGTTCGAGAAGGCGGGGGTGAATCGTTCCACGGTGTGGGGTCCCCTTCCCCTCGAGGTGGCGGAACGCCTCGGCGCTCGATATCCCGTCGATGCGGGGCCGCTCGATTTCTTCGCCAGCGGCGTGAGTGTGGTGGCGCATCCGACGAGTCCTATGGTGCCCACCGTGCACTTCAACGCGCGGTATTTCGAAGTCACGAGCGCCGACGGGCGCATGCTCGACGCGTGGCACGGAGGCGGTACCGACCTCACCCCGTACTATCCGCATTGGCACGATGCGCACGAGTTTCATGTCGCGCTCCACGCCGCGTGCAACCGTTTTCATCCCACGCTCTACGCGCGATTCAAGGGGTGGTGCGACGCCTACTTCGTCAACGTGCATCGCGGCAACGAAGCGCGCGGCGTCGGCGGCGTGTTCTACGATCACCTGCGTCCCCGCGAGGACGAATCGGGGCTGGGTTCGGAGTCGCTGTTCGACCTGGGTGCCGGCATTGCCGAGGCGCTACGGTCCGCCTATGCGCTGATCGTCGGGCGCCGGCGCGACGAGTCGTTCGGCGAGCGCGAGGTCCACTTCCAGCGACTGCGCCGGGGCCGCTATGTGGAGTTCAACCTCGTGCACGACCGCGGCACCCTCTTCGGGCTGCAGACGGGCGCCCGCATCGAAAGCGTGCTGATGAGCCTCCCGCCAGAAGCCCGGTGGGACTACGGCGCAGAGCCCGCGCCCGGATCACGCGAGGCGGAATTCATGGAGATGCTCGCGCCGCGTGACTGGCTGGCGTGGACCGCGCCCCCGCGCTGATACCGGGAGCATCGACACGCCACCGTTCCGCCCGTCGGCGCCCGCCTACCGCTCGACCACCACGCCCGCGGTCGCCCGCTCGATCGTCGCGCGACTGACCCCCGCCCGACCGATGGCACTCGCCACCGAAGGCGCGGGCAGGAATCCCTGCAGGAAGCGGTCGGCCGGCTGCGCGCCGCCGACGAGGATGTTGCCCGACACGCGAGCGCCCGGCAGGCACTCCATGTACGTGCGCGGGTTGCCGCATCCCGCCACCGCATAGCGACCGCGAGTCATCACGTTGCGTTCGAACACGAGGTTGATCGTGCTCGACGTGTTGCGCGATCCCAGCGTCAGGCTGGACTGGATATCGGCGTTAGGCGGCGCGATGGACGTATTGTTGGCGATCACGACGTCCCGGGCCCCGGACAGCAGCATCCAGAGTCGTCCCGCTCCGCGGTACGGTGGAACGCCGACTCCGTCGATGTAATTCTCGGTGATCTCGATGCGCCGGGAGGTGGAGTCCACGGGATGCTTCGAGCCGCCCAGGCCGTTCACGTTGATGCCGGCCCCCACGTTCCGGATCAGGTTGCGCCTGACGATGATGTCGGCCGAGATGCACCACGGACAGCGGCCCGACTGGTTGGCGCTCTTGATCAGCACGGCGTACCCATCCTGCCCGTCCGCCCACGAGCCCTCGATCACGTTCTCCTCGATGAGCATGCGCCGGACGTTCTTCGTCTCGATGACGTTCTTTTTCGTCCAGCGGCGCATCCACTCGGGAGGCGTCACGATGTGATTCCGTCGCAGCACGATGTCGGACGGATTGAGCCCCGGCGTCCGCGGGTCCGAGCCGCCGAACATCACGTTCTCTCCGGCACCCGCCAGTGTGTTGTTCTCGATGAGAAAGGGGCCCGGGCCATTCCACCCACCGATCGCCTGCGAATCGGCCCCCTTCTCGTGACACTCGTCAAGCCATGAGTCCACGATCGCCGTTCCTCCGCTGTTGAGTGCGAAGCATCGGCGCAGCGTCTGTTCGGGCCAGCCGTGCGCGTAGACCCGGTCGAACACGAGGTCCTTCGCCAGCCGCTCGTCGTCGCGCGCGTCGCCCCCGCCCAGGGTAATCAACGCCGTCGGCCCCCGCTCCTGGCGCTCATCGGTGGTGATCTCGAGCAGCAGGAGGTACCAGCCGCTGGCGCCGGCCGCCGTCGCGAGGGCGGACGCGGATGCGTCCCCCGGTCGCGCGATGAGCTTCGCCAGCCTGGCGCTGCGCGAGGGCCGAATTCGCTCTCCCGCACGCGGCGCGTCGGCCTCGGCCATCTCGGTCCGCACCACCACCCACGACTCATCGCGC
>JBDSVW010000361.1:0-7510 GCA_039927015.1 Gemmatimonadaceae bacterium | reverse complement strand
CACCAGGCGCAACTCGGTGCCCACGGCGTCCGAAATGTCCATGCACGTCTGCAGGTCGGGATGTCGCACGGTCACGTAGCCGTCGGAGACGAGCGTCAGCACCCAGTTGCGCCGCTCCGCGCCCAGCGGAAGCAGGTCCACGTGATGGATCGCCTCGCCGTACCGGTCCATCAGATGCTGCAGCCCTTCGATGCTCCGGATGCGGCCCTTGCCCTGGGCGCGCTTGAAGATGTTGCAGACGTTGTACTTGCGTTCCGTTGACTGGGAGAACGTCCCCTTCAGCTCCGCCTCGGCGTAGCCGCTGTACAGGTCCACGTCTCCCACGAAGTTCATGAGGTCCACCGTGCGCGCCCCCGCGGGTCGCGCCGCAATCTCGCCAAAGATCGCTTCACCCTTCGGAGTCCAGAAGAACTCCATGTGCGTGAAGCCGGTGCGGAATCCCATCACCTTCAGCACATCGCGCCCCATGGCGACGCCGGTCGCGACGGGCTCGGGCGAGAGGTCGCGCAGCGCCAGCGTCTGCGGCGAGATCCACTCGTTGCTGCGTGCCGCCAGCGGGTTCGGCCGATAGTAGCACACGTTCTCGTACACCACCTTCCCATCGATGCTGATGGTGTCGTACGTGTACTCCTCACCCTCGATGAACTCCTCGACGTTCACTTCGTCGTACGACTGCACCTGCTTCAGCTCCCGGTCCAGCTCCTCCATGGAGTCGGCGCGGAAGGTGTCCATCGAGCCGGCCCCGGCAATCGGCTTCACGATCACCGGAAAGCCGATCGACTCGGCGGCCGCGCGAATCTGCGACAGGCTCGTGGCCGATGCGTGCCGGGCGGTGCGAATGCCCGCCTTGGTCACGGCCTGCTTCATCAGGTCCTTGTTCCGGAAGATCGTCGCCTGCGCGACCCCCTGTCCGGGCGTACCTAACGCCTCGCGCAGCTTGGCCGCCAGCTCCACGCCCGGCTCCCACAGGCACACCACCCGGTCGACGCGCTGCTCTCCCACGCTCTGCATCACCTGGCGCACCACGCCATCCTCATCGGTGAAGTCGCTCGCCTGCAGGTAGCCCGAGAGATTTTCCCTCGTCAGCGCCGGCAGCTCGCGTTCTGGCACGTCACTCAGGCCGTAGACCTTCGCGCCGTGCGCCGCGAGGCCGCGGCAGAAGTGCGGCATCTCGCCCGGATATCCGGGAGCAATCATGATCACGTTCATGAGCCCAGCTCCACGCGAATGGTCGATACGATCTTCCTGAGGGCCTGCTCCACCCTCTTCGTGTCCTGATGCCGCACGATCACCCACCCGTCGCCCTCGTAGCTCGGGGACGGCGTCGCCCCCACCTCCGGCGTCTTGGCGGCGACGATCATGTCGCCCAGCGCCTCGTTCACTTCCTGCACACCCCGCACCGCCTTGATGCGGCCCTCGCCCGACCCGCGAAGGAAGGCCGCGCCGCTCGCATACTTCCGCTCCGGTCGCGCGAAGGTGCCGAAGATCATCGCCCGCGCCCACGCCTGCACCGCGTCGAAGTCGTGCGCCACGGACATGAGCTGCGTGATTTGCGCACCGGGCGGCCGCGCCGCCACCTCGCTGATGGCGATGCTTCCATCCGGCCGGCGGAACCACTCCATGTGCGACATGCCGGTCCGCATGCCTAACACATCCAGTGCGCGGCAGGCGGCCTGTCGTATGTCGTCATAGCGGGCGTCGTCCGCTTCCCGTGGCAAAACGATCGACCACTGGATCCACGGATTGTCCACCACCTGCAGCGGCGTGGGATAGTAGTGCGTGAGCGAGTGCCAGACGTGCTTGCCGTCGATCGTGATCGTCTCGAACGAATGCTCCTCGCCCTGCACGAACTCCTCCAGCAACACGGGCTTCTCCTCGCTGGGCGGAGACAGCGTCAGCGCCGCCTGCAATGCGGACATGTCGTCCACCCGGAACGTCGAGATCGCCCCGGCGCCCGCTGGCGGCTTGACCACGATCGGGAAGCCCGATGCCTTCGCGAAGGACACGGCGTCTGCCACGTTCTCCGCCAGTCGGTGTCGCGCGCAGGGCAGCCCTGCCTCGCGCAGCAGCGTCTTCATGCGCGCCTTGTCCCGGAAGTTCGTCGCCGCCTCCACGCTCAACCCATCAATCCCAAGCACCTGCCGGGCCTGCGCCAGCGACACCTGCAGCTGTTCGTACGCCCCGAACAGGCGATGAATCGGCCCGCCCTGCTGCGCCAGTCCACGCGCGGCCCATACCAGCTGCTCCACGTCGTGCACATCGGTCACCCGCCAATGCGCCACGCGTCCCTGCAGATGCCGCAGCCCCTCCGCGCGATCCTGGGTGATGACCGCCATCTGAACATCTGGCAGCGAGAAAGCGGCCTCCACCATGTGAAGGGCGTTTTCACTGAGGATCGGGGCGGCGAAGATGACGAGGGGCACTGGGATCTTGAGAAGACGGGATCTTGAGAAGACGGGATCTTGAGAAGACGGGAAGACGGGAAGACGGGAAGGTGGCGCGACGTTTCGCCGAGGGGAAGAACAATCCTCAGGCGCTGCTCGGGAAGAGGCCGTCCACCGACAGATAGCGCTCGCCCGTGTCGTAGCAGAACGTCAGCACACGGCTGCCGTTAGGTGCGCCCTTCAGCACCTGGGCCACCGCGGCCAGGGATGCGCCCGAGGAAGGTCCGATGAGAATGCCCTCCTCGCGGGCCGCGCGCAGGGCGTAGGCATACGCATCCTCCTCCGTCACCTGCACCACGTCGTCCAGCGTCTCGCGGTCCAGCACCGCCGGCACGAATCCCGCCCCTACCCCCTGAATGCGGTGCGGACTCGGGCTGCCCCCAGACAGCACGGCCGACTTGGCTGGCTCCACCGCGACCGTCCGCAGCGCAGGCATCGTTTCCTTGAGGATTTGGCTCACCCCCGTGATATGCCCGCCAGTACCCACGCCGGTGACCAGATAGTCCAGCCCGTCGGGGAAATCGCGCAGGATCTCCTGCGCAGTGGTACGCCGATGCACCTCCACATTCGCCGGATTCTCGAACTGCTGCGGCATCCACGAATTCGGCGTACTAGCCACCAGCTCCTTCGCCCGCTCGATGGCCCCCTTCATCCCCTTCTCGCGCGGCGTGAGGTCGAACGCCGCCCCGTACGCGGCCAACACGCGCCGGCGCTCCACCGACATCGACTCCGGCATCACGAGAATCAGCTTGTAGCCCTTTACCGCCGCCACCATCGCCAGCCCGATGCCCGTGTTGCCCGATGTCGGCTCGATGATCACGGTGTCCGGCTTCAGCACTCCGCGCCGCTCGGCGTCCTCGATCATAGAAAGGCCGATCCGGTCCTTGATGGAGCCCCCGGGATTCGCACGCTCGAGCTTCATGTGCACGGTATGCGTGTCACCGTACAGGCGATTGATGCGCACGTGGGGCGTGTTGCCGATGGTGTCGAGTATCGAGGCCGCTATCATGCTGCTCCTGGCACCTGGGATGGGGAGGCCGTTTCGGTTGTGTCACCGACACGGAATGAAGATCGTTCACACGCACTCAGTCAGATATAAAACTCGAGCAGGGGATCATCGGTGGCGTGCGTTTCCATGGCGCGCTGCGCGACCACGGTCCGCTCGGGCACCGATCGGGTGAGCCACACATTCCCGCCGATGACGCTCCCTTCCCCAACGATCGTACGCCCGCCGAGCACGGTGGCGTTGGCGTAGAGCACCACGTCATCCCCGATCGTGGGATGGCGCTTGGCCGAGGCGAGACGCTTCTCCACCGACAACGCGCCAAGCGTCACCCCTTGGTACATGCGCACGCGCGCGCCCACGTGCGCCGTTTCTCCTATCACGGTACCGGTGCCGTGATCGATCGCGAAGGGCACGCCGATGGTCGCCCCGGGATGGATGTCAATGCCGGTGCGCTGGTGTGCGTACTCCGTGATGAGTCGCGGCAGCAGCGGAATCTCGAGTTCGCGCAGCCGGTGCGCGATGCGATAGCAGGCCGTGGCCAGGAATCCCGGGTACGCGAGGATGACCTCGTCCAGCGAAGTGGCAGCCGGATCAGATGCGAGAATGAAGCGCGCGTCCTCCGTGAGCGCCGCGTGCAACGCCGGCAGCCCGTCCAGCAATGGACCAACGGCCGCACGCGCCCGCTCCTCCCCGCAGAAGGCGCTCAGCAGTTGGAAGGTCACCTCGGCCAGCTCGCGATACTCGCGCGCCAGCGCCTCGCGCTCGCAGTGCACCTCGGGCGCGAAGTGCGGGAACAGGAAGCCCAAGACCTGTTCCACCACCTGTCCCGCGCGATGGTGTGCCTGTCGCGGAAGATCGAACGCACTTCGCGCGTGACAGAGCTCGTCGAGCCAGGCGGCCGGCGCTTCACCGCCCGGTAGTGAATGATCAGGTCGGGTGCGCATCGTATCGTGCTCCTGGAAATAGGGCGCCTGTCGAATGAACACCACGGCACGCGTTAGCGATCCCACCCCCCCGCCTCCTAGGGCTCGAAGCCCAGGCGCAGTCGCAGCGCTTCCAGCGACGCGCGACGCTCCGGCGCGGCCCTCTGCCACACGGTCCAGAACTCGGTCTGCAGGTCGAAGGGCACGTTGGTCTCCAGTTGCTCGAAGAGATCGAGCAGCGCGTGCGCCACGTCCAGCGCCTCGGCGGACTGATCGGCGTCCAGCCGCGCCACGGCCCGCAGGAGCGGTACCACGATCACGGCCCGCAGGTGTTCCCCCAGTGCCAGGCGATCCATCTCGTGCGGCGTGAGGCATCGCGGCAGCAGGGCGCGCAGCAACGCCTGCCGGATGGCGAGACGCGGTCGCTCGGGAAACTCCGCGAGCGGAATGCGCCACCCGCCGGCATGCTCGCCTTCCAGCGCCGTGACGTCGCACACGATGTCGTTGGCGCGGCGTTCCACCACCGCCACGCGGAAGTGTCGCTCCCCCCGCGTATCGCGCGACGTCACGGTAACGACGTCGTCGCGTATTGTCGCGAACACGGCATTGGCCGACAGCAGGGCGTTGGGCTCCTCACCCAAGGCCACCAGCGCGGCCGCCGCGGCGGCGGTGCGCGCCGCCGCGTGCGGCGGGGACGCCAGCCGCAGCACGACGTCCTCTCCCGTACCCACCGCCGGACTGTTGCTCTTCGCTTGCCGTAGCGCCGTCCGAAGCGTCGCCATCAGCCGCTCGCTGTCTCCGCTCAGCTCGATCGCCCGCACCGCATACCGCAACACCTGCATGGGCTCGATGCCGCCGATGTCGTCGAAGAACCACGCGCACGACGTGAACATGCGCAGCGCATCGCGTTCCATCTCGAGCAGCTCGGCGGCGCGCCGCCGCTGCTCAATGGGCGCATCAGCCGGCAGCCATGCGGTGGCCGCCTCGTACCGTGCGTCCGCATCGCGGGCCACCGCGGCACCGTACCGGTCCCGCGCTTCCCACACATCCCCGAACAACGCCGCCCCGTCGCGCTGGAAGATGACGTGCAGCTCGTTCGCCAGGACGTTGAGCCCGTCCCGCAGGGGCGTCCGCCACTCCTGGCTCGGGTTCATCTGTCCGTCCGACCGGCAGCCGCAATTCGACCGCCACCGTTCCACCCCGTGCGCGCAGCTCCACGCCGACGGCGCCACCAGCTCTACCGCATGGCTCGCCGGGTGCCGGTCCAGGAACGACGCGTAGTTCTCGACGGTCACGCCGGTGGCGGTGCAGATCTCGATCACGCGCGCCAGTGCCATCTCGGCGAAGCGGTGATGATGTCCGTACGTCTCACCGTCCGTGGCGGCCGACACGAGCTGCACGCTGCCCTCGGGATCGGTGGGCGGGACCTCGAGGATGGTGCGCGCCCACCTGCTGCCATCCCGCACCAGCCCGCCGAAGGCGATGCCGTGCGAGATGTCGCCGTGATACGGGCAAACGGCGATGTGCCGCCCGTTGCTGGTGGTATAGCGGCCCGGCAACCCGTTAGGCGGCAGGTGGCGCACCTGGTAGGGGGCGAGGACCGTGAAGCGCATCCCCTCCTGCGCCAGCACGTCCAGCGTTTCGTCGTCCACCGCCGTTTCAGGCAGCCAGAAGCCGAGGGGCTCCCGACCGAAGCGGCGCCGGAAGTCTGCGATACCCCAGCGCACCCCCGTCACCTTGTCGCGGCGCGATGCGAGCGGAAGGATGACGTGGTGATAGGGATGCGCGATGGCATTGCCGAGTCCCCCCAGCCGTTCGCAGCTGGCGCGGTCGGCGGTGAGGATGGCGCGATAGGTGTCCGGCGCCTGACGCTCGAGCCACGAGAACAGGGTGGGCCCGACGTTGAAGGAGATGTATTCCAGCGTGTTAACGATGCGGGCGATGTGCCCGGTGTCGCCGGTGACACGCGCCGCCACCACGGCGCGGTAACACTCACGCTCGATGCGCTGGTTCCAGTCGTGATACGGCGCCGCAGACACCTCGGTCTCGATTTCATCGAAGAACGGATGTTCGCGCGGCGGCTGATACAAGTGCGCATGCACCACGAGGGAGCGCGCGGGAGTGCTCTCTGGTTTCTTCACGCAGGAAACATAATGGGACGTGCGAGGCGGACGACCCGCCTACGGCATCGGGGCGCCTTCGTCGTATTCGAAGCTCGGCCCCACCGTCGTGCCGTCGCCGTGGCACGAGGGGATCTTCATCAACGATGTGCCCTGATGGCGCAGCTCGTACATGAGGGGCACCGCCTGCATGAGCCGCTCGGGAGTTCCGTTGAAGGCCAGTTGCAGCTCGCGAAGGAGCGTGGTGTACGAGCGATTGAACTGCACCATCATCCGCTGCACCGACGGCTGCTTCTCGTAGTCCTTCACCTTCGGGTTGGGATGCATCGGATAGATCGCCGACCAGTCCATCGGGAGTTCCTGGCCCGAAGGCCCCGACTGCGGGGTGTCCTTGGGCCCGTAGCGGCGCTGCTTGAGGATCTCCATGAAGCGATAGTAGTGCGCGACCTCCGCGGTCTGCCCGTACTTGTTGTCGTCGTCGTAGAGGCCGTGGTGTGCGCCCTCGCCCTGCTCCACTACCTCGAGCAACGCGGCCTGCGCGGTCTTCAGGCAGCATACGGGCCGCACCGCCCCTCCACCACCGTAGTACCACGTGGTCGGCACCTGCCGGTCCGCAGGGCCGATGAAGAGCTTCTCTCCCCGCTTACCCATGTCCGCGTCGAGCTTCTCGATGCCATCGCGTATCGCCGTGTAGAACTGGCCGATCGTCTGGTAGTGGTCGGACTGCGGCGGGCCTTCGTCCGGTCGTTCAATCAGGAGAAAGACATCCAGCGCTTTGGGCCCCAGCGGAAGAAGCGAGACCTTGAACTCGCCCGCTGAATGCGGAAGGGCCGTCGGATAGTCCGCCACGAAATGGGGATCGGCCACCACCGGTGCCCCACCCACGGCGTTCATCACGTTGGCCACCAGCGTCATGTGCAGCATCTCCTCCATCACGACGCTTTTGACGATCTCGGCCGCTTCGGTGTTGACGCCCTCCGGGATGGAGTACAGCGCGCACAGATAGGGCGGGATGGT